>DIDU01000224.1:5285-10517 GCA_002418295.1 Carnobacterium sp. UBA5792 | reverse complement strand
TTAGGTGGACTTCGTGGATCTATCATTGGTTCATTTGTTCAAGGAATGCTAATCAGCTTTTTACCTGTATTGTTGATTCCTGTTTTAGGCGATCTTGGTTTTGCGGGCTCTACTTTCTCAGATGCTGACTTTGCTGTATCCGGATTGTTCCTTGGAACCCTAGGTAATTATGGTGGACAAACTGCTGTAATTGTTGGAATTGCTGCAGTATTGGTTATTATGGTCGGTCTGACTGTATTTAGTAAAAAGAAAAAAGAAACAGCTGAAATCAATTAATCATTTTGACAAATAGAGGAGGAGTAGTGAATGAATGTAGAGCAAATGGAACGCTTTGCTAAAGAAATCCGATACTATACATTAAAAGAATTAAACTATATGGGGTATGGACATTACGGTGGAAGTCTTTCAATTGTTGAGGCGTTGGCTGTTATCTACGGTAAACATCTTAATGCCAGTCCAGAAATAAAAGATGATCCTGAGCGCGACTACTTTGTATTGTCAAAAGGACACGGCGGTCCAAGTTTATACGCGACACTCTTTTTAAAGGGGTACTTTCCTGAAGAGTGGCTGTATACGTTGAACCAAAACGGAACTAGTCTTCCTTCGCACCCGGACCGCAATAAAACACCAGGTGTCGATATGACAACAGGTTCTTTAGGGCAAGGAATTTCTGCTGCTACTGGTATTGCATTAGGAAACAGAATTGCAAAGCGAAATAATTATACGTACACCATTGTTGGCGATGGCGAATTGAACGAAGGCCAGTGTTGGGAAGCTATTCAAATGGCGGCACATCAAAAACTAGATCATTTAATTGTGTTTGTTGATGACAATAAGAAACAATTGGATGGCTACACGGCAGATATTAGCAATCCATTTGATTTTGTCGATAAATTTTCAGCATTTGGTTTTCACGCAATTCGAGTTGATGGCAATTCAGTTCAAGCTATTTCTGAAGCGATAACTGCTGCTAAAGAATTAAAAGGGAAACCATCGGTCATTGTATTGGATACAATTAAAGGCCAAGGCGTAACGTATATTGAAAACATGATAGATAACCACCATTTGCGTCCGGATGATGACACGAATGAAGCCATTCGAACAGCTATTCAACAAATTGGAGAAGAGTTAGGAGTGACTGTCTAATGAAAGAATTTGTAGCCGAATTAGATTCGATTGAAATGCGTAAAACTTATGCGGACTTTCTAATTGAATGTGCTGAAGAGGATGAGAAAGTTGTTGCGTTAGAAGCTGATTTATCCAGTGCCATCACTACTAGTAAAATCAAGGACATACTAGGGGAGCGTTTGATTAATGTAGGAATTATGGAAGCCGAAGAAGTTGGAAGCGCAGCTGGTCTTGCTGTAGCAGGATTTAAGCCTTTTATTCATACTTTTGGTCCTTTTGCTAGTCGGAGAGTATTTGATCAAGTGTTTGTTTCATTGAATTATGCTCAATTGAGTGCAGTTATATTAGGCTCTGATGCCGGTGTAACAGCTGAAGCAAACGGAGGGACGCATATGCCTTTTGAAGATTTAGCATTGATGCGGGCTATTCCCAAAGCGACTGTTTATGAAGTCAGTGATGCTACAATGTTAAAAGCTATTTTAAAACAAGCTTATAAACACGATGGCTTTAGTTATATCCGGACAATTCGTAAACAGGCGATCAAGTTATATAATGAGGAAGATGTATTTGAAACAGGTTCTAAACTATTAAGAGAAGGCAAAGATGTTAGCATTTTAGCTACGGGAATAATGGTTGCGGATGCGATGCTAGCAGCTAATGAATTAGCTGCTGAAGGAATTGAAGCCACAGTCATTGATTTGTATTGCCTCAAGCCTGTTGATCGAAAAGCTATTCTCCAAGCAGCAGAAACAGGAGCAGTTATCACAGCTGAAAACCATAATGTTATTGGAGGGCTAGGAAGTGCCGTAGCAGAAGTACTGTCTGAAGAAAAGCCTACTTTGCAATACCGGATAGGAGTCCGAGAACAATTTGGGCAAGTTGGGAAAGCGGCTTATTTGAAAGAGCAGTACGGTCTGACTGTTGAAAATATTTTTTATCAGTCCAAGGAACTAATTCGGAAAAAAGAAAAGAATAAAGTTGTTCATTTTGTTTAGACTGAATAAGCAGTATATCAACTAATAGCAAAGAATATGTAAATAACCTTATCAATCCAATATGGTAAGGTTATTTGCTATATTAGAACGTTAGATTTTTAGTAAAGGAATGTGAAAAATGGCAACAATAGTTTTTGACGTAGACGATACACTCTATGACCAATTAATACCATTTAAGACAGCATTTTATCATACCATACAAAAGGTATCACCTGAAAAGATGGCAAGAATTTATCAGTTAAGCAGAATGAAAAGCGAAGAGTTATTTGAGCAAAGTGAAACTGGTGAAATGTCAAAATTAGAGATGCAAATTATTCGAATACAATATGCTTGTATTAAATTCGATATTTCATTAAACAAAGAACAAGCTACCCATTTTCAAAAGGTTTATCAGCAAGAACAGCAAAAAATTACCCTTTACCCAGAGGTGAAAGTTTTATTGAACAAACTATCTGAGAAGAATCATAAGCTGGTTTTGCTGACAAATGGACCGCTAGTACATCAACAAAATAAAATAAGCCGGTTAGGTCTATCAAAATGGATTTCGGCAAATCACATCTTTATATCTGGATCAATGGCCTGTGCAAAACCAGATAAAAAAGCTTTTGAATTTGTCGAACATAAGTTAAGAATAGGAAAAGAGAAACCAATATTTATTGGCGATTCTTATAGAAATGATATTGTTGGTGGAAAAAATGCGGGTTGGACAGTTATTTGGCTGAATAACCGCTTTAATAAATTTGAAGAGCATATGGTTAGACCAGACAGAATAGTTTATGATTTAGATGAATTATTAAAATTGTTTAAAGAATACGATTATTTTCAAGATAAGCAACTTGCTATAAACAAAATGAACTAGTTTGCTGATTAAGGAGGAAAGATATGTTTTTAGATACGGGAGAATTAACGGTTATCTTAGAAACAATGAAACTAGGTATTTTTAAAGGAGTGACAACAAATCCAACAATTCTATTGAAAGAGGAAGAGGAGCGCTTTATTCAATTGACTAAGATTGTTGAGAATGGAGCAAAAAAAGTTTTTGTGCAATTAGTCGGTGATACATTTGAAGAATTGTATCATGATTTTAGAGAAATCCAAAAACTGAGAATCATTCAACGAGTTGGGATAAAAGTTCCTATAAATAAGATAGGAATAAGAATCATTAGAGAAATAAAAAAAGACTTTCCTAATCAAATTGTTTTAGGTACCGCTATTTATTCTGCCGACCAAGGAATTCTCAGCTCGTTAGCTGGATGCGACTATATAGCTCCATACGTTAACCGTATGTCGAATAATAGTATCGATCCCTATGCTTCTATTACAAAAATGCGGAAATTTATTGATGAACGAAATTTAAAAACTGAAATCATGGCTGCCAGCTTTAAAAATTCGAATCAAGTAATTGATTCATTGATAGCTGGGGCACATACAGCAACCGTATCTCCTGACATCGTTGAACGGATGCTGAATAAAGAGTTAACTGAACAAGCGATCAAGATATTTAATGAAGACGGCAAAAAAATAGCCGATTTATTTGAACCTAAGCCAACTGATGGATTTAAAAATTGATTTTAAAAGAAAAAAAGAAGCTTATACCAAAAGTTTATCGGTATAAGCTTCTTTTGGTTTTAGTTGTAGCTGTTCTTAAAAACTCTAAAGCGAATTCAACATGTAAGACTACATTCTTATTAATGTTTTAAAGCAATATTATTTTATCAATTTTTTCTCTAACTTCTTCTTTAAGTTACTTTTTTCAGCTTCGAAGCAGCTGACCCGATTTTCTTACCTCATCAATCGCTAACTTGATTTCCCTTAAGTTTTTTTCTGTCGGTATATTTTGAATGCAAATGATTTTTTTATCTTGGATAGGCTCAAAAGAAGTAGTAGTAATTAAAACATCGTACTCCATTTTTTTGAGTTGCTTTAATGATAGCCGAGGTTCCAAATAGATCTCTGACGTAACATTGTCATGGTAATGAATATCGATAACATCGCGTATCAATTGTGCATGTTCCAAGTCATAGGTACTGATAATCAGTACCTTTGCTTTTTTGCGTTGTTTATGTAATTCGATAAATAGATTCTCCCAATGAATGATCAGTGTATAAACCAACTCATCTACTGAATGTTTACTAAAAATCAAGTCCATCTTTTTCTTATAAGTATTTATCTGTTTTTTTGCTAAACGAACAAAGTCAGGAATATCTTCTTCCAGTGAATGGACAAAAAATTCTTTTTGGTCAAAAAGGATATATGTCACTTTTCGTATGTGGTTATTTGGCCTAGAAACCATCTTAGTCAGATTATAAAGATCTAATAAAAGATGTTCTTTATTGGGAATAGGAATGCCCACTTGTTTAGATAGAGTATCTAATAAGCCAGACAAGAGATCAACTGACTTCTTCAGTTCAGGGTCTGTTTCTGATTCTTTGATTAACTGATCCTAAGTAAAGACATAACTATTATTTAAAAAGACAGCAAAAACTTGCTCAATAAACTGAGGTCGAAAAGAAATATTCATTTTTTTCTCAAGCGGTTTTAAAATGAAATGAAACTTTGATAGATCAGGGATATATTTCGTTAGATCGTTTTGTTTAATCTCAACATAATGTCCTTTTTGAGTACGAATCAAGCTAACAGCAATCCAATGTTTTACTCGTTCAAAATCTGAAAAATTCCATTGGAAATGCACAAATTTTGCAGCTAAGATCAAAAAATTATCAAATACTTTTTGATCAATAGTAGGATAAGGCCATTCGAAATGAGTGTAGCTCTCCATAAAATAACAAATATAAAAAGAGCGGATGTTCGCTTCCGGTCCAATCAATTGACAAGGATTTGTTTGGATTTGAAGCGAATAGTCGTTTAACGCAAGATTTATTTTTTTTATGGCTCTTATTAATGTAGTAGGACTGGTATATAAAAAGTCAGCCATTTCCTCGAGAGTTTTGGTTTCGTCATGGAACAAACTCTCCAGTAAATTGAAATTAGCACTCTCTTTTAATACCGAACGGTAAATCATCTCAATACTGATATGTGTCGGTAAAAATAAACGAATACCTCTATGAGATGTTTGAAGATACTCATCTGGTAAAGATTCTTTTAATGA
>DIDU01000224.1:2536-5278 GCA_002418295.1 Carnobacterium sp. UBA5792 | reverse complement strand
TTACTGTTCTTTCGGAGCACAGTAATTTTTTAGCAAGAGTAGGGATAGTCATCCAATCTTCACAAAAATAAAGTGTTTCAAACAGTTCAAGTTTTCTTTGTTCATATTTTTCCAAGATATCGCGCATATGTAGTCCCTCCACGTATGTAGTAAATACCAAAGATGTTATTGGTTAAAATAAACTCTTTTTTTGAAATTGATTAGAAGCTATTCATATTAATTTTGTGTATGTTTTTTTGTAAAAGCCCAATTTGCTTACATAAATATAGTAAATAACCATAATTTGCCTTAAGCTAGGCAATTTATGGCTTTGATAAAAATTAAGTAACACATTATATTGAAATATGTGTTATTTAACATGGTTTTATTATAAAGGAAACAAGAAGGGGAGGCAAAGTAATTTAAGAAGAAGTATGCAAAAAATGGGTTCGATTATTAGATGAGGTCGAGCTGTTTACTTTAAGTTATCCTTCAGCTTTTTTTATCAAATGTTCATTTGGCNNGTTTTAAATTTAAATTTTTTTGTTTCTAAGGTACTTTTTTTTAAAAGAAAGAATTTAAGAAGGATAAGCAATTCAGGATAGTTGTAAATTAAAGAAAACGTTGGATTGATAAAAATTAAAGAAAAGGAGTAATGAAAGTGAAGAAAAATAAGTATATTAACATAATTCTCACTTCGATGATGCTATTAAATACGGTTTTAACTCCACAAACTATTTATGCTGTTTCAGAAATAACTGCAGATGAGTCGAAAGAGACAAGTCAAGTTGAGTCTGCTGAACCAGTAACTGAAGACATTCAAAATGTTGTAGGCACAGATGAAGTAAATAGTGCAGAAGTTGAGTTAGCCAAGCCTATTATCGAAGGAGGAGAAGCTGCTGAAGACGAAAAAGCAACTCCAGAAGATAAGGTCGTAACAAATAAAGAACCAGAGACTGTCCATAATAATAGTCCCCCTGTGGAAGAAAAGACAGACAGTACTGAAGAAACAGCTGTAACAGCTAAAACCCGTGCTGCAGTAGAACAAAAGGAGAATCTTATCTCAAGTTTTAGTTTTTCTGTTACTACAAAAAGTGGAGAAAACATCAAGATAGACAATGGTGCTAACTTAGAACTTGACTTGAACGATATGAATGCTATTAGCTTATCTTATGGAATCACTAAGCCAGATGATTTACATATTAATGCAGGTGATACCTATACAATTCAGTTACCTAAANNTTGCTAGTTATGCTATTGCTGATGGACAAATAATCATTACCTTTAATGACAATGTTAATGTCTATGATAATGTCGAGATGTTTGTAAACATATCTGGTTCATTTGATACGGAAATATTTGAAACGGAAAAGGAAGTTATTGTTAACGTGCCATATAGTGAAGGTAATTCTTTCACAGCAATCCTTCGGGCAAAAAAACAAGAATACGCAGGTGAAGATAAAAAGACTGCTGGTAAACCATATGTCTTAGATGAGAAAGAAAACAAACAAGAAAATAGCAAAAACCCTACTCATATCGATTGGACTGTTATCGCAAACGATTCAATGGAAAAACATAAAAATGCGACTGTTATCGATAACTTAGGTGACCATTTAGAAATCGATAAAGACAGCTTTAGTGTTTATCAACTGGTACGGGATTATAACAATGTAATTACCGATCGTAAAAAAGTAGATGTTGTTCCTGTACTCACTGAAAATGGTTTTGAATTAAATCTAGGTGCTATTGAAGATGCTTATGAAATTAAGTATACAACGCGTATTACGCGTCCGGATGGCGGCGGAATGCATACTATTAATAATAGCGCCCGTATTGTTTTAGATGGAAAAGAAACAAATGTAAAAGATAGTTTTAAAGGTACTTGGTCTGGAGATGTTCCAGTTATTACTAAAAATGGCAGCATCCAGGAAGGACAACCGAATATTGTTGATTGGCAAGTCGAATACAATTTCGGTAAAGAAGAAATTGGAATGGTTAGTCTGACTGATGAATTAACACACGGTAAGGTATTGCTTGAGACAATTAAGATTTATGAAGTTGTAACCGATATAGATGGAAATATTATTTCCAAGAGTGATACACCAATCGATATTATTCCAGAAGTAGATGAAAATGGGAATGTTATTCTTCCGAATCTTGATGCAAAAGGGAAAGCTTACCTTATTACATTTTCATCATCTGTGCCAATTGGTTTAAACGTAGATATTGTCAACACCATTTCAGATAGTATAGGAAATAAGGACGATGCAACTGTTAACGTGAATACCATTCCAACAGGTGGAAAAATTGGAGAACAGCATATCGATGAGAATGGACATCCATATATTGAATGGACGATTACGATGAATTCTCAAAAAATTGATGTCCCATCTATCAATATTAAAGATGTATTTGATTCAATCTATTTAGACTTTGATGTAAGTAATTCAAATTTATTTGAGTTAAAACGTGATGGTAAAGCAGTTGATAACTTTACTATCAAAGAATACACACATAAAGATGGCCGTACTGGATTTGAACTGCAGATCGCAGATGCTGGCCCATACGAGTATACATTTGTATATCGAACTTACTATACAACAGCTGGTATGCAGCAAAAAGAACTTGCCAATAATGCCGAACTGGTTTTTGATAAAGGAAATGGGGAAGGCATTGGTCAAATTGTTGACTTCAGTCAAAAAGGACCTAAAGCAGGAATTAAAAAATCTGGTAAATATGTATTAAATGAAGAAACCGGGTTAC
>DIDU01000224.1:2230-2480 GCA_002418295.1 Carnobacterium sp. UBA5792 | reverse complement strand
AAATTACAACTATATAGAAAACTCATTAAAGATGACAGAAAACAACGAAACAGTTGCTGATTCTGATTATGTATTTAATAAGACGGATAATGGTTTTACAATTAACATAAACAAAAATACTCGTGCTCGTTACGTGATCACTTACCGTACAACTGCAGATGATTCGAAAAATGAACCACAAGCTAATTTAGCAACGTTGAACTGGCAAGGCGGTTCTGAAGAGGCTAAAGCATCGGTTGGAAAAAGAGAT
>DIDU01000224.1:1858-2031 GCA_002418295.1 Carnobacterium sp. UBA5792 | reverse complement strand
ACACTGATGTAACTAGTGATTTTAAGATTTCTGACCCTGAAGATGGCGAGTTTACAGTTTCTGCTAAAAAGCTTGAAGCTGTGTCGTATCAACTAACGTATACGACTTCGCTTTCTCCAGAAGAAGAGCAAAGTGTTATCAAGAACACAGCAAGTATCGAGTATACAGGCGGA
>DIDU01000224.1:0-1827 GCA_002418295.1 Carnobacterium sp. UBA5792 | reverse complement strand
AGCGTAAGTAAAAAAGCTTTAAGTATTGATAAAGCAGCAAAACCGAATAGAATCCATTGGGAAATCTATGCTAATGATAATAAGACGAGCCAACATGTGAACTTAGTGAATGCGCTGCTTGAGGATAAGATTCCTGCAGATCAACGATTGATTGCTGATTCCATTGTTGTAACGCGTGCTGATGGAGTTCCATTAGAAAAGTTAGTTGGAATCACTGCGAATGATAACGACTTTAAAATTGAGTTCCCGGATGGACCTTATCAATACACTATTAGTTATCAAACTGAGATAGTAAAATACCCGTCAGAAGATCCTACTAATATTAACCAATACAATAATTATACAAAGCTAACCAACCAGCCGGGAACTAAACTTGAGCAGACTGACGATGCACGTGCTTTTATTAATTATTTTTATGATGGAACAAATAATCGTTCATCAAAAACAGGTACTCAGAATCCAGAAACTGAAAATGGTGACTGGACAGCGGTTGTAAATCCACTTGGGTTAACCATCAATAATGCAAAAATCGTAGATACTTTGATTGATAACTCAACATATGTGAAAGATACACTTAAACTAACAAATGCTAAGGGAATTGAAATTTCATCTAATCTCTACACCTTAACTTTTGCTGAGAATAATCGCAGCTTTACTATCGAATTCAATAAAAATCTTACAACTCCTATTCATTTATCGTACTCTACACGTCTTGATGACCATTTAATTGGGTCGTATAAAGTAACCAATACGATTGAATTACTTGGCGGTCAAGAGAAACGTTCAATCGATAAGCAAGTAAGTGAAACTAGTTCTCAACAATGGTTCTATGGCGGCGGCGGCAGCGGTCGAACAGTCCAATTTGAATTGACTAAGCAAAATTCAGATGGTGTATCACTGGAAGGCGCTGAATTTATGCTTGAAAGTGTCAACATCAATAATGTTAGCTCCTTAATTGATGCAGAAATTGTAACAAATGAAAAAGGGGTTTATATCTCTGGTGATATTCGTGCAGGTCGTTATATTCTGACTGAGACAAAAGCGCCAGACGGTTTCAAGAAACTTGAAAAACCAATTTACTTTATGATCGGCTATGCTAAAACTGGTGATGGCTATACAGCTACCCTAACAAATTCAAATTGGAAATCAGCTGAAAATGGACATGCATCAGCAGCAGGTAATGAGTTAACCATCATCAATGAATATGAACCTGTATCAGTGATCTTAGAGGCACTTAAGTTATTAGAAGGCAATAAGTCATTAGAAGAAGGTCAATTTACTTTTGAATTATTAAAAGATGGAAAAGTAATCGATACACAATCAAATGATTCGAAAGGGAAGATCACTTTTAAAGAATTATCTTATACAGAAATANNTGAAATAGGTACGTATCAGTACCAAATCCGTGAAGTAGAAGGTAAACTACATGGCGTAACGTATGATCTTGAGCCACGTAACGTAACCGTTACGGTAGCAAACGATAAAGACGGAAAACTAATTCCGGCTGTATCCTATGATGAAAAGAACAATATTCCTAAATTTACAAATACGTATAAAGCCGATCCGACAAGTGTTACGTTTAAGGCTAAAAAGATACTTCAAGGACAAGAATTAGCAACAGACCAATTTGCCTTTGAATTAGTAGATGCTGAAAAAAATGTCGTTCAGACAGTAAAAAATAATGCTCAAGGCGACATCAACTTTAAAGCAATAAGTTATGAAACGGCAGGCGAATATACCTATACGATTCGTGAAGTAGTTGGGGATCAAGGTGGAGTTGATTACGATCCAGCAGAATTCACAGTTAAGGTAACCATTATAGACGAT
>DIDU01000089.1:29596-47524 GCA_002418295.1 Carnobacterium sp. UBA5792 | reverse complement strand
AACAAGGCTTGTTTGGCATTATTCAAGGAGCAGGATATAAAGAATTACGTGAACAAAGTGCGAAAGATTTGATTTCAATGGATTTTCCTGGATATTCAATCGGTGGATTATCTGTTGGAGAACCTAAACACTTGATGAATGAAGTTCTTGAATACACGACACCATTGATCCCAGAAAACAAACCCCGTTACTTAATGGGAGTAGGGACAGCTGATTCATTGATTGATGGAGTGATACGCGGAGTAGACATGTTTGATTGTGTGCTGCCGACTCGGATTGCGCGTAATGGAACGTGTATGACGAGCCAAGGACGAGTCGTCATTAAAAATGCAAAATATGAGCGTGACTTTGGTCCTCTTGATGCAAAATGTAATTGTTATACCTGTAAAAATTACTCACGTGCTTACATCCGGCATTTGATTAAAACAGATGAGACTTTTGGGTTGCGTTTAACCAGTTACCATAATCTTTATTTCTTATTAAATGTGATGAAAAACGTTAGACAGGCTATTATGGATGACAATCTGCTTGAATTTAGAGAAAGTTTTTTTGAAGAATATGGCTATAATAAGCCAAATGCTAGAAATTTCTAAATTTAATGAAAAATTAAGTGGTACTAACTCCTAAGTTTTGGTACAGTTAATAATGAAGAAGAAATCAACCCGGAAAAGAATGGAGTGAAGAAATGGAATTTATTTTAAGCATTTTACCATTTGCTGCTATCATGGTATTAATGTATTTTATGATGATCAGACCGCAAAAAAAAGCTGCTGATAAAACTAAAAATATGTTGGATTCAATGAAAAAAGGTGATGGTGTGGTAACAATCGGCGGATTACATGGCATCGTTGATGAAATTAACGATACCAATAAAACAGTTGTGTTAGATTGTGAAGGCATTTTTCTGACGTTCGAAAGACGAGCAATTGCACGCATTAAAGATGTAGCATCTGCAGCATCAGTTGGACCGACAGAAACAATAACTGAAGATTCAAATGAAGTAGAATAATAAAATTTAACAATTCAATAAGCAAAAGAGAAGATAAACTATCTTTTCTTTTGTTTTTTCTCTTGAAACTGAGAACAAAGTGATCGATTTTCTTATAATGTATAAAAGGAATAAAGTATGGTATGGAGTCAATTGAAATTTTCCTTTTATGATTAGTTTGTCTTAGTCTCAAAGATGTCCTTTTCTGGAGTATAGGAGTGTTTGATTTGGAAGAACATTCAATCCCTCAGTTTGAGAAAATTGAGCCATGGTTAAATTTAAAAATTAAAGAATTTCAATTGCTAGGATATCAACAAATTTCTCAGGCAGATTTATGGCATTATTTGATTTCTTTTTGTTGGAAAAAATCTGTACCTGCTCATTATTATCAACAAATTCAAGAAATAATGAGTTTAACGCCAAATAATTATTTAGATTTTGCATCTATTGAAGCGCTGGTTTCTCCTGCTGTCTCCTTAGAAGAGATGGAAATATTTGATTTGTTTTAATCCAAAAAAGAAAAGGAGAAAGGCCTTTTCTTTTTTTTATGCTAAAATTGTGATTTGTTTAACAAATCACAATTTTTTGAATAATAAAAGAGCTGTTTCCTTTTTAAAACAAAAAAACAAGATTAAGTGTTGTTTTTAAAGGTTTTTATATAAGGATAAATATTTTAAATAAAGTTTCATATATGTGTTTACTTTTTTATAAAAGTAGTTTATGCTTATATTGTGAAATTAATAACAATAGAAACAGGAGGAATCAAAATGGATTCTACAAAAACGATAGAAAAACAACTAACACATGAAAAAAAAGAGAAGGTACAAAAAGAAACCGTTCAATCTCAAATCAATGAAATGACGCGTAAAGGAAAAACAGCTTTAGCTGTATTAGAAAGTTTTGATCAAGAAAAAATTGATCACATTGTCCACCAAATGGCTTTAGCAGGATTAAATGACCATATGAAATTGGCGAAAATGGCTGTTGAAGAAACTGGCCGCGGTATTTATGAAGACAAATGTATTAAAAATATGTTTTCAACAGAATCTATTTGGAATGCAATTAAAGATAATAAGACAGTAGGAATAATCAGTGATGATGACCAAACACAGTTACTTGAAGTCGCTACACCAGTAGGGATAGTCNNCTTTATTTAAAGCGTTGATTTCCATCAAAACAAGAAACCCTATTATCTTCGCTTTTCATCCGAGCGCACAAGCTTGTTCAGAAGCTGCTGCACAAATTGTTTTAGAAGCCGCTGTAAAAGCAGGAGCTCCTAAAGATTGTATTCAATGGATAAAACAACCTTCACTAGAAGCAACGAATGCATTAATGAATCATTCTGACATTGCTATTGTGTTAGCTACTGGTGGTTCTGGCATGGTTAAAGCAGCGTATTCTACAGGAAAACCTGCATTAGGAGTAGGACCAGGAAATGTACCGAGCTATATTGAAAAGTCTGCCAAGATCAAGCGAGCAGTCAATGATATCATTGCTTCTAAATCATTTGATAATGGAATGATTTGTGCTTCTGAACAAGCTGTCATTGTGGATCAAGAAATTTATGGGGCAGTAAAATCAGAATTTGAAAAGCATCAAGTTTATTTTGTAAAACCTGAAGAAATAGAGAAATTAGAAGAAGCAGTGATGAATCAAGATAAAACAGCTGTAAATCCAACTGTTGTAGGTCAACCAGCTTGGAACATCGCTGAACTTGCAGGAATTCAAATTCCTAAAGAAACAAAAATAATTGTGGCTGAATTAGCTGGAGTTGGAGAAAATTATCCTTTATCGCGTGAAAAACTTTCACCAGTATTGGCCATGTTAAAAGCAGAATCGACTGAGCAAGGGTTTGTATTAGCACAGGAGCTGTTGGAACTAGGCGGGTTAGGACATTCTGCTGCCATTCATACGATGAACGATCAATTGGCTAGAGAATATGGTGAAAAAATGAAGGCTTGCCGTATTTTAGTAAATTCACCAACAGCACAAGGTGGTATAGGAGATCTCTACAATAATATGATTCCTTCTTTAACATTAGGTTGTGGCTCATATGGTAAAAATTCAGTATCAAAAAATGTCTCCACTATTAATTTATTGAATATCAAAACAATTGCGAAACGGAGAAATAATATGCAATGGTTTAAATTACCTTCAAAAATTTACTTCGAAAAGAATTCGATTCATTATTTACAAGAAATGGAGAATATGGAAAGAGTTTTCCTGGTTTGCGATCCCGGAATGGTAGAATTTGGTTATGCTGATAAAATTATCAATGAACTCTATAAGCGTAAGAACTCTGTACAAATTGAAGTATTTTCAAATGTTGAACCAAACCCATCAACCAATACGGTTATGGCAGGAACAGAAGCTATGTTCCAATTCCAGCCAGATACAGTTATTGCGATCGGCGGCGGTTCGGCGATGGATGCTGCAAAAGGCATGTGGTTATTTTACGAAAAACCAGAAACTGAATTTTTTGGGGCCAAACAAAAATTCTTAGATATCCGGAAACGGACGTATAAAATTCCGACTTTAGAAAAAACACAATTTGTTTGTATTCCAACGACTTCTGGGACCGGTTCAGAAGTTACTCCTTTTGCGGTAATCACAGATAGTGAAACCCACGTGAAATATCCGTTGGCTGATTATGCTTTAACACCGGATGTTGCGATTATTGATCCGCAATTTGTCATGAGTGTTCCTAAATCAGTGACGGCAGATACGGGAATGGATGTATTGACTCATGNNTTGAGTTTACAAGCGATTAAATTGGTGTTTGAAAACTTAAGAGATTCTTATGCCTATGCGAATGAAGAATCACGTGAAAAAATGCACAATGCGTCTACCTTAGCTGGTATGGCTTTTGCTAATGCGTTCTTAGGAATCAATCATTCGATAGCTCATAAAATAGGAGGGGAATACAATATTCCTCATGGCCGGACAAATGCCATCTTACTGCCTCATGTTATTCGTTATAATGCGAAAGATCCTTCAAAACATGCTTTATTTCCTAAGTATGAGTATTTCCGTGCAGACGAAGATTATGCTGAAATTGCTCGCTTCATGGGATTCGAAGGCACAACAACTGAAGAGTTAGTCGAATCATTTATTGCTGAAATCGTTAAACTAGGTAAAGATGTCGGCATTGAAATGAGTTTGAAAGCTCAAGGAGTGACACAAGAAGTAATAGATGCAACGGTTGACCATATGGCTGAATTAGCGTTCTTAGATCAATGTACAACAGCNNCAGCTAATCCAAAACAACCTTTGATTACCGAGTTGCGTCAAATCATTATTGAAGCGTATGAAGGAGAATAATTCCACATTATAAGTTCTGTAAAAGAGCAGCGGCTTTCAGCTGCTCTTTTTATTTTTTTTAGACAAACCTTAAAAAAATTAGGAGAGAATTGCTTTTTATAAACAAAATAGATATAATTAATAGAGTTAGGCAGGCCTAAAAATAAAAAGCAGGTGAAGAGAATGACACCCAATAAAGAAGACTATTTAAAAATCATTTATGAACTTGGCGGAACAGATAAAAAAATAAACAATAAAGAGATTGTAGAAAGATTAGCAGTTTCGGCAGCATCTGTCAGTGAAATGATGTCTAAATTATTAAAAGAAGGATTTATTGAGCGAATTCCTTATCAAGGTGTGCAACTTACGGCAGAAGGTTTGCGGAAAGCTAGTACCCTTATCCGAAAACATCGTTTATGGGAAGTCTTTTTAGTCGAGCATTTAGGTTATTCTTGGAACGAGGTCCATGCAGAAGCAGAAGTATTAGAACATGTTTCTTCAGTGGAATTAACCAATCGGCTAGAAGATTACTTAGATTATCCTAAAATATGTCCTCATGGAGGAATGATTCCTGATAAAAATGGCATTTTAAAAGAGCCGCAATTACCGACTTTAGCTGAACAACCAGTAAATCAAAAAGTTAGGATTAAACGAGTAGCGGATGAAAAAGAATTATTAGATTATTTAGTGTCTATCGGGATTCAAATAAATGATGTTTATACGATTGTGGAAGTGGGAGCTTATGAAGGTTCTATTGTAATGAAAAAAGGGAATAAGCAAATTCAGATTAGTTTTAAGGCAGCTTCTAGCGTATATGTTCAAGCTTTATAGAAAAGGACACCCTTAGGGATGTCTTTTTTTGTCTAAAAAAAAAATAGTGCCAAAGGACAAAATGAACAAATCTTGTATAGGAATGTGTGTTCGCGTATAATTATGATAGAGAAAAAGGAGGTGGAGAAGGTGGAATTTGGAGTAGTACAATTTGATGAGCCGGTCAGAGATACTTCAAGAAAAATTATTCATATTGATATGGATGCCTTCTTCGCTTCAGTCGAAGAAAGAGAACATCCAGAATTAAAGGGACAGCCTATTATTATTGCCAATCATCCTAAGTTAACAAATGGCAAAGGGGTAGTCGCTACTGCAAATTATGTTGCTCGAACATATGGCGTTCATTCTGCCATGAGCGCACAAAAAGCCTATGAATTATGTCCAAAAGGCGTGTTTATTCCAGGAAACTATGAGTTGTACCGTGAAATTTCAAAAAAAGTTAGAGAGGTTTTTAAACAGTATACCGATATGATCGAACCATTATCCTTAGATGAAGCTTATTTAGATGTAACTGAAAATAAAAAAGGAATCAAAAGTGCAACACATATTGCTTATGCTATTCAAAAAGAGGTCTGGGAAAGTGTCCATTTAACGTGTTCTGCAGGTGTTTCATACAATAAATTCATTGCTAAATTAGCTTCTGATTATAAAAAGCCAGCTGGTGTCACGGTTATCCCTCCGGAAGAGGCTCTAGATTTTTTAAGAAAGCTGCCAATTGAAAAGTATTATGGAGTTGGTAAGAAGACGGTAGAACGTATGCATGAATTAAATATTTTTAATGGAGAAGATTTATACCAGATGAATGAAATGGAACTGATTCATTCTTTTGGAAAAATGGGCTATTCGCTTTACCGCAAAGTTAGAGGTATAGATGATTCTCCTGTTCGTGTAAGCAGAGAAAGGAAATCTGTGGGACGGGAAAACACATATAGAAGGAATCTTACTACTGAAAATGAAGTAACAGCAGAATTGCGTTTTTTGGCTAGAAAAGTCGAACGTTCTTTACTTAAAGAACAAAAACATGGCAAAACTGTAGTTTTAAAAATGNNTAACTTTGCCGCATTATCTTCAAGATGCGGAAGAGCTGTTTTTCCATACTCAAAATATTTGGGATGAAATCGGCAACCTTCAAAAAGGGGTAAGACTATTAGGGATAACGGTTACAACCCTTGATCCTTTATCATTTGAGAATATCGTTTTGCCTCTTTGGGACAATGAGCATAAGTCTTAATTCATTTTAAAAATAAACAAGCTAAATTGCATTCTATTTTTTACAAAGGTATAATAAAGATACTAATACAGATTTTTTCTTGTGTTATAATGAAAGGGGAGTTTAATAATGAAGGTATCGTGGCATGGACAATCATGTGTGCAGGTTTTGACGAATACAGGATATACAATTTTAATTGACCCGTTTATTACAGGAAATCAAAAAAGTGATTTAAATCCAGAAACTGTAGCAGCAGATGCCATTATCATCACTCATGCACATGCTGATCATATTGGCGATACAGAAGCGATTGCTCGTAGAACAGGAGCATTAATCGTAGCCAATGTTGAAATAGCTGATTTCTTTAAAACAAAAGATTTAAAAACTCATGGGATGCAAATGGGAGGAAAACATAGTTTTGATTTTGGCGAAATCAAAATGACTCCTGCTATCCATGGTTCATCTTATGAAGTAGATGGAAAAGAAACAACGTTTGGTTTAGCTGCTGGTATTATTTTTCATGCAGATGGAAAAACGCNNGACACAGCTCTGTTTTCTGATATGCAGCTCATTGGCGCATATAGACCGCTTGATATTGCCTTTCTGCCAATCGGAGACAATTTCACAATGGGACCGGAAGATGCAACGATAGCTGCTTCTTATTTGAAAGCTGAGACAGTTGTACCCATTCATTACAATACGTTCCCATTGATAGAACAAGACCCTCAGACTTTTTGTCAAGGACTGCCTGGGAACCAAGGAAAAGCTTTAGAAATAGGAGAAGTTTTCGAACTTTAGAAGTAAAAGATTTTTGGAGGTTAATTCATGACCACGAAGCACGATCAAATATTGGCTTATATAGAAACACTACCCGTTGGAGAAAAGATTTCTGTTCGATTGATTGCTAAAAACTTGCGTGTCAGTGAAGGAACAGCATATCGTGCAATCAAAGACGCGCAAAACAGTGGGCTAGTTTCAACCATCCAAAGAGTAGGAACGATCCGTATTGAACGGAAAATGAAAGAAAGTATAGAGACTCTTAGTTATGGCGAAATTATAAAAATCATTGAAGGAGATATATTAGGCGGCGAGAAAGGCTTAACCAATATATTAAATAAATTTATTATCGGGGCAATGACGGAAAATGCCATGATCCGATATATTACACCAGGTTCATTGATGATNNTTTAGTTACTGGCGGACTTGATACAAGTGATGAAATTGTTAAATTAGCGAATGACCTAGCCTTGCCTTTGATGAGCACAACTTATGATACATTTACTGTAGCCACTATGATCAACCGAGCTATGACTGACCAACTTATTAAAAAAGACATTATTTTAGTGGGCGATATCTATACGAAGCTTGAACAAACGATGTACCTGAACGTAGAAGACACCGTACTGGATTATCGTAAATTAAATGAAAAAAGCGGGCATACTCGTTTCCCGGTTGTCAGTAAAAATATGCGTTTAGTTGGAATCGTTGCAGCTAAAGATATGATTGGAAAAGCAGATCAGTTAAGTATCGAGCGCGTGATGACAAAAGACCCAACTCTTGTAAAGACTCATATGAGTGTAGCCAGTGTTGGACACCTGATGATTTGGGATGAATTAGAAGTCATGCCTGTAGTAGAAGATAATATGACGTTGATGGGCATTATTTCCAGACAAGATGTGATGAAAGCTATGCAATCTGCTCAACGTCAACCTCAAGTTGGAGACACCATTGCTGATCAAATTGAAGAACAAATCGTATTAAGCAATAAAGAATCGGCAGATTTAGAGTCAGGTATTCCGGCATATAAATTCAATGTCACTCCACAGATGACAGATTCAGTAGGTACCATTTCTTTTGGTGTCTTGAGTGAAATTGTTACGAGTTGTGCAAAACGTTCTTTATTGCTCTATCAAAAACGAAACGCGTTGATCGAGCAAATGGATTTGCATTATTTTAAAATGATTCAATTAGAGAGTGTTTTAGAAATAAAACCAAAAGTTTTTGAAATTGGCAGACGTTCATCAAAATTTGACATTGAAGTTTACGTGGAAAATGTTTTAGTTGCGAAAGCTATTGTTATTTGTCAAATGTTGCAAAGAAATTAAAAGGAGTAGGTAAGTTATATGGCACATTTTCCTTATCAAGAAATTTTAGAAGTTATTATGCAGCACGAGACGATCATTGTTCATCGCCATATGCGGCCTGATCCCGACGCACTTGGTTCACAAGGAGGACTTGTTGAAATTCTAAAGGCAAGCTTTCCGGATAAAAAAATATTAAAAGCAGGAGGCCCAGTTTGCGACTTAGCTTTTTTGACAACAATGGATACCGTTCTTGATGAAGATTATCAAGGAGCCTTAGTGATTGTAACAGATACTGCAAATCGTCCTAGAATCAGCGATGAACGATACGGTCAAGGGGCCAAGCTGATTAAAATAGATCATCACCCTAATGACGATGCATACGGTGATTTGCTGTTGGTAAACATCGAAGCCAGCAGTTGCAGTGAAATTATTGCTGATTTTTATTTAGCTAATCAAGACCAGTTAACGTTATCAGATGAAGCGGCTCGTTTACTGTATGCTGGAATCGTAGGAGATACAGGACGTTTTTTATATCCTGCAACTACCGCACATACGATGCAAATAGCAGCTATGCTGATGGGTTATGATTTTGTCCCTACTGAAGTTAACAACCAAATGAATGTAATCTCGAAAAGAGTTGCCCAGTTAACCGGCTATGTATTGCAAAATATTGCAGTTTCAGCAAGTGGGGTAGCTAAAGTGATGCTGACTAAAGAAATTATGGAGCAGTTTGGGGTAACCGATACTGAAACNNAGTACAATCGAAGGAATTTTAGTTTGGGGAATTTTTGTTGAACAACCAGAAGGCTACTTTAGATGCCGTTTAAGATCAAAAGGGCCTGTCATCAATGAAATTGCAAAACTTCACCATGGCGGCGGACATCCTTTAGCCAGCGGGGCAAATGACAAAGATGAAAAAGAAATTAGTCAAATCGTAGCGGAGCTGACAGAATTAGCTCAATTATGGGGAAATAAAGAGAAATAGAAAAAGGGGGTTAGGACAACAGTCCTAACCCCTTTTGCATATCCGAATGTTTATTCTAGAACGTGTTCCAAAAAGCAGACTTGGCGTTTACACTTTTTACTTTGAATCAGTTACTCTGTTTCTTCAGGCTTATTATTTTCTTGAACAGGATTGAGTTTAAAAATATCGATGACTTCTATAGTACTATTACCGGATTTTATAACGGTAAAAGAATAGTCACCTGCAGTAAGCGTCTCGCCTTCAGCAATATCGTATTTTTCATTTAGCATCCAGCCGCCAATGGTATCCACATTTTCTTCTTCAATGGAAAGACCAAAAAGTTCATTGATCTCATCAACCAGCATTCTTGCACTGACACGATAATGGTTTTCGCCGATTTTCTTCATTTCGGGTTCATCAATACTTTCATAATCATCACTGATGTCTCCAACGATTTCTTCTACAATATCTTCCATTGAAAGCATACCGCTGGTTCCACCATATTCATCGACTAAAATAGCAATCTGATTCCGTTCTTTTTGCATTTTTACTAACAATTCTTTAATAGGAATCGTTTCGATGACGCGAATAATAGGACGAATATAATTAGAAAAATCAAATGATTCAGGCTGATTAGCTTCTACAGCATCCACATAAGCGGCAAAGATTTCTTTTGTGTTTAATGTACCTAAAATGATATCTTTATCGCCATCTTGGATTACTGGATAACGAGTATAGCGTTCTTCACTAACTAACTGACTGATCTCTTTTAAAGACATATCCGTTGAAACAGTAATCATTTCCGTACGGGGCACCATGATTTCACGGCTCATTCGATCATCAAAAGCAAAGACATTTTCAACGAATTGAAACTCATCACGATTGATTTCACCGCTCTTTAAACTTTCTCCCATAATAATCCGCAATTCTTCTTCGGAGACACCTTCTCCAAATTCGCTTTTAGTGGGAACTCCAATTGCATGAGAGATAGAATTAGCTAATTTATTTAGAATAAAAACAATTGGATACATGATGCGGAACCAAAATTGTAAAGGTCTAGCAATAAGCAACCCAATTTTTTCTGTATTATTGATGGCAATATTTTTTGGTACTAATTCACCTATTATTACCTGAATGAAAGTTAGAATTATAAAAGAGAGTACCACAGAAGTGATTTTTGAAACAGATGCAGGGAGACGAATGTCGGAGAAAAGTGAATCAAATAGACGACCAAAAGTTGGACTACCTAACCACCCAATGGCAAGAGACGTAACGGTAACTCCAAGCTGAGTAGCCGATAATTAAGTATCTAATCTTTGGGTCATTGTTTTTAGTAGTCGGGCTTTTTGATTGCCGTTTTCGATTAAAAAGTCTAGGCGAGAAGGACGAATACGTACTAGAACAAACTCAGACATAACAAACAAAGCTGCAATAAATAAAATAACAAAAAATAAAATCATACCGGTAGTTATTGACAAATGGCTGCTTACGTTAACGAAACGTAAGCTTCACCTCCTTATAAGGTTGTAAAAATAAGATTGAATGGATTCTCGTTTTGTTACAGTGAATTTCTTAAGGGGGAAAAGATAAAACAAATCAAAAGAAAGTGGATGGACATTATTTACTTTCCTTTGATCAGTTACTGTTTGTATTNNTTCTGTCCCAAAGATGCTCACCTCTTTTTTATTTTGATTAAGTTAATATTTGTCTTTTTAGTGTGAATGATTCTCTACAGCCAGTGCTGGCAATTTAAAAAAGACTTATAGGTTTACTTTACCTTAATATGGTAAAATGATAAAGTAAAAAACATTTTTTTTATTAATTAATAAAAAAACTATCTGCTGGTTTATCTATTATCACTATCCTACTTAAGTAGGATAGTGATAATAACCAACTTTTGATATACTTCTACTGCTGAAGAAGCAGACAATTAAATAGTAAATATAAAGGATGTCTTAATCAAATGAATGAACCAACTTTTTTTGAAAAAATAAAACAACAATTGAAACTCTTTTGGAAGTGGCTTAAGCCCTATCTTAAGATAGCTAGACAACAGATAGGTCGAGTATGGAAAAAATATCATTTTACTAAAATTTTAATTTTGCTTATTTTAACTATTTCATTAGTTAGCAGCGTATATTTATTATACCTTGCTAAAACAGCAAATGTATCCACATTAAAAGCCGGCCTTGAACAGACAACGACTGTTTACGATGTGGAGGGTGAAGAAGCAGGAACGCTTTATTCGCATAAAGGGTCATTTGTTTCAATAGATCATATTTCNNGTTTTTATGACCATAATGGGTTTGACATTATCGGAATAGGCCGTTCAGCCGTTTGTTTTGTGTTAAATGGCGGAAAAATAAGCGGTGGAGGAAGTACAATTAGTCAGCAATTGGCTAAAAATGCTTATTTGACACTTGACCAAACCTTGATCCGTAAACTAAAAGAATTATTTTTAGCGATTGAAATCGAAAAGAAATATACCAAATCAGAGATATTAGAAATGTATTTGAATAATGCTTATTTTGGAAACGGCGTCTGGGGAGTAGAAGATGCGTCTCATAAGTATTTTGGGAAATCGGCAAGTGAAGTTTCTTTATCGGAAGCGGCAACGATTGCTGGAATGTTAAAAGCACCAACTACTTATAATCCAAGAGACAATATGGAAAATGCTTTATCACGCCGAAATGTAGTATTAGATTTATTGGTCAAAAATGAAGGTGTCACACCTGAAGCAGGTGAAGCGGCAAAAAATGAAACTTTGACATTGAACGATGATTATCAGCAAACTAATGGCTACCAATATCCTTATTATTTTGATGCAGTGGTGGAAGAAGCTATCAATAAGTATGGCCTTGGAGAAGAAGAAATTTTAAATAAAGGCTATAAAATCTACACATCTTTAAATCAAGACTATCAAAAGAGAATGGATCAAACTTATACAAACGATTGGCTGTTTGAAGATGCTGCAGATGGAACATTATTACAAAGCGGCTCAGTGGCAATGGATCCTAAAACAGGAGGGGTTTTGGCTATCATAGGAGGACGCGGCGAACATACTTTTAGAGGATTTAATCGAGCTACACAGATCAAACGCCAGCCAGGATCTATAATGAAGCCGTTAGCCGTCTATACTCCAGCGCTCGAGTCAGGTTATGAAATGGACTCTCTATTAAAAGATGAAGAAGCTTCTTATGGTACGGATAACTATACGCCTAAAAATTATACCCATACGTACGCTGGGGAAGTTCCGATGTACCAAGCTTTAGCTCAAAGTTTAAATGCTCCAGCAGTTTGGCTGTTGGATCAGATTGGCTTAAATAAAGGAATTAAAAAAGTTGAAAAATTTGGGATTCCTGTTCAAGAAAAAGATAAATATTTAGGATTAGCTTTAGGAGGAACAACCGGCGGAGTTTCTCCTTTACAGATGGCCAGTGCATACACAACTTTTTCAAATGAAGGAGTACGCAGTGAAGGTTTCTTTATTACAAAAATCGTTGATGCAACCGGTGCAGTAATCGTTAACCATACTGATCCAAAACAAACTAAAGTTACTTCTCCTAAAATAGCAGAAGAAATGACCAGCATGTTAATGGGAGTCTTTACCAATGGAACTGCCAGCAATAACGCACCAAACGGGTATACGATCGCAGGAAAAACTGGAAGCACAGAAGTGACATTCAATGAATCAGGTGGAACAACAGACCAATGGACGGTTGGTTATACACCCGATATTGTTGTAGCAACATGGATAGGTTTTGACGAAACAGATGAAAACCATTATATGGGAACAGGAAGTTCAACAGGTGTAGGCCCTTTATTCAAATTGGAAATGGAAAATATCTTACCAAAAACACCTCAAACAGCTTTTGGAACAGAGAATGCTGAAACATTAGTGCAATCTGAAGCAGAAGAAAACCCACAATGGAAAAAAGAGGTGAAAGACACTATTGACCAATGGAGCGGTCAATTTAAAAATGGATTGGATCAGTTAAAAGACAAAACCGGAAAATGGATAGAACGGTTTAAAAATCATTAGTTTTACTGGGACAAGAAGAAAGAGTTTATTGGAAAAAATTAAATGGAAATGGTATAGTAAATAAGTGAATAAAAAATAACAGGAGAGTGATTTAGATTATGAACAACAATATTTATGATACAGCTAATCAACTTGAACAAGAATTAAGAACAACTGAAGCGTATGCTGATTTAAAAGCGGCTTTTGATTCAGTGAAAAATAATGCTGAAGCAAATGAAGTGTTTCAACAGTTCCAAGAAATTCAAATGAAATTACAACAAAAACAAATGTCCGGAGAAGAAATATTAGAAGAAGAAATTAAAGAAGCACAAGAAATGGCATTGAAATCTGGCGACAATGCGATAATCAAAGATCTAATGGAAGCTGAACAAAAATTAAGCACTCTAATAGATGATTTAAATCGTATCATTATGAAGCCTGTTCAAGATATTTATCAAGGATAAGCTAATAAAAAAAGTTCACTCAACTTGTGAAATGGTAGTGAACTTTTTTTATATTTCTACCTGAACATATGTGCCCTTCGAATAATGATAATAATTAGTTAAGAAAGGAAAGATAGTAGTGGTTCAGTTTATTCATGGAGCTGATTTACATTTAGATAGTCCCTTTATTGGCTTGAAGTCTATGCCTTCTTTTATTTGGGAAGCCATTTACAACTCAACATTTCAAGCGTTGACTAACTTAGTTGATGTAGCAATTGAAAAAGAAGTCGATTTTGTATGTCTGGTAGGAGATATCTATGATAATGACGATCGAAGTGTTAAAGCTCAGGCCTATTTAAGAAATGAAATGGAACGTTTGAATAAATACCATATTCCGGTGTACTTGTTGCATGGGAATCATGACTACATAGAAAACCAAGGGTTGCATTTGAAAATGCCTGACAATGTGACTATATTTGGTGAACAAACGGAAACACATTGGTTGACGACTAAACGAAATGAGCGAGTAGCTCTTACAGGATTCAGCTACACAGAACGTTGGGTCAGAGAAAGAAAGATAACAGAATACCCAAAAAAATTCGCAGAAGCTGATTATCAAATTGNNTAGAATCAGAACACGGCAATTACGCTCCTTTTTCAATTGGAGAATTGAAAAGCAAACAGTATGATTATTGGGCATTGGGTCATATTCATAAAAGGCAGCAACTATCTGAGCATCCTCCAATTATCTATTCGGGAAATACTCAAGGACGCAGCAGCAAAGAAAATGGACCAAAAGGGTGTGAATGGGTCACACTTACGGATACAAAGGAAGAGATCATTTTCTATCCGACAGCACCCATACAATGGGAACGCATTGAATTATCAATCAAAGATTTAAAAACCCTTAATGAGGTTTACCAGCTTATTCAAGAAACGATAACTCACAAGAAAAATAAAGCATACAGCCTTTTTCTTTCCATCGCATTAAAAGATACCACTACCTTATTAGAAGGTGTCAGAAAGAAAATAAACAATGGCGAACTCATAGAGGCACTACAACAAATACCAAAAGAAACAGGATTTGTATGGGTATATCAAATTGAATTGACAACAGATAAAGAAGAGAAAACAACTTATGTCCAACTTTTTCCTGAAGAATGGCAAAAAGCACTGAAAGAAATCGAACAAGAAGCTAATTTTAATGAGTTAACCAATTCATTTTTTGATTACGCAGAAGCAGCTGAGTTACTTGAAACAAGAGATCAATTATACCGTGAAAAGATTTTAGAAAATGCAAAGCAACAAGTTCAATTTTTGTTAGGGTTTGAAGGAAGTGATGAAAATGAAAATTAAAACGATTGAGGTTTATGGTTTTGGAAAGTGGGTAAACCAAACATTTGAATCCGTGGATCAATTGCAAATATTTTATGGAGCGAACGAAGCAGGAAAAACGACTTTGATGGCTTTTATCCATAGTATATTATTCGGTTTTCCAACTAAGCAAAGTTCTGAATTGCGTTATGAGCCAAGAAGCAGTGTGCAATATGGCGGTCGTCTTACCGTTTGCGATACTGTATATGGAGAAGCTACAATTGAACGCATAAAAGGGAAAGGCAATGGAGAAGTCACCGTGACCTTAGCTAATGGAGAAACTGGCTCTGATGCGTTACTTGAAAAAATGGTTTACGGAGTAGATAAAGCAACTTACCAAGCCTTATTTTCATTTAATCTTTTTGGACTTCAAAGAATACAACAGATGAATCGCTCCAAACTTAACCGCTATTTTTTAAGTGTCGGTACGCTTGGGAATGAACAGCTTTTAAAAGTAGCCGATAAATTTCAAGCAGATGCAGGAAAATTATATAAACAAACTGGAAGAGTTCCTGAAATCAATCAAAAAATGAGAGAAGTTGAAGAAAAAAGGCAGCAAGTTCGAACAGCAAAAGCGAAAAATGATGAGTACACAACTCTTTATACTCGAAAAGAAAAATACGAACAAGAAATTGCAGCAGTTAGGGTTTCACGAGATAAAGCAGAAAAACAGTTAGAACAACTTAGTCATTTAGCAGCAAATTGGCAACTTTTTTCTGAAATGCTGTCCATCCANNCCAATTGAATCATCTAAATCAGTCTATTGAACACATCAGAATGGAAATAGTGCAAGAAAAAGAACGTTCTAAGCAAATAATGGAAAAAAATAAGTTAAAGCAGTCACAACAGGTATATTTAGCATATAAAGAAGACATACAGGACTTGATAGCTGCAATGGATACGGTCAAAGAAACGCTGCAAGAAAAAGAGTTTATTGAGCGGGAAATCCAAACAGAAACTAATCAGTTTGTACGAAGTAAGTTACAATTAGGACTGAATGTAGGACAAACTCTCCCGTTACCTCAAACAGAAGAGCAAAAAAAGAATTACCATCAGCTTTATCAGGTGATGTCAAAAACAGCGCAAGACAACCAAATGATTGAAGAAAAAAGCGCCTTTTTAACTTACCAAGAGAACTCCTTAACCCAACAACTAGATAAAATAGAGCCGCACTTATGGGAAAACCAACATTTTCAAGAAACTGAAAGCTATTATAAAAATAAACGAGCTTCTGATTTGTATCAAGGACAGGAAAATAAATTAAATAAGCGATCTAGTAAAAAGCAAGTTAACCCAGCTCTTTTGAGTGGGGCGATTGGCTTGATTATAGGAATTATAGGATTGTTTATGAACGGGATCTCAGGAACCGGGTTGTCTATAATAGGGATACTTATGATCGTTTTGAGTATTTTATGGGGATTCAAGAAAAATCAGGCTGTTTCTACAGAAACACAATCAGGTTATACCTATGAAGAATACATCAAGCAAAAGGAACTTCGAAAACAATGGCGTGGTATTTTAGCAGAATTCGATCATGTAATGATAGAATTAAAACAAATAAATGAAGCATTAGAAAAAAATACTCAGCAAAAATCAGAGGTTGAAAAAAATGTAAAACAAATCATTGAAGCTAACCATTATCCAGAAAATTTCTCTATCAGTGACTTAGTTGCACAACCAGATCCTTTTGACATATTGCGTGAACAGAAGCAGTCTATTGAAAAAAAGGAAGAAACACACAATCAATTAACAGAAAAACTTGCTCAATGGAAAGAACGTGCTCGGTTTCTAGAGTCTGTCATTTTTGTTGATTGGAATCATATCCCAGCTGTCATAGCAGGCATTACCCAATTCTACCAAGAAGCTGTAGCAGAGGAGCAAAAGCTTTTGGCAGTACACGAAAAAGAAGAAGAACGACAAAAACAGATTAAAAAATACGTTTATCAGCAAAGAGAATTAGAACAACAACGGTTGTCGTTGTTTCAGGCTGTAAAAGCGAAAGATGAACAAGACTTCCGGAAAAAATTTGTTTTATTTGATCAATGGAAGCAGAAAAAAGATCGGTTAGCGTTGCTCAAACAGCAAGTATCAGCTGATATTGCTTTATTAGAGCAGTACCGTGACCAGACAGACTTATTAGAACAAATTGAAAAAACTAAACATATGATTCAACAGTATAAGAAAAATGAAGAGCAACAGATGAATCAAAAAATCAAACAAGAAGTAGCCATGAAGGAATTAGAAAAAGGCGGTGCCTATTCTGTTCTATTGCAAGAATATGCGAATTTAAAAAGTGAATTACAAGAGTTGGTAGATAAGTGGGCAACATATAAAGTGGCTGCTGATTTAATTGAACGTGCACTTACGCATGCTCGGAAAAATCGATTTCCTGAAACTATTCAAGATACAACAACGTTCTTTAAGATGCTGACAAAGAATAATTATCAAAATGTTTTCATAAAAGAAAATAGGATAGAAGTCAAACGGCAAGATGGAGTTATTTTTGATGCAGCCGAATTGTCTCAAGGAACAGCAGAACAGTTATATGTTGCTTTGCGGTTTGCTTTTGTTAAAAATGCAAGTGATATAGTTTGTTTGCCATTAATGATCGATGATGGATTCGTTAATTTTGATCAAAGCCGTAAAACTCAAATGCTGGAATTAATGAAGCAAGTAAGTGAAACAACACAAGTACTTTATTTTACTTTTGACG
>DIDU01000089.1:25266-29564 GCA_002418295.1 Carnobacterium sp. UBA5792 | reverse complement strand
TTTCGAAAAGAGCAAATAGAAATGTTATACTGATTACAATAGAAAGCGAGGGAGCCTAATGGATAAAAAATTATTTGAATACAATGTAGACGAAACCTTCGAACTGTATTTATTGATTAAAGCTGCGGATATTCGAGTAGCAAAAAATGGAAAGAAATTCATTGCTTTTACTTTTCAAGATACGAGTGGACAAATGGATGGCAAATTTTGGGATGCTTCTGAAGAAGATATCGCAGCCTTAACTGCTGGAAATGTTGTAAAACTTTCAGGGAAAAGAGAATTATATCAAGGGAAACCTCAAATCAAAATATTCAAAGTGCGGGTAACGAAAGCAGGGGAACCCAATACACCTGATCTTTTCATAGAACGAGCTCCATTAAAAAAAGAAGATATGATGGAAGAAATCAATGAAACACTTTTCGAAATCACTAATGCTAATATGAACCGAATCGTACGTTATCTTTTAAATCAATATCAAAAAGATTTTTTCCAATATCCAGCTGCAAAACGTTTTCACCATGCATTTATGGGAGGCTTAGCTTTTCATACGATTTCAATGTTGAGAATAGCAAAATCGATTGCAAATCAGTATGAGGATATTAACAAACCCCTGTTGTTTTCAGGAGTCATTTTACATGATTTAGGAAAAGTCATTGAATTATCTGGTCCTATTTCAACAGAATATACGCTAGAAGGAAATTTGATCGGGCATATCGTTATTCTAGATGAAGTTATTACAAAAGCTTGTCAAACACTTAAAATTGATGACAAGAGTGAAGATGTTATTTTGCTGAAACACATGATTTTAGCTCACCATGGGAAATTAGAGTATGGATCACCCGTCCAGCCAAAATTAAAAGAAGCAGAAATTCTATTTATGATCGACAATTTGGATGCTACAATCAATATGTTGAATGGAACATTAAGCAGAACAGAGCCAGGAGCCTTTACTGAACGTATTTTTGGTTTAGACAATCGGATATTTTATAAGCCGCAGCTAAGTGAAAAAATCGATGAAGATTAAAAATAAAAGACCAACAGGAAATCGAGATCTCGATTTCCTGTTGGTCTTTTACATGTTACTAGTATTATTTTTCAGAGCTTTCAGAATCAGCAGTACTTGAGTCAGTAGCTTTTGAATCTGAAGCTTTTGATTCTGTTGTACTTGATGAAGTATCACTTGATTTTAAATAGCCATCCATTGCAGTAGAAAGGTCTTCATCGTTAATCACTACATTAGCATCTTGCATAATAGTAGATAATATTTCTTGAATTCCAGCACTATCAGCTAATTTTTCTTGGAGCAATTGGTCTTCAATTGTCTTACGTTCTTCTTTCAACGAACCTTTTTCAGGTTTTTTAACCATTTTAATGATGTGGTAACCATATTCAGATTTTACCGGTTCAGTTGTTATTTTTCCTTCATCTAACTTAGCAGCTGCTTCTTCAAATTCTGGCACCATTTCTCCGGTAGAAAATGTCAATTCGCCACCANNTCAGCAGTACCGGTATCCGTGGAATTTTCTTTTGCAAGTGTAGCAAAATCAGCACCATCATTTAATTGTGTAATCAAATCTTTTGCTTTATCTTCATCAGTAACAAGAATATGTGCAACCGTCATTGGAGGTGTGTACGCATCATAAGCAGTTTGAATTTCTTCATCTGTAAATTTAGTGTGGTCCTTGACAGCTGCTTCAATCAATAAGTTTAAACGAATAGTGTCTTTGTATGAAGAATCAGTGAAGCCAGATGAAGCAAGGACATTTTTAAATACATCTGCTCCGCCATAAGACTCTTCTTGTTTTTTATATTCCGCGTTTACTTTTTTATCTGTAACAGTTTTTCCATATTTTTCGGTTAAGACGTCTTTAATAATCAATTGTTGTAAAGTAGAAGAACCTGCAGTTGTTTTCATTGCTTCATATAATTCATCTTGTGAAATTTTACCAGCAGTTGTAGAAGCAACTGTATTGTCTGCACAACCAGCAATTGCCAAACCGGCTAAAACTGTTGCAGTTGTTAAAATAAGTTTTTTCATTATAAATATACACATCCATTTCTGTTTTTTCGCTGTTCAACATGTTTCCAATCACAAGTACTAATATACCACAACCATTTAAATAAAAAAAACAAAATCGAGCAAACCTCAATAAAGTCTTTTAAAAATCACAAAAAAAACATAAAATAATAAAAGATAAATAAAAAAACGGACCGGATTGCTCAATCGGTTCCGTTTTGTTTATTTACTTTTGAGAAGTTACTTCTTGACTTAGATCTTCAACGTCTTTAGATAATTTTTCAGCTTGTTCTTGAATTCGTCTCATCCGAGGCTCTGCCTGGTAAGTAAAATCTTCTACAGATTCAGTGACTTCTTCTGTAAACTCTTCTACTAAAGCTTTGCCTTCATTTGTAAGAACTGAAACAGCATCTTTTAAGTCATTTACGCTTTTTGATACATCATCGACTAAAACAGTAGTATCATCAATATAATCTAGTAGCATTTCTCTATTTTGTTCACCAGAACGAGGAGTATTCAATAAAGTATACGCTCCGCCAACTAGTGAACCAAAAATAAGTCCTTTTAAAAATTCTTTTGCCATGGTTATCCCTCCATTTTTTCTTTAATTGATGCAGCAATTGCATCTAATTCAGCAGCTGTGTATTTCTCTGAATGATCACCAAACATGATACTAAAATCATCTCTCGCAGTGTAGCGCGGTAACAAATGGATGTGACTATGAAAAACAGACTGATACGCTACCGATCCATTGTTACTCATAATGTTCATTCCCGTAATTGCTGGATTAGACTGTTCAATGGCTCGTGCGATTTTAGGGATACGAGAAAAAACAGATGTTGCCATTTCTTCATCATATTCAAAAATATCCCTTACATGCTTTTTTGGAACGACTAAAGTATGTCCAGGCGTTACTTGTGTTAAATCAAGGAAGGCAACAACTTCTTCATCTTCATAAACTTTACGACTTGGGATCTCATTATTGATAATTTTACAAAAAATACAATCTGTCACGGAATGCCCTTCTTTCTTATTAAGATTTAATTAGCAAATGTGTTAATCTATTCAATCAGTTCATCTTTCCATTTTAAGGATTATAAGTTTTCATAATAAATGTATCACAAAAATTAAATAAAGTGAAACGGTAACAAACAGAAAAACGAGAAAGCTTCTCTTATTAGAGTATGGTACAATAAAAAACAAGTAAAGAAAATGAGGGGGAGAGAGTGTTAATGAGTTTAAAAGTCTCGCATGTTACAGGAGGTTATAGTCAAATTCCTGTTTTAAAAGATGTTTCTTTTGAAGTAAATGACGGAGAGCTGATTGGGTTAATTGGCCTTAATGGAGCAGGAAAAAGTACGATTATCAAACACATTATCGGCTTAATGAACCCGTCTAAAGGAGAAATCAAACTAGATGGGCAGACCCTAAAAGAAAACATTACTGCTTATCGAAAAAAAATCGGTTATATACCTGAAACACCTATTCTTTATGAAGAATTAACGTTACGGGAACACATTGAAATTACAGGGATGGCTTATGATATACCTGCAGATATTGCTTTTTCAAGGGCAGAGAAATTGCTGAAAAAATTTCGATTAGAAAAAAAGCTAGATTGGTTTCCAGCCAATTTTTCTAAAGGTATGAAACAAAAAGTTATGATTTTATGTGCATTTTTGATTGAGCCCAGTCTATATATTATTGATGAACCTTTTGTTGGTCTAGACCCGCTAGGAATCAATGCATTATTGGAATTGATGAATGAGATGAAACGCCAGGGAGCTTCTATATTAATGTCTACGCATATTTTAGCCACCGCCGAAAGACAATGCGACCGGTTTGTTTTGCTTCATGAAGGCGTCATTCGTGCTGAAGGGACTTTAGAAGATTTAAGAGCTGTCTTTGATATGCCGCTTGCTACATTAGATGAGATCTATCTTCAGTTGACTCAAGAAGAGGATGTTCAAGTATGATGAATAATTTATGGAAAAAAAGAGTTGCGCAACACCAAAAAAAAATGATGCGGTATTTAAAATATGTTCTGAATGATCATTTTGTTATTGTTTGTTTATTTTTAGTAGGTGCACTAGGGTACGTTTATTCTGAGTCTTTAAAAAGTCTGCCAGAAAATTTTCATTATGCAAAGTGGATAGCAGTTGTTGTTTTTACAGGGATGCTTTTTATTGGAAAGTTAGCTACTCTTCTCCAATCTGCGGATACAGTTTTTTTGCTTCCGAAAGAAAAAGAATTGAAAGGTTATTTGCATTTAGCTAAACGATAT
>DIDU01000089.1:19040-25096 GCA_002418295.1 Carnobacterium sp. UBA5792 | reverse complement strand
TGGATGGTATAGATACGAAATGACTTTATCTGAAGGTTTACCGTACCAATGGCAACAAATGGTTACACAAGAGAGCCAACGAGTTCAGCGTATTTTTCAATTTATCAATTTATTTACAGATGTGCCACCTTTAAAAAGTAGTACAAAGAGGCGCCGTTACATGGATGTTTTCTTGAAAAATAGTAAAAAAGAGCACAAAAATACGTTCCACTACCTTTATACGCGTGCTTTTATACGCGGAACAGAATATAGCGGACTTTTTTTTCGATTGGCTATAATAGCAATAGTATTGACTGTATTTGTTAAGCCACTCTTACTGAATTTGTTTTTAGCAGTAGTGTTTTTATACTTAACTGGTTTTCAATTAGCACCATTGTATTTTCATTTTGACAATAATGCAGTAACTGTCTTATATCCAGTTGATCAGAATCAAAAACTTAAAGCCATAAAAAAAACAATTCTCGTTATATTGATCGGTGAAAGCTGCGGTATTGGAATTGCGGCTTTATTTGTTTTCACATTACCAAAAAGCTTAGCTTTTATTATTTTAATGTTTTTATTCTGCATTTTTTTCAGTTACTTTTATCTGCCAAAAAGAATAAAGAAGATGGAAAAGACACGTTATTTTTAAACCAAAAGAACAGGCAGCTGATTTTTGTATTCACAAAGCTAATAAAAATAAAAAACTAACACATGTATTATTAATTTAAGCGGAAGAGGCGGAAACATGAAAGTTATTTGGAATAATCAACTTGTTGAACGAGATACTGTTGTCATTGATATGGAAGACAGAGGGTATCAATTTGCTGATGGTCTTTATGAAGTGATTCGTGCTTACAATGGGACTTTTTTTACGCTAGATGAACACATAGATCGTTTGTTTAAGGGAGCAGAAAAGATTGACTTGATTTTACCTTTTACAAAACCAGAACTAAAAAACTTGTTACATGAATTGATAAAAGTCAATCAACTTGCTACAGGAAATGTTTACTTACAAGTAACTAGAGGAATTGCTAGTCCCAGAAACCATGGGTATCCTGATTTGGCAGTTACTGCTCCAGTATTTACGGCAACGACAACCACTGTTCCACGAGACAAAGAAAAAATGGAAAAAGGGATTACTGCCATTACTCTTCCTGATACGCGTTGGTTGCATTGTGATATAAAATCTATCAGTTTGTTAGGAAATATCATGGCTAAGCATGAGGCGCATAAACTAGGAAAAGATGAGTCAATTCTTCACCGTGAAGGAAATGTAACAGAATGTTCATCTTCCAATCTATCCATAATTAAAGATGGAGTGCTTTATTCTCATCCTGACGGGAACCTGATTTTGCCAGGTATAACAAAATTGGTCTTGTTAAAAGTCGCTAGAAAAGCAGGAATTCCTGTAAGAGAAGAAGTATTCACTCTTGAACAATTAAAAGAGGCTGATGAGGTTTTTGCTTCTAGCACAACCATGGAAGCCATGCCGGTAATTGAAATTGATGGAGTGCCAGTAGGTAACGGTCAATGTGGACCTGTTGTAAAAAGATTGCAGGAACTCTATACTAGTGCAGTAGAGGCACAATGTGGTAAGATTAATTGAGCGGACAAAATTTAATCGGAAACAATTAAATTGATGAGATTTTTATAGAAACGCGATTCTTGGTATTCAAGAATCAGCGTTTTTTAAATGATTATAAAAAGGGAGTGACTTTATGGAAAGTCAGATAGAAAAAGAACCTATGCAATTAAAACAAATTATTTCGATTTTAGGTGTTATTATAATGGGAACATTCGTTACTATTCTAAATCAAACTTTGATGAGCACAGCTTTGCCCAGTATTATGCGAGAATTTTCGATTACTCCAAATCAAGGACAATGGTTAACGACTGCTTATATGTTGATTAACGGAATCATGGTGCCTATCACAGCTTACTTAGTCAATCGTTTTACAACTCGGCAACTCTACCTTTTCGCAATGAGCGTTTTTTCAATTGGTACATTTGTTGCAGCTACTTCTCAAGTCTATAGTGTTTTAATTATGGGACGAATGATACAAGCAGTAGGAGCAGGAATTGTTTTGCCTTTACAAATGATTGTTGTGCTCTATATGTTCCCAATTGAAAAACGCGGAGCCGCAATGGGACTGATCGGTCTGGCAATGAATTTTGCGCCTGCTATCGGTCCGACTTTTTCCGGCTGGGTAGTCCAAAACTTCCACTGGAACATGATTTTTTATTTTATTTTACCCTTTGCAGTTTTAGATGTTATCGTTGCTTTCTTTGTATTGAAAAATGTAGGAGAACTAAGTCGGCCACGTCTAGATTGGCTTAGTGTCATTTACTCAACAGTTGGTTTTGGCGGCTTGTTGTTTGGTTTCAGTAATGCTTCTTCAAATCCGTTTTTCAGTATAAATGTAGCTCTGGCAATAGCTGTTGGAGCGGCAGCCATCATTTTACTGGTTAGAAGGAGTAATAAGATCGACTCTCCATTGTTGGATTTTAAAGTCTTTAGCTATCGAGGATACCGTCTGAATTTAATGATTTCTTTCGTTATTACAGCGGGCTTATATGGAGCGATCATTCTATTGCCGATTTACTTCCAAACTATCCGGGGATTATCACCAATGCACTCAGGGATGGTTTTACTTCCATGATCCATTATCATTGCTGTAATGAGCCCGATTACTGGTCGGCTTTTTGATAAATACGGCGGTAAGAAATTAGCCGTAATCGGTTTATTGTTAATCACGACCACAACGTTACTATTTGGTTTTGTTGATTTAAAAACAACGATCAAAACACTAGTGATTTTACAAATGTTCCGTTCATTAGGTTTTTCTTTAACTTTAATGCCGCTGCAAACAGCTGCATTCAATGCGGTACCTCTTACAATGGCTCCCGATGCTTCAGCAATGTTCAATACGCAGCGCCAGCTAGCAGGATCAATGGGGACAGCGTTATTTGTAGTAGTGATGACATTAGCCTCAAATAGTAATGCTGCTAAAGCCTTGCAATCGACTCAATTAGCTGACTTAGCTGGTTTTCAAGCGGTCTTTCTCTTAGTCGGAGTTTTCTCGTTCATCGCGTTGATCATGACTTTCTTTATCANNTCCAGATAAAATCACTACACATACTAAGTAACTAAATTAAAAATGCTCAGAAAATAAAAGCATGCAGAAGGTATTATCTTTCTGCATGCTTTTAAAGTAGCTTTTTTCTTCTTTTTCTTAAATGATCTACGGCTGACCAAGAAGATGTGGGAATTTAGTATAAGAAAAAGTAAATGTATCTTAAAAAAGGCTCAAATTCAAAATGAATAATCAAAAAAGAACGTATATGCGCTTGACGGAATTAAAAATTCTATCTAAAATAGAAAAGAACAGAATGATAGATGTCTTTTGTGATATCTGTCTTTTTTTGTCTACAGGGAAAAGCAGTTGAATATAAAACAGGGAATGATAGGGTATGGATTTTGAAATTGATTCTGGATGGAAGTTGCATCCAGTTGGTGGTGATACAGGACAGGCATATATGGGTATCAGAGCAGAGGAAAAGCTTTTTTTGAAGCGGAATTCTTCGCCTTTTTTAGCTGCGCTTTCTGTTGAAGGCATTACTCCACGATTAATTTGGACGAAACGTATTGGAAATGGAGATGTTTTAACAGCACAAGAATGGTTAAATGGTCGAACTCTTAAAAGCAATGAAATGTCATCTCCTGAAGTTGCACAACTACTCAGCCGTATTCATACTTCCGAGCCATTAAGAAGAATGCTTGCGCGTGTAGGCGGAGAAGAAGTAACTCCTCAGCGCTTGCTTCAAGAATATGAAAATGATTTACCGCATGACTTAAAAATCCACCCATTATTGAATGACATTCTACTTAAATTAAAAAGTGAAGTTGGGATGATGAAAACTGTTACGCCAAGAGTTTGTCATGGGGACATCTACCAAAAAAACTGGTTGTTATCTGATCAAAATAGATTGTACTTAGTTGACTGGGACTCCGCTATGTTAGCTGACCCAGCAATGGATTTAAGTATGTTACTTTTTCAATATGTGGAAAGAGAAGACTGGCCTGGCTGGTTAGAACACTACGGAGTCACAGTCACTGACGAACTGATCAAACGTGTGACGTGGTATGCTGCTATGAATTATTTAGCTCAAACTAAACGACATCATCATGAAGCACGATTTTACGAAATGAATCAAGACATTTTAAAATTACAGACGCTTCATCAATTAGCAAAAGATGATAATAATTAGGATCCTCTTCGTGATTCAGAAGAGGGTCCTAATTATTTAGCATGATCTTGAGGAAAAGCAAAACGGAATAGGATAGGAGAATAAACATGCGATTAAGAAAGAAGCCAGGTGCACCAGCTAAAATAGCTGAATATTCACAGTATATTGCCAATACACCTGAAGAATGGGTTGGAAGATGGCATGAACGGTTTAATAACTCTCACCCGATTCATATAGAAGTAGGAACGGGTAAAGGGCGCTTTATAACTGAAATGGCTAAGCAACATCCTGACATTAATTATATTGGAGTTGAACTCCAAGAAAGTGTAATAGTAGTCGCGTTAGATAAGTTGATTGAAACAGCATTACCCAATCTGCAGTTATTACACGTGAACGGTGGTTCGTTAACACAGTATTTTGCTAAAGGAGAAGTAGATCAAATTTATTTAAATTTCTCAGATCCTTGGCCGAAAAAGCGACATGAAAAGCGTCGCCTAACATACCCTTCGTTTTTAACGAATTATGAAGAAGTACTTGTCCCGGAAGGCGAAATCCATTTTAAAACAGATAATCAAGGATTATTTGAATACTCATTAACTAGCTTCTCTAAATATGGTATGATTTTAGAACAAGTGTGGTTAAATCTACATGAAAGTGATTTTGAAGGAAATATCATGACAGAGTACGAGGAAAAATTTTCTAACCGTGGTCAGCGTATTTATCGAGTAGTGGCAAAGTTTCCTAAAAGAGGGTAAAAAAGCTGAAAAGGCTTCTTAAAAGAAACCTTTTCAGCTTTTTTAACTTCATTAAATGCGATAGATATCTAGAATACTGCCAGAATAAGCATCGGCAATAAACTCATATTGGACTAATTGATCTTCTTCCATTCTGGAAACTCCGCCGTAGTAAACATCCGTTTTGAGAGCAAATTTTTGAAGAGGTACTTTCTTTAATTCGATCCAAGACCCTTCAATCGGACCTTCTTTTAAAAATAATTTTTTTACATCTGTTAAAATATGATCGCCATTGATGGCTTTATTTTTTTGAATGTACCGGCTCAAAAAATAACCGCAAGCTATGCCTGCACCGAACAAAAAACCACTGGNNACTGGCTGCTGTATAACTCGTTACTTTTTTATCTATATTCATCATGTTATCCCGCCCTTTCAAGCAGCTTATTGTCTTCCAATTAGTATACTACTTATTGAAAAAAAAGTCTTCTATCTTAAATTTTAAGGATAAGTAAGGTATAATAGCAATGGAAGCAATTATCACGAGAAAGGAGATCATAAAAGTAAGAAGGACTTTTATGAATACATAAGTAATGGAAAATAATACATTTGAACTGATTAAAAAAATGACAGAACTACAAGGGACCAGTGGTTTTGAACATCGGGTCCGTGAAGAAATGCGTAAGCAATTAACTCCTTTAGTTGATGAAGTAAGACAAGATGGACTAGGCGGGATATTTGGTATTCGAAAAAGCAAAGCAGAAAATGCACCAAAAATCATGGTAGCGGCTCATATGGATGAAGTTGGGTTTATGTTAGCCCGTATTACTGAGCAAGGGTTATTCAATGTAGTTCCTCTGGGCGGATGGAATCCTTATGTAGTTTCAGCTCAACGGTTTACTTTGCAAACAGCCAAAGGAGATTATCCGTGCGTTTCTTCTTCTGTCCCACCACATTTATTGAGAGGAAAAGACGGTAAAACTGGAAAAATCGAAATCAGCGATATTCTTTTTGATGCAGGGTTTGATTCTAAAGAAGAAGCTGAAGCTTTTGGTGTTCGACCTGGCGATACAATTGTGCCAGATGTTGAAACGG
>DIDU01000089.1:13555-19028 GCA_002418295.1 Carnobacterium sp. UBA5792 | reverse complement strand
AGCTTGGGATAACCGGTATGGAACAACAGTAGTGATAGAAGCTTTAAAAGAATTGGCTGGCGAAGAGTTGCCTAATACGTTGATTGCAGGAGCAAATGTTCAAGAAGAAGTAGGTTTACGGGGAACTAAAGGAGCTGTTCATCAATTCAAACCAGATTTGTTTTTCGCTGTCGATTGTTCAGCAGCAGATGACTTAACAGGTGATAAAGCAAGCTATGGTCATTTAGGCGAAGGTTTTTTACTTAGAATCCAAGATCCTGGAATGATCACATTAAAAGGAATGCGTGAATTTTTATTAGATACAGCGGAAACAAACCATATTCCTTACCAGTATTTTGTTTCAAAAGGCGGAACAGATGCTGGAGCAGCTCAAGTAATGAATAATGGCGTTCCAAGTGCTGTGATTGGAGTTTGTGCTCGGTATATACATACTCATCAAACCGTTTTTCATATTGATGATTATGCAGCAGCTAAAGAAATGGTCTTACAAATTGCACGTACTTTGGACCGCAGCACATTTGAAACCATTATGAAAAATAATTAATCAGACAGGAAGCGATAGTGATGCAAAAATTAACAACAATCGAGGAATTTCATTCTTTAACTACAGAAGAAAAAGTGATCTTTTTCTTTACAGCGGATTGGTGCAGCGATTGTAATTTTATTAAACCCATCATGCCTGAGATAGTCGAAGACCATCCAGAAATCCAGTTTATTGAAGTGGATCGAGATCAGTTTCTTGACTTATGTGGAGATTTAGCTGTTTTTGGTATTCCTAGTTTTATTGCTTTCGAAAACGGACAAGAAGTAGGACGTTTTGTCAGTAAAGACCGCAAAACAAAAGCAGAAATTGAAGCTTTTATTCAATCTTTAGACAACCTTGAATAAAAGACGATGAAAGTATTAAGGAGATGAGAAGATGGAAACAACTATACAGCAGTATGCTCATGTTCTAGTGGCGGTCGATGGAAGCGAGTCAGCTAAAGAGGCTTTTGAAAAAGCCATTTTAATTGCTAAAAGGAACAATAGTGAGTTGATCATTGCGCACGTCATTGATTCAAGTTCTTATAATATGGGAATTGAAAGTGCCAATTTTGATGTTATTGAATTTGATGCGGCTGAAATGGAAAACTTATTGATTGAATATCAAGACAGAGCAGCTGAAGCTAAAGTACGATCCGTTAAAACTGAATTATTTAAAGGGTCACCAAAATTATTATTAACTCAAGAAATTCCAGAAAAATACCATGCGGACTTACTCATCGTAGGAAGTACAGGGTTAAATATGATTGAACGCTGGATGATTGGAAGCGTAAGCGAATATATTATTCGACATGCTCCTTGCGATGTGCTAGTTGTTAGAAATACTGAAAAAGGATGATAAAAACAGATGATAATTAGTAGTTATAACAGAAACGGTGTTGGCGATACGCTAATGATTATGACAGGTAACAGTGTGTTCTCAGAACAAAGTTTTGAAACAAAAGGGAATGTTACTCNNAGGATACAATTTTTTTACTATTTCAGAGCTCATAAAAATTGAGGGGAAAGGGTCCATTACATTATCTGCAGCTCAAGTAGTCCGTTTAAATGAACACCTGTTAAGTGTTGGTTTTGATGAGCAGCTTGAAGCAGATGAAGAACCTAAGTTTGTTGTCGGTGATGTTAAAGAGTGCAAACCTCATCCAAATTCCGATCATTTATCGATTACGCAGATTGAAATAGACGACCAGCAGGTTGTGCAAATTGTCTGTGGAGCCTCTAATATTGCTGCAGGGCAAAAAGTTGTTGTGGCTAAAGTCGGAGCAATGATGCCAAATGGATTAGTCATTTGGGATGGAGAACTGAGAGGCGAACCAAGTCATGGCATGGTTTGTTCAGCCAAAGAATTAGGAATAGAAGCTGAAACAACTAAAAAGGGAATTTTAGTTTTAGATGAAAATGCTGTAACAGGTTCAGCGTTCAAAACCAAATAATGGTCTAAAAAGAGATAAAGAGAGTGAGAAAAATCTTACCCTCTTTATTTCTTTTTGTTTAAAATTTGTTTTTTAATGAGCTGTTTGAGATTAGCTCTATAAGGATGGAGTAATCTGTGTTAAACTAAAACACGAATACCAGAGAGGAAAGGAGCGTCATCATGGCAAAATATGATGGACCAAGTTACCACAAAGGCCAAAAACGGTCAAACAAATCCAAGTTTCCTTTCTATCGTGACTCTGTACGCGTAACGAAGAAAGATAACCTTTTTGATCGCACTAAGACCTCTAAGTTTGAACAACCTGTTAAAATTAGCAAAGAGATATCAGCTAGAGAACCAGAAAATTTGTTTTCTGAGTTCGTTAACCAAAATAACTTAGAACGGAAACAACGATTAGGACAGACTAGAAAAATAGCTGTCAAAAAAAAAGAAGCAGTTGAAACAAATCAATTATCTGATCAGAAAACAACAAAAAAATTTTTAAAAGAAGAAACATCATTAGTTCAAAATGGACGGAGCTCAACTCCTTTTAAAGTACAAAAAATACCTTCTCCCTATTATGGTTTTCAGCAAAGAAATGAAAATGACGATTTTAAAATCAATTATAAAAAGATTGCTGGAAAATTTAAAAAAGAAGCAGGCGACTTTATTTTATTGGCGGATCACTTATCCAGTACAGTGCAAGAGTTATTTGCTGAAAAACAATCAAGTGCTTTAATTAAACCTTCTGAAACTAATGTAGTCGTTAAAAAAGCTGAGGATGAAAAGCAGCCAGTGGTTTCTTCTCATTTGCAAAAACGTACTTTGCGCCGTTCTTTAGCGGGTATGATTGAAGAAGATCAAAACACCCAATTGAATCATGGGAAAAATGTGAGCAGCTATTTTATTAAAAGCGATCCCGTAGGTGTCTCTGAATCAATTGAAAAATTGAATGCACACTCTTTGCCAGCAGGAAACATAGAAGCAGAAGCGAAAAGTGAACAACCTCCTAGTTTAAATCAAGAGAATGAAGTAGAAATAGCTGAAGCAAAAAATGAAAAAACAACTCAAGAAAAACAGCAAGAAACGAATATAGTACAAGGAAATACACAAGAACGTTCTCCAGAAGAAATTGAAATGCTGGAAATTGAAGCGGCTTTAAGCCGGTTGCGTTATTTAGATCAACAGACCTTTAATGCAAAACCATCTAGGCAAACAGAACCTCAATTCGCTGCAGAATCTTCTAATACCAACCATAAGAAAGAAAATATGGACCAACTTCCAGCAGAAGATCATTCCACTAAGGATGTGACTGATTTCATGGAAGAAAGTGTTTCCCAAGAAAATACGTTAATTGAAACCCAGTCCGAACGGATTGAAATGGAAATGGTGGATCCAGAAGAACGAATTGAAAAAGAAGATATAATTTTAGCAGAAAATGAACCTGAAACAGATTCTGTTGCACAAATCAATGAGTTGATCTTGTCTGAAACAACTTCACTAATTGAAGAGCAGGAAACAGGTCAAGAAGACAAAAATTCAGCCTTTATACCAGCTACTCTATTAACTAGTGAATTGGAGGAAGAAGCCTTACGTACTTATCAATTTCCTCCTGTGGAATTATTCAACCCTCCTGTTGAATTTCAAAGCAACGCAGTAGACGATTGGGTATTAGGCCAAGCTGAACTCCTCAATGAAACGTTAGATGCTTTTAACGTCAATGCTCAAGTAGTAGGATGGACAGTAGGACCAGCTGTTACTCAATTTGAATTGCAATTAGGCCGTGGCGTTAAAGTAAACAAGATTACTAATTTGTCAGATGATTTAAAGCTGTCTTTAGCAGCTAAAGACATCCGCATTGAAGCTCCTATTCCAGGTAAAAGTACAGTAGGTGTAGAAATACCAAATCGAGATTCAAGACCAGTCATGCTTTCGGAAGTTATGGGAAGTGAAAAATTCTCAAAAAGTACTTCTCCATTGACTGTAGCCATTGGCGTGAATTTATCAGGGGAGGCAATTGTTTCAACTCTTGATAAAATGCCGCATGGGTTAATTGCAGGAGCAACTGGATCCGGAAAAAGTGTGTTTATTAATTCTATTTTAGTCAGTTTGCTTTATAAAGCTAAACCAAGTGAAGTTAAAATGATTCTGATTGATCCTAAAGCAGTAGAGTTAGCACCTTACAATGCGATTCCTCATCTATTGTCTCCGGTTATTTCAGAACCTAAAGCGGCTAGCGAAGCTTTAAAATGGGCCGTCAATGAAATGGAAGAGCGGTATCAAAAATTAGCAGCTGCTGGTGTTAGGAATATTCAACGATTTAATGAAAAAGCTGAGAAGCGAGGCGAATATGGATTGAAGTTGCCGTATATTGTGATTGTAATCGATGAATTAGCTGATTTAATGATGGTAGCCAGTAATGATGTCCAAGATTCGATTGCACGTATTACTCAAAAAGCCCGAGCTGCAGGAATTCACTTGTTAGTAGCCACGCAACGTCCGAGTGTAGATGTAATCACAGGAACCATTAAAAATAACATTCCAACGCGTGTTGCTTTTATGGTGTCAAGCCAAGTTGATTCACGGACCATTATGGATACTGGCGGGGCTGAGAAATTATTAGGCAGAGGCGATATGCTGTTTCTTGAAAATGGGGCTAGCCAACCGATACGTATTCAAGGTACGTATGTTGAAAAAGAAATTGATTCGATTGTACAGCATGTAAAAGAGCAACGAAAAACATCTTACTTGTTTGAACCTGAAACACTGTTAAGCCGAGTAGAAGCGATTGAAGGGAAAGATGAATTATATGACGAGATTTTATCTTTTATTATTGATGAAGGCCAAGTTTCTGCTTCTTCTTTACAAAGAAAGTTTAAAATTGGATTTAATCGAGCATCTAATTTAATCGAAACACTCGAAAGTGAAAATCTGATTTCAGGAAATAAAGGATCAAAACCAAGAGATGTTTTTATTACAAAAAGTGATTACGAAGCCTATCAACTGTAAATAAAAAGAAGAAGGATGGCCTTCTTCTTTTTATTTGGACAAGATTTGATTTTTAAATAAAAGTAAAATTAAGGTAAAGAAAGAAATCGATTATTGTTAGGCGAAAAAAAAAAATCATGGTATACTGTATTCGTTGCATTTTTCACTATTTTTCAACCTGCTTATTTATTAATGATGAGTAAGCTTTAAAAAAACAATTTGATCTATTTACAAATAATCAAAGTAGCTAAAATTAATGGAGGCTTCATAAAATGAATAATGAAATTACCTATCATTTTGTTGGGATTAAAGGTTCTGGTATGAGTGCATTGGCATTGATCCTTCATGACAAAGGATTTAAAGTCCAAGGTTCTGATGTAGAGAAATACTTTTTTACACAGAAAAATATAGAAGAAGCAAAAATACCTATTCTACCTTTTGATAAAAAAAACATACATGATGGACTAACGGTTATCGCTGGAAATGCATTTTCAGACGATCATGAAGAAATCAAAGCAGCAATAGAAC
>DIDU01000089.1:12930-13534 GCA_002418295.1 Carnobacterium sp. UBA5792 | reverse complement strand
ATTGGGAATCTATTAAAGAATTATACGAGTATCACTGTTACAGGGTCGCATGGGAAAACAAGTACAACAGGCTTGCTGGCGCATGTGATGAGTACAATTAAGGATACAAGCTATTTAATCGGTGATGGTACTGGACATGGCGTTCCTAATGCTGAATACTTTGCATTAGAAGCTTGTGAATACCGCCGTCACTTTCTAGCTTATCACCCAGATTATGCGATTATTACCAACATTGATTATGATCATCCTGATTACTTTACGAGTCTGGAAGATGTTACAGAAGCTTTTGAGACAATGGCTCAACAAGTACAAAAAGCGATCATTGCATGTGGAGACGATGAACAACTGATTAAGCTTAAAACAGAAACGCCGATTTTTTATTATGGATTTGAAGATCATAATGATTTTCAAGCTCAAAATCTTAGCCGTTCAATTACAGGTTCAAGTTTCGATGTGTATGTAAAAAATGAATTCTATGGTCACTTTGAAATCCCGACTTATGGAAAACACAACATTTTAAATGCTTTGGCTGTTATTGCAATTTGTTATCATGAAGGATTGGATAAAGAAAAAGTAATGGCAAATCTTAAAACCTTTGCTGGTG
>DIDU01000089.1:10018-12925 GCA_002418295.1 Carnobacterium sp. UBA5792 | reverse complement strand
TTATGCGCATCATCCTTCAGAAATACGTGCAACGATTGATGCTGCTCGTCAAAAATACCCTAATAAAGAGATTATTGCTATTTTCCAACCACATACATTTACTAGGACAGTTGCCTTGTTAAGTGAATTTGCAGAAGCTCTTAACTTAGCCGATTCAGTTTATTTATGTGATATCTTTGGTTCAGCACGTGAGCAACAAGGAGATGTAACCATTGAAGATTTAGCAGCGAAGATTGATACAGGTGCTCTTATTTTGAAAGAAGATAATATGTCTCCATTACTGGATCACCATGATGGCGTTGCTATTTTTATGGGCGCAGGGGATGTTCAAAAATTTGAGTTAGCTTATGAAACTTTATTAAGCCATTCAACATTAAGCAAATAAAGAAATCTGATAACGATTCGAAATCGAATCGTTATCAGATTTTTTCGCTTTTTTATAAGATAATGGACTTTTTACTGTGATTGTATTTTATAAAAAAAGATCTCCAAAGGAGAAATTTTAAAGAAATAAATTGATTTTTCCAATTCGCTATCTCTTGAATTTTTTGGTAAACTAGTGAAGAAAAGGGTGACCATGCTAATTTATGAATAGTTTAAATTACTATATTAATCCCGATAGAATTGAAAAGAAGGAGCTTTCTTATGACCTCTAAAAATAAATTACTGCTAATTGATGGCAGCAGTGTGGCCTTCAGGGCATTCTTTGCACTCCATCAGCAATTAGAACGCTTTAAAAATAAAAGTGGACTCCATACCAATGCACTTTATGGATTTCACAGCATGATTGAAAATATTTTAACAAAAGAAAAACCTACTCATGTTTTAGTAGCTTTCGATGCAGGTAAAACGACATTTCGTAATGCTTTTTTTGAAGAATATAAAGGAGGCAGAGCGAAAACACCTAGTGAATTTACTGAGCAGATGCCTTACTTGCGGGTTCTTTTGGAGAGCTTTGGAATAAAACATTATGAATTAGATAACTACGAAGCAGATGATATTATTGGAACTCTTTCGAAACAAGTCGATCCGACAAATTTTGATGTTGTTGTCGTTTCAGGTGATCGGGATTTAACACAATTAGCTAAAGAGAACGTAAGAGTGGACATTACAGTCAAAGGAGTCAGTGAATTAAAAGAATATACTGTGGAGTCGATTCAAGCTGAGATGGGTATTTCTCCTCTTCAAATCATTGATATGAAAGGACTTGCCGGAGATGCTTCTGACAACATTCCTGGAGTGACTAAAATTGGAGAGAAGACCGCTCTGAAATTATTAAAAGAATACGGCTCTGTTGAAGGAGTCTATGATCATATTGATGAAATGAAAAAAAGCAAGATGAAAGAAAATTTGATCAATGAAAAAGAAACAGCATTTTTAAGTAAGAAACTAGCAACTATCGATCGGGATACGCCACTGACTATTGGAATAGAAGATTTAATTTATGAAGGGCCTGATACGGAAAAATTAATTCGTTTTTATAAGGAAATGGATTTTAAAACGCATTTAAGTAAATTAGACACGACTGAATATGTTGCAGAAACTGAAGCAAATCGTCAAGAAATTGTTTATGAGGTAGTTACGGATATTTCGCCAGACTTGTTTACAGATAAAATGGGACTTTATGTAGAGATGTTAACTGATAATTACCATACAGCAGATATTGTTAGTGTCGGTTGGGGAAATGCGGACCATATTTATATAGGAGAACCTGAATTAGTTTTAAATTCAGAACATTTCCAGAAATGGGCAGCAGACGAAACGACCAGTAAGCAAGTTTTTGATGCGAAACGCACATTTGTAGCTTTAAAACGTTATGGAATTGAAGTGAAAAATATACAATTTGATATTNNTTTTATTAGCTTCTTATATCTTAAATACAAAAGACAACAGCAAAGATCTATCAGAAGTGGCGACGGAACATGAGTATTTTGACGTTTCATCTGATGAAAGTGTTTATGGTAAAGGATCCAAAATCCATATACCGGAAGACTTATCTGTTATGCAAGAACATATAGCTCGGAAAATTAAAGCTATCGTTGTGTTAAGTGAACAGCTTGAACAGCATTTAGCTCAAAACAATCAAACAGAACTATTTTATGAAATGGAATTGCCTCTTGCAAAAGTATTAGCAGAGATGGAAATTAGCGGGATCAAAGTCAATGCTCAACGATTGCGTGAAATGAAAGTGGAATTTGCAGAGCGGTTAGAAAGTATAGAACAGCGCGTGTATGAAGAAGCTGGAGAAAAATTTAATTTAAATTCTCCAAAACAATTAGGCGTTATTTTATTTGAAAAAATGGGATACCCAGTGGTTAAAAAAACTAAAACGGGGTATTCTACAGCTGTGGATGTTCTTGAACAGCTAAAAGACCAAGCTCCAATCGTAAAAGATATTTTGGAATACCGGCAAATAGCTAAATTACAATCAACCTATATTNNATCCATACACGCTATATGCAAACGATCGCCCAGACTGGCCGGCTAAGTTCGATTGATCCTAACCTGCAAAATATTCCAATTCGTTTAGAAGAAGGACGAAAAATCAGACAAGCATTTGTACCAAGTTATGAAGGCTGGAAAATCTTTTCTTCAGATTACTCGCAAATTGAGCTGCGTGTTTTAGCCCATATCTCTGACGATGAACATTTAAAAGCAGCTTTTATTGAGGGACAAGATATTCATGCCAGCACAGCTATGCGTGTTTTTGGAATTGAAAAACAAGAAGATGTGACTTCAGAGATGCGTCGGCGTGCAAAAGCCGTTAACTTTGGTATTGTGTATGGAATCAGTGATTATGGCTTATCAAAAAACTTGGAAATCAGCCGAAAAGAAGCACAGACGTTTATTGATACGTATTTCGTTAAGTATCCTGGCGTTAAGACTTACATGGAAGAGATTGTGCGT
>DIDU01000089.1:6737-9993 GCA_002418295.1 Carnobacterium sp. UBA5792 | reverse complement strand
GGCGCCGTTACTTGCCGGATATTAATTCTCGTAATTTTAACTTGCGTTCATTTGCAGAACGGACAGCAATGAATACACCTATTCAAGGAAGTGCTGCTGATATTATTAAAGTTGCAATGATTGAAATGGACAAGCGATTGAAAGAAGAAAACATGGAAGCTACTATGTTGCTGCAAGTACATGATGAATTGATTTTTGAAGCTCCAGAAGCTGAAATTCCCTTATTGGAGAAATTAGTTACTGAAGTAATGGAAGAAGCGGTTGAATTAAATGTCCCTTTAAAAGTTGATAGTAATTACGGCGATAATTGGTATGAATCTAAATAATCAAGTTAAAACAAACTGAAAAGGAGATGCAGAACGCGTGCCAGAGTTACCAGAAGTTGAAACAGTTAAAAAGGGTCTCGTCCAACTTGTTAAAGGCAGCATCATAACAGGAGTAGATGTATACTGGGATCGCATTATTTCAGGTGACATACGCAGCCAAGAATTCTCACAGTACCTAATCGATGAGACACTCGTTGATATTGAACGAAGAGGCAAGTATTTAATTTTTCTTTTCGAACAGTGGGCAATGGTTTCCCATTTAAGAATGGAAGGCAAATATGAAGTAGTGCCTACTCAGACACCCTTAAAAAAACACACTCATGTGATTTTCCATTTGAAAGATGGCCGTGATCTACGGTATCTCGATGTTCGAAAGTTTGGACGTATGACACTCGTTCCTTTAGGTGAACAAAATAACGTAGCTGGCCTTAAAACTTTAGGGCCAGAACCGTTACCAGAAACTTTTGTTTTAGCAGAATTTCAAAAAACACTGCAACAAAAAAAGCGTGCGATTAAACCTCTTTTATTAGATCAAAAAGTAGTGGCGGGTTTAGGCAATATCTATGTAGATGAAGCACTTTTTAAAGCTAAAATTCATCCTCTTAGAGGAGCTGATACATTGAATCTAACAGAAACAAAACAGTTACACCAAGCCATTATACAAGTATTGGGAAATGCTGTAGCGGCAGGGGGAACAACGATCAGAACCTATAAAAATGCTTTAGGAGAAGCAGGAAGTTTTCAAGTGGAATTGCATGTTTATGGGAAAACAAATGAACCTTGCATCCTTTGTGGAACGCCGATCCAAAAATTAAAAGTAGCGCAAAGAGGTACTCACATTTGTCCCAATTGTCAACAACTAGCTTAAGAAAAAGAACAAGAGAAAGGAGGGAATGAATGACAGTTGTGATTGGTTTGACAGGAAGCATTGCAACAGGAAAATCAACTGTCAGTAAGTTTTTTAAAAGCCGAGGAATACCAGTTATCGATGCTGATATTGGAGCCAGGGTAGTAGTAGAACCTGGAACAGAAGGATTAAAATCGATTGCACGATATTTTGGAAAAGAAATACTGCATTCCGATGGAACATTAAACCGAAAAAAACTGGGAGAAATTGTATTTACTGATCCCATAAAATTAGAAAAATTAAATGACTTATTAGAAAAACAGATTCGGAATTGGGTACTTAACCAAAAAGAAGAGTATCTGCAACAACAGCCGTCCTTGCTTGTATTAGATATTCCTTTATTGTTTGAAAGTAATTATTTAATAGAAGTAGATCAAGTGATGGTAGTTGCTGTGACAGAAGAGATGCAGATAAATCGGTTGATGCAGCGCGATCACATTACACGCGAGATGGCTGTCCAGAAAATAGCGGCTCAACTTCCTTTGGCTGAAAAAATAAAACAGGCAGATGTAGTGATTGACAATAATGGAACCATCCAAGAAACAGTAGAGCAGCTGGAAAAATGGTTGCAGCAAACAGATCAAATAAATTAAACGATTGCTGTTATATAAAATAGTGTTAAAAAGAATGAGTAGAATATCCGCTCATTCTTTTTTTATAGCTTTAGCTGGCAAATGCAGTTATTTCAGGTGTTTCGCCTCTGTAAGACCTGTGGTATAATAAAAGTATAATGGTTATGAGTATGATAATTTCAAGAAAAATCATAAAAAAAGGATGATGAGTAGTGCAATGTCCACGCTGTCAAAATAATGGTTCTAGAGTTGTCGATAGTCGTCCTGCAGATGATGGGCGTGCTATTCGTAGAAGAAGAGAATGTGAAGCGTGTAACTTCCGATTTACAACATTTGAACGTGTTGAACAAGCGCCATTGTTAGTAATTTAAAAAAATGGCACACGAGAAGAATTCAATCGAGGGAAAATGCTGCGCGGCATTATCCGATCATGTGAAAAACGCCCAGTTTCAGTAGAACAAGTTGAAAAAATAGTCGATGAAGTGGAAAATAAAATTCGGAGTTTAGGGGAAAATGAAATATCATCAGCGATCATTGGTGAATACATTATGGAGAAACTAGCAGAAGTAGATGACGTTGCTTATATTCGTTTTGCTAGTGTTTACCGTCAGTTCAAGGATATGAGTGTTTTCTTGACAGAATTACAAGAGCTTGAAAAAAAGAAATCTGAAAAAAAAGCAGAAATGGATTAGAGGAAGTAGAAGAAAGGTGTGATGGCATTTGAACTATCCTTGGAAAAATTTGAGTCCAAAAGATGGATTTATGGTTCGACAAAATGCCTTGCTTTCGGATATAGACCAAAAAATATTGACTTTTTTATATCAACCTTTGATAGGAGCAACAGCTTATAGTCTTTATATGACGTTGTGGACTGAGATTGATGAAGAGTCTTATTGGAGTGAAGGAATACTTCATTCGGAATTGTTGACACTTTTAAGTGTAGGGATTCCAGAACTGTATCAAGCGAGAATTAAATTAGAAGCTATTGGGTTGTTAAAAACCTACCTGAAAACTGAACCTGAAAAGTTGTATGTATATGAATTAGTTGCCCCTNNTCAAGTGCGACTTTTTTCAAAGATGATTTATTAAGTTTGCTTCTTTTTGAAGCGGTTGGAGAACGAAAATTTCGTAAATTGCGAAATCGATTTGTGACGGCTCCATTGGAGAAAGAAAACTATAAAGAAGTTACCAAATCCTTTTTAGATGTTTATCAGTTTGATGGAAACTTGCTTAAACAAGAAAAGGCATTACTAAAAGAACCAGTTGAATTAATTGGTGACGAATCCGCTGCTGGGCCTATAATAGAAAATCAAACATTTGATTTTAAGTTTTTTTATACGGGTTTAAATAGCCACTATGTTAGCCGTTCTGCCATCTCAAAAGAGCTTGAAGCAACGATCTTAGTGTTGCATACAATGTACGGAGTGAATGAATTGGATATGCAACGTTAT
>DIDU01000089.1:0-6677 GCA_002418295.1 Carnobacterium sp. UBA5792 | reverse complement strand
TGCATGATGTAGTAGAAAAAGATATTCAAAATGAACAAAAACAACAAAGAAACCGAAAAAATGTTTTAAAACAACAAGGACTAACAGAGAATGAAATCACTATTGTTGAAGTGAGCGAAGAAATTAGTCCATTTGATTTTATGACTTCGATTAAAGATCAAAAAGGCGGCTATGTAACAAAAAACGAAGAATGGGCATTAGAAGAAATAGTGCAAAAAGCTAATTTACCTGCTTCAGTTGTTAACATATTGATCCATTATATCTTAGTTGTAAGGAACAACCCTATTTTCGAAAAAGCTTTAGCTTATAAAATATCCAATGATTGGGCTCAAAATAAAGTTGTTTCACCAGAAATGGCACTTCAAAAAGTTAAAACGATGTACCAAGAAAATGCTGAAAAGAAGAAGCAAGCAGAAAGAAAACAGTACACCAACCAAAAATCAACTAGCTACGGAAAAAAGACAACGACTAGAAAAGAAACTCTTCCAGAATGGGCGAAAGAAGATAATAGCGCTAAAGCTGAAAAACCAATGAGCGAAGCTGAGAAACAAGCTTTTATGGACCGCTTAAAACAAATTCAAAGTTTCGGAAAAGAAGGTGATTGAAAGTGGAAGATATCGGTAAAAGTCTAACTAAAATGCTTAAAGAACGAAACTTATCTGACCAATATGAAAAATTGATCCAAGAAGTCTTGAATGATCAGGATGTTCAGCAATTTATTGAAAAGAATCAAGAGCTATTGAATGAAGAAGCGATTGTAAAAAGCTATGCGAAACTGTACGAGTTTGTCAACGAAAAGAAAAAGTATCAGGAAAAAGCAGGGATGATGGCTCCAGGATATCAACCGGAATTGATCATGAATTATCACTTTATTGATGTTGCCTATGTGCCGACAGCTGAATTGATTGCGAAGCAAAAAGAACAGGCTATTAAAAATCGCATTCATTCGATGGATATGCCAAAAGATGTTCGAACAGCGACATTCGAACGTTTTCATTTAACTGATGAGCGAGCAACAGCTATTACAGCTGCATATGATTTTATTTCAGATTATTTGCAGAACCCAAAATCTTTTCATCAAGGACTGTATTTACAAGGATCATTTGGAGTAGGAAAATCGTTTTTATTGGGAGCCATCGCGCATGAGCTTGCTGAAAAAGGCTATCCTTCCACTTTGATGCACTTTCCTTCTTTTGCAGTTGAAATGAAGCAAGCGATTGGACAGAACTCAACAGGAGAAAAATTAGATGCTGTCAAAAAAGCACCTATTTTAATGTTGGATGATATTGGAGCAGACTCAATGTCAAGCTGGATTCGGGATGATGTGCTTGGAGTTATTTTGCAGTATCGAATGCAAGAACAATTACCCACATTCTTTTCTTCTAATTTCGATATGAAACAATTGGGCGAAGAACATTTAAGAGTTACCCAGCGTGGAGAAGATGAGCCGTTGAAAGCCCAACGTATTATGGAACGTATTCGTTATTTATCTAAAGAAATCAAAATGACGGGCAAAAACCGTCGATTGTCTTAAGGCAGTGCAGGTATGAATTTAAGCAAAAGCANNGAATACTATTTTTTACTTGAATTTTTGTGACGGAAATGATTTAATAGCAGTAATAGATTAAATCTTTGAGAAAGACACCAAAATAAAAAATCGTTTTTTTTAAGAGAGGGAAATAAGTGCTGCAAGTTTCCTAAAAACGAATTTATTTTGACCCCTTTTGAGTGCCGCTGTGAACCAGTTAAAGTATTAGCAGCCGGTCGTGTAGCTAACGTTAACAGCTTAGAGAGAATTCCTGTTCAATGAGAAGGGGATTCTGCATCTGGGTGGAACCACGTATTTTACGTCCCTTTTGTGTTAGGAAACTAGCATAAAAGGGACTTTTTTTATTTGGCTAAGCGTTTGAAAGATTTTTTAAACTATAAAAATTTGAAACCATTGGAGGAATGGAAAATGTCAGAAATCAATATTACTTTGCCGGATGGTGCTGTAAAGCAATTTCCAACGGGCTCATCAACAAAAGACATTGCTGAGAGTATCAGTAAAAGCTTAGCTAAGAAAGCATTAGCAGGAAAATTTAATGGTGAACTAGTGGATTATGTCCGTCCATTAGAAACAGATGGTTCCCTTGAAATCATCACGCCGGATGATGAAGAAGCTTTACAGATTTTACGTCATTCAAGTGCTCATTTAATGGCAAATGCTTTACGTCGCTTATACCCTGAAATTAAATTTGGCGTTGGCCCAGCTATTGAAAGCGGCTTTTATTACGATACAGATACAGACACACCGATTACAGAAGAAGATTTGCCGCGTATTGAAGCAAAAATGATGGAGATCGTAAAAGAAAATAATCCGATTATCCGTAAAGAAGTTACACGCGCTGAAGCCTTTGATTTATTTAAAGATGATCCTTATAAAGTTGAATTGATTACGGAATTACCTGAAGACGAAACGATTACTGTTTATGAGCAAGGAGACTTTGTGGATCTATGCCGTGGGGTCCATGTTCCATCAACTGGACGTATTCAAGTTTTTAAACTGCTTTCGCTTGCTGGAGCTTACTGGCGCGGAAATTCTGACAATAAAATGATGCAGCGTATCTATGGAACAGCTTTCTTCGATAAAAAAGATTTAAAAGAATTTATCAAAATGCGTGAAGAAGCTAAATTGCGTGACCATCGAAAATTAGGGAAAGAATTAGATCTATTTATGATCAGCCCTGAAGTTGGACAAGGACTGCCCTTCTGGTTGCCAAAAGGTGCGACTATCCGGAGAACTATTGAACGCTATATCGTAGATCGCGAGATAAGTCTAGGTTACCAACACGTTTACACACCCATTATGGCTGACGTGGAATTTTATAAAACATCAGGACATTGGGACCACTATCACGAAGACATGTTTCCGCCAATGGATATGGGCGATGGCGAAATGCTCGTACTGCGCCCAATGAACTGTCCTCACCATATGATGGTGTATAAAAATGACATCCATAGTTATCGTGAGTTGCCTATCCGAATTGCTGAATTGGGGCAGATGCACCGTTACGAAAAAAGTGGGGCTCTTTCAGGTCTGCAACGTGTTCGGGAAATGACTTTAAACGATGGACATACATTTGTACGTCCAGATCAAATTTTAGAAGAGTTCAAACGAACTCTAGAACTCATGTTGGCTGTATATAAAGACTTTAATATCACTGATTATCGTTTCCGACTAAGTTACCGTGATCCTAATAATACCGATAAATACTTTGATGACGATGCAATGTGGGAAAAAGCTCAAACAATGCTTAAAAAAGCAATGGATGACATGGAGCTAGAATACTTTGAAGCCGAAGGAGAAGCTGCTTTTTATGGGCCTAAATTAGATGTCTTAGTAAAAACTGCAATTGGAATTNNCATTTCCAACTTGGCTAGCACCTGTTCAAGCGACTATTATTCCGGTAAATCGCGACATGCATTTAGATTACGCATATGAATTGAAAGAAAAGATGGCTAACTTAGGTATGCGAATTGAAGTGGATGAACGAAATGAAAAAATGGGCTATAAAATTCGCGCTTCTCAAACACAAAAGATCCCTTATCAGNNAACGAAGTAGAGAATGCTAGTGTAACAGTTCGGAAATATGGTGAAAAAGAAACGAAGGCAATGTTATTTAATGAGTTTTTAGCTGATGTGAAAAAAGAAATTGAAAATTTTAGTCGTTAATGGTTTACAAAAGATGGAAATAGTGGTATGATATAAAAGTTGAGAAAACAAAGCAGGAGCCCTCGCTTCTCGCCTTAGTTGACTAAAAGTCTCTGGGCTAGATATAAACGATGATGACTTACGCACGGCGTAAGTTGGAAATTATTTATAGGCGGGTTTGTTATGGACTCGTCTATTTTTCTGCTGTTCTTTCTCTCAAATCTAATGGAGGTGTATGACCATAGCAAAAGATATGATGGTAAATGACGGCATTCGTGCACGTGAATTGCGCGTTATAGGTAGTAATGGTGAACAACTTGGTCTTAAGACCAAAAGTGAAGCATTGGCAATTGCGGAAACAGCGAACTTGGACTTAGTTTTAGTAGCGCCCACAGCAAAACCACCTGTAGCACGTATTATGGATTATGGGAAATTCCGTTTTGAACAACAGAAAAAAGAACGTGAAGCCCGTAAACATCAAAAAATCGTTAGCCTTAAAGAAGTACGTTTAAGTCCTACAATTGACGTAAATGACTTCAATACGAAATTACGTAATGCTCGTAAGTTCCTTGAAAAAGGCGACAAAGTCAAAGCATCAATCCGATTTAAAGGTCGTGCCATTACTCATAAAGAGATTGGTAAGAAAGTTTTAGATCGATTAGCACGAGAAACTGCTGATATCGCTAGTATCGAATCAGCTGCTAAAATGGATGGACGCAGCATGTTCATGATTTTAGCACCAAAAACTGAAAAGTAAGAGTATTTCGAGGAGGAAACAATAATGCCAAAACAAAAAACACACCGTGGTTCTGCTAAACGGTTCAAAAGAACAGGTAATGGTGGTTTAAAACGTCACCATGCAAAAACAAGCCATATGTTCGCAAATAAATCACAAAAACAAAAACGTAAATTACGTAAGTCTGCAATGGTTTCAGCAGGCGATGTAAAACGCATCCGTCAACAATTAGCTAACTGGTAATTCTTTAGTTCATTTAGAACCGGATTAACAGTTTTATAAAAGACAATAATTATTGTAAAGAGTTTTCTTATAAGAAAACATCTTCAAGGAGGAAATTAATATGCCACGTGTTAAAGGTGGGACGGTTACTCGTAAACGTCACAAAAAAGTATTAAAATTAGCAAAAGGTTACTATGGTTCAAAACATACTTTATTTAAAGTATCAAAACAAGCAGTAATGAAATCTTATCAATATGCTTACAGAGACCGTCGTCAAAAGAAACGTGATTTCCGTAAATTATGGATCGCTCGTATCAACGCAGCTGCTCGTATGAACAACATGAGCTATAGCACATTGATGCACGGACTTAAAGTAGCTGGAATTGATATCAACCGTAAAATGTTGGCTGATATTGCAGTTACCGATGCAGCAGCTTTTACTGCTTTAACTGAACAAGCTAAAACTGCATTAAACAAATAAAGAATTATAGATGAAAAACGGTTCACACTTTTATAGTGCTGAACCGTTTTTTTTATTTAAATAATAAATCTTGGTATGTGTAGAGATAAATGTATTATCCTACTTGAATTACTTTATCTTTTCACCACTAGCTTAGTCTGATTTACTGACAACTTCATTTCTTTTTTCAATGCTTTTGTTGATGAGGTCTTTATGGATATCTTGGTACTTTGAAAGGTAATTTATTATCGTTTGCTTCTCTTTTTCGGTCCAGCTCGGCTTAGATTCAACTAAGTTGCCGCTCTTATTCACTTTCACATAAAATTGTTTACTAACATTTGAATCATTCTCAGGCGAAATACTAACACCAATGTTATTATCATAAGCAAGATCGACAATAAAGTTTTCTTGTCGAGTAATGATTGAAATATTTTGTTCAGGCATAGGAAATCCTATTAACTCTGCTGGAAGAACATAAGTCCAATAATTAATGCCATTCTCTACCAATTCATAAGCGTTATTTTCTCCTCTTTCTTGAGTAGAAGAATTAGGAATAACTTTTTCCCAACCATTTTTTTCTAAATTACTTCGGTAGGTATTTTCATCTATTCTTAGTTTCGCATTATAACCAAAATAAAGTAGAAATAGTATACCAACTACTATTAAAGCCATTTTATATGATTTCCCTCTTTTTAATTTCTTTGTCGTATCTTTTGCCACCTGTTTATCCTCCCTTAATAAGTTGTCGAGAGAGATACCAAACAAATCGCTAATTGCAATAATTGTTTCTAAGTCTGGATAGTTTCTCCCAACTTCCCAACTTGAAACAGTGGAACGAGACACATTTAGTAGTTGTGCTAATTGCTCTTGTGTCCACTCTTTTTTTAGTCGTTCTTCTTTAACTTTATCTCCAATATTCATGGTATCACCTCTATAATTATTATGTAGATAAACGTAGTAAAATGGTAGCCAGTATAAGTATCATTACATAAATAAGAGTGATACAATTCATGTCATGGCGGTATAACAACATTTTTAAGTTTTATAAAAATAGTTAACAGAAATTATTTCTAAGCATCCATTTTAACAGGTAATGATTCATATTTCATTTTTTCAGTCTATTTTTATGAATGCGTGTCAATTTGTAAACTAAAAAATATTTCATATCCATTTTATTATTAGAAGTATTTTTTAATCAAATACTTAATTTGATATCGCATAATTGAAGATTAATTAAGGGAAATGGAAATTTCTATTGATTATATGATAATAAGATGATAATATTATTTGAGCAACCTAATATTAATCTCATTTGAGTTGATATATGTGGAGGGCATTAAAAAACAGGGGGAAAACATTATGCAAAAAAATAAATTTTTAAGTTTATTGGGAATTACAGCTACTTCAGCGTTATTATTAGCAGCATGTGGCGGAAATACTGATGGAGGCGGAGACTCAGCATCTTCTTCTAAATCATCTGATAAAAAAGTGGATGATGAACAAGTTCTAAATCTAATTGAAAGTGGCGAAATTCCCACAATGGACTCTGTTTTAAATACAGACGT
>DIDU01000087.1:2560-11257 GCA_002418295.1 Carnobacterium sp. UBA5792 | reverse complement strand
ACCTGAAAAATGCATCTTTTTTGCTAAATTGACAATCGTAGCCGGCGAAGTATAACATTGCTTGGCAACACCGCGGATGCCCAATTCTTTGATACTTTTGGCATGTTGTTCGATAAATAAAAGGATATTTTTTTCAGTTTCATTTAATTGATATTTGTTTGCTAAATTTTGGATATTCACGTTTATCACCTCTTCAATCCTTATCATATCATAAGAAAAAGAAATGGAGACTATTCAAATGGAAAAAAAATATATTGCCGACCCTTGGGCTAGAACGACAACCAGAAACAATTTAAATGGAGACGAAGTCATTTCTAGTTTACAAAAATGCATTCGTCGTGGCTTAACAAAAGAAGCTTGCGAGTTCGCTTATGAAATGTACATCACTTCTCCGCAATTCGAAGAAAAGATGTGGCGCAGATTATTGGCTATTTCAGTAGAAGACATCGGAATGGGAAATCCGAATGCAGCGATTATGGTGAACAACTTCAATCAAATGACCAAAGAATTTGCTTATAATGAATCAGACCGTGCGATGTTTTTCTTTCATGCGATTCGCGTCTTGACTGAATCAGAAAAAGACCGTTCAACAGATTTATTAAAAAATATCGTCATTAAAAGCTTTGCGATGGGATACGTACCAGAAATTCCTGATTTCGCTTTGGACAAACACACTACCCGTGGAATGGAAATGGGTCGTGATTCTTTCCACTTCTTACATGAAGCTAGTAAAGTGATCCCGCAAATGGAAGTGACAAACGATTATAAAGAACAATATGAAGAAATTTTGAAAAAATATGATCCAAACAATACTGCACCTAACGCGTTTAAATTTAACAGCTGGCAAATTTAAAAAACGAGGAGAAAAGCCATGAAAAAGAATGATACTTTTCTAGAAAAATTAGACCGTGTTTTAAGTCCAATCGGCAACAAATTGGGCAACCAGATTCATTTAAAAGCTATTTCTACAGGAATGATGTTCGGATTGCCGTTCATCGTGGTCGGTTCTCTATTCTTGATTTTTGCCAACCCACCGATCAATCTGGAGTTATACAATCCAGAAACAGCCAACTTTTTTGTCCGGTTCTTAGCAAGCTGGAAAGAATTTGCCGTTGCAAATTATGACCTGCTAACAGCTCCTTACAATATGACAATGGGCATTTTTGGTTTGATTTGTGCTTTTGGCATTGCCTATTCATTAGCACGTGACTATCAATTAAATGCCGCGATGAACGGAATGATGTCCGTTTCCATTTTCATGTTAGTGGCTGCCAACAGTGTCGAAGGACAAATCTCAACTGAATTCCTTGGAACCAACGGCTTATTCGTAGCTATTATTATCGGATTAATTGTCGTAGAAGTTACTCGAATGATTGATCGGCTGAACTGGAAGATCACGATGCCGGATTCTGTCCCAACTGCGGTGACTGCTTTTGTGAACTCATTGCTTCCTTTACTTTTTAATATCATTCTAATCTATGGAGCAAATTTGATTATTATTGCTTTAACCGGCAGTACTTTGCCAGAATTCATTATGTCGATTCTTACACCTGCTTTAGGGTTTGCCGGCAACCTTTGGGGCTTTATCGCTATCGTTACATTCGGCAACTTCTTATGGTTGTTTGGCATCAACGGCTCTTCTATTATTTTTCCGATTCTTTTCTCAATTGGAATCGCAAATACCGGTATCAACAGCGAATTAGTTGCTAATGGGCAACAACCAGATGTGGCGATGAACCTGCAAATGTTCCGGATTTCTGTTTTAGGTGGAGCTGGCGGAACATTGGGCTTGATTATTTTAATGATGCGCAGTAAATTAACTCATCTTAAGACCTTAAGTAAAATTTCGATTGTCCCAGGAATCTGCGGGATCAATGAGCCGATTATCTTTGGATTGCCGATCGTATTTAATCCCATCTTGGCTATTCCCTTTTTGATCACCCCAATCATTAACTTGGTCTTAACGTATTATGCTCAATTAAGCGGAATTATTTCAATGGGGTATATCATTGATCCTTCTTTCACTCCATTCTTCGCTCAAGCTTACTTGGCAACAATGGACTTCAGAAACATTCTCTTTTATTGTGGTTTGATTATTTTAAGCATCTTCATTTATTACCCATTCTTTAAAATTTATGAAGGGGGACTCAGCAGAGAAGAACTCGTTCATAATTAGAAAAGAATATGAGTTTCAGTTATCTATTTAGAGATAACTGAAGCTCATTCGTTTTTTTTGATTTAATTATTATTTATACAGTACTTTTATCTTTCTTACCACTTCCATATGGACGTAGGTTACTACATAATGTAACCAATCATTTCTACATCATCAAGAATAGCTTCTTTCATTTGTTCTGCATACTGCTTCAAATAGTTAATGCAATAGGCATCATGGATAGCATCATCTTCTTCGGTTTCATCATGAGCACCAAGTCCATTTTCTGCAATAAAAATAGGCAATTGATAACGAACATACATTTGATTTAGCAGAATTCTTATAACTAAATTCCTACTTGTTTTTTTCCAATTATTGTTAGTAGTTGTTACTATGGACATATAATAAGAAAAACTAATAAAATCAACTGTATATTGTTTTAGGATTTCATTATCTCCATCCTCTTTATAAGTAACTACATTTTGTTCTTTGAAGTATCTTTTTATATAAGTTGGATATTCTCCTCTAGCCATTATATCTGTATAAATAATTAGAACATTGTTCATTTTGAAGAACTTTCAATACATCCCAGATTTACAAGTAGCAGGATAAGTAGTAAAACGAGGTATCATTTCACCAAATTTTGTATTAGGAAGCAATTCATGTCCTAACTTAATGCTGAGCGTATTTGCAATAAATTGATGATGCAGGTATTGGTACACTGTTTGTTCATAGTTTTTTCTTAATCTTGATAACACCGATATCATTATTTGGAGTAGGACTCTCGATATATTATTTTATTCAATTTCATATATTGGAACCAAATAATTACTCATATACTCTTTTAAAAATTTTTAGTGTTTACTTCAACTTTTCAAATTAATTTAACTACATGGAATCACTTAAATTTTCATTAACATTTTTGGCTAACTTATCATAAGTATTTTTTTTGATCCAATAAATTTTGTCAGGTATTGTATTACTATCACATCTTTTTAAGTAGATATAATCCTGATACTGCCTACATTTTTTTGTAATATCTTCTTCACCTAGACGGGACAATTGTTTTAAATCGTAATCTGTAATTTTTGATGCAATAATTTCTAATGATTGGTGTTTTTTTTTGTGGGAATTAGATACTTCGAATAAATGTAATACTAATGGTAGCGAAGGTACTAATAGTGAAAAGGTGAAAGTTTGGAAAGAAACATTTAAAAAAAAGGCACATATGAATAATACTAATACATAGAAAATAAATTCAAACATAAGCAATTTACTATAGAATTTCCTGAGATTTTTATCCCAAATGATATTTGTTCGCTGTGCTAACAAAACATTAGAGAAATGATTTGGTGCTTTTAGTCCCTGATACCATCCTTTTAAGCCATCTTTATTACCTTTAAATTTTTGACTTAGCATTAATACATCCTCAGTGTAAGGTTTATCTCCTATCAAAACTTCATTCCAACTTATTTGAAATAAATTTACATCTAAAACTTCTTGAATTTTTGCAGCATATTCAGTGCGCATTTTTTCGGCTTTTTGGAAGATAATTTGGTTAAGTACTAACCAGACAGAGCTACAGAAAGACAATATTAATTCCATTGACGGAAAAAATTTAATGCTAACTATGCTAATGATAGGAAAGAGTAAAGTTATACTAAGTCGGCTTAACCTAATGAATTTTGCTTGACTATACATGTATCGCATTGCAGCTAAAAGAGTTATTGATTCGGGAAGTTCTTGTTGTATACTTATAAAATCTCTATTCATAATCTGGAAAATCCTTTCCAAAAACTTTTCTCCACTCAGCATGTGCCATTTTATGATTATCGTTAATTGAATAACTAATAGCTTCAATTGCATGGGATTTAGCTAATGAAGCTGCAAATGAAATTTTTTCCTTTGTATCCAAATCTAAATCATTTAAGTCTCCCTGTATCCCTTTAGGATCAGGACAAGTACGGTAGATAAATGTACTCAAATAATCAAAAACATCTTTCAAGGTAGATTGTTCTGTAGCTGAAACTGAATAGTCATCAAAATAATTCAGAATTAAATTCTCTAATAAATACGAACTTATAGTAGGCATTGTTGCTCGTCTATTCCAGTATTTAATTAAGCGTACATATTTAAGTGCTTTTCCATCTCTTTTTTTATTTATTCTAGTTGTTTTATCAGAATCTATACGTGGATCTGTTTTTTTCCAATTACCATTACCATCAGGGATTAAGTAATAAGATTTTCCATCGCTTTCAGGAGCTGTAATAAAGGCTGGTACTATATCAAAGTTCCAACTGTATGACTTTAACTTTAGTGTCACTGCTTCTTGATTTCGTTTTATTTCTGCTTGTTCATAATGAGGAACACTGTTCAACGATTTTTTCAACTGATTTACAAGCTTAATTGAATTAAGTGTTGAATCATCATTCGTAAGTAAGTTTAATCTTTCCGAAGTTACCGGAACATGTAGCTCAAACTTTCCATCAAATGAACTTGCATCATAGGTCGTTCCTTCAGCATTAAAAACTACTATAAAGTCAATATCATCAATTGGCCTAATTTTTGTCCTTCTTCTAAATGATCCCATTTGAACATCATTTTCTGCAGTATATATTTTAGGGAANNGGGAATGAACCATCATTTTCAGAAAATTCTTCAATCTTATCAACTAACCATTTTCTGCTATTTCTAGCTTTTTCTAAATCATTAGGATCTAAATCAACAACTTCTTTTGAAAAGGCATTAATAGACGTATAAATATTTCTTGTCATAAATTATTTATCCTCCTTTTTCCTTGCATTTCTAGGGTTTTATCTAACTCTTGTATGAAAATGACGCAAATAAGTATCTTCAGGTAAGAAATTGACATTTTTANNTTCTAATTGATTACTTAAATATGACTTGGCTTGATTAATAATTATAACTTTAATCTTTTTCTCTTGCTTTTTTTGTAGGAGCATTTCTTTTATTAAATATTTTAAGCATAAATTCGTAATCTTCATTTCCATTAAAAGAACTGTATTCACTATCAAAAACAATTTCTTGATTAAAATAGTCAAGGACATTTCTAGAAAATAATTCAGATAATAATTCAATATACTAATTTCTTCTATAGTAGTAAGTAGTATGATATAGCTTAAATAATTTTTCATAAATAGTTACTTTTGTATCCAAATCAGAACGTTTAAACTTCTTGGTACATGAACTTTCAATAAGATACAATATATTATTATATTTATTTCTTATATAGAAGAGATATCTGGCTTTTTCTTTTCCACATAGGCAAGTAGTTTTCTACATGCGAGTCCTCGTCCTAATCTTCAATTTTCCATTCTCACCCACTACTATCCCAACTATTATGTTCAGAATTTGTCAACACTCTTTCTAACAAATTTTCGTAATAACTACTTGCCATGTATACTCCACCTATTCTAGTTAATAACTAAATACCATTTGACTTTTATACTTCGAAAATATTTTTAATAAGACTATCAAAAATATCTCTTCTTGCACCATTAGATTTATTTACAAAACTTACAGTTTGAACCCAACTCACTAAATTTTGCTCATTAGTTTCATCTACAGTACCATTGAAAGCAAAATATCCTGTTAAGTATAAAATATAATCCATTCGATTAACATAATCTTCCAAGTTTTCTTCACTCAAAAAATTTAAAGCTTTATTTAAACTAATCAACGATAAATCTATAATTTCAGTTAAATCATTTATATCTAAATTTGTTATCTGCGATTCTTTTGTATCTGATGGAATAGGTGCATAATTGACACTATGAATCCCTGATTTTTTAATCATTTCAAAAGCTGGATTGAGCGAAGCTACAGGATAAGATACATTCGTTGTAAAAGGAGAAAATAGTTCATCGTATCCATAGGTCTGGATTTTTTCTTTAAAAGGTGTCACGTAGTCCGAATATATATCAAAATCATGTAATTTTAATTTTGAAAAACTCATCTGTAATGTTGTAACTCTACTTCCAGCATTATTTAAAACTTCAAACCATTCAATTTGTTCATCTTCTGTTAAATGTTCGGCGATATTAATTGTGTAATTGTAAGACATTATTTTACTTCTTATTTGTACTAGGATTGGAAAAAGTGCTTCTACAAGATTCTTTTTTTGTAAAAAAAACAATAATATATTCTCGTCTTCGTTTAATAAAATGCCTACAGGAATATGATAATCCTTCAAGCTGCTTTCTACTAATTTAAATTTAGCTGCGGAGACATCTAAAAATATATTCCTAAAGTCTTCATGATTTATAAATGCTTTATAGTTAGTCGACAAACGCTGTTGACCATCGACCACTGACTGGTGGTCAGCTTCGATCAAGGTAGTATCTACAAGCTCTCTATTAATAAACGAGACTTGTGGAACAACAACTCCAGTACTTGACATTTGATTAATGGATATTGGCGCTACAGGAGCTTTTCCAAATAATTGATAATTTAACAAAGAAATTGATTTAGCTAAACTCCAGCTCAAATCTCTTTGGTATAGAGGTAAAGTAATTTTACTTTCTTTAATTTTGCGACACATATCTAAAATACTTAATTGGTGACTTTTTTTTGTAGGGTTAAAACCTACAGCAGCTTTCAGTTTACTATTTATAATCAAACTATTATTCCCCCTAAAAACATATTTTAAGTTCTATAGATGCTATTATACCAGTTTCTGAATAAAAGTAAATATAAAAAACAAGTAGCTGCTATTTTAAGCAGCTACTTGTTTTTTGTTTTATTATATAAAGATTATTTATTAGATGAAATATTATTTCAATACATTTTATGTATTTATGGAATATTAATTCTTTTTTGTTTGAAATACAACTCATTATTTAATCAGCTTTGCCTAATTAAGTGGTAACATTAACAATTATATCTATAGATAAACACAAACAATCCTATGCGATTGTAAATTGCATAGGATTGTGTTTGTGCCTGTTTTATATTGAAGAAAGTTACTTGTGGACTCTACTTTAACTCATCCATACAATGTTAATGTAGGATGANNTAAGTTCATCTATATCTTCATCGGATATAGTAGTGCCGTAGCCAAATTCCTCTGGTATTTTATTGAAAAGACTTAATGTATCAGCAAATTTTTCTTCATCAATAAGATTATCTTCAAAGTTGTGTAAAATAATTTCAATATTTTGAGCTGAGGTACCCGTAATTTTTGTGATGGTGTTTAATTTGATAAAAATTTCCTTGTTGACAGCTATACCAATTTTAAAATATTCACTATTTAGGTCTCTTTCATCAATAGCATAGAGATGATCCATTTGGTTTTGCGTAATTGCTCTTATTTCGCTTAGTCTTTTAATAAGAGAGTGATAAGGCAGCCAATAGGTACAGTGCAAACGCGCAATGAAACGAAGAAGAGCTTTATCAGAAATATTTTTTAAAGAAGATGCCTTAAAGTTTTCAAGTGCAATTCCTTTTAAATTCTCTTCTGATAATAAAAATTCAGCAGCAAAACGATTTGCTTTTGCTTCGATTATATTACTTTCTTCATCATTTAAACGAGTAAGATGAGAACCCTTTTTTGTATAGTAATGATACAATTCATGAGCAATGGCAAAAATTTGTTTGTCATAGTAATCAGCAGTATTCACTCCTATAAAAACAAGCTCTTTCTCACCTTCTTCTGAATACATAATGGCTGCTGAGAAAGCCGGCTTTCCTTTTTCAGATTCGATAAGATATTCAAGCAGCATAATGTCTAGTTGATCCAATATTGTGAAAATATCATTTGCAATGGGAGCTTCACCCACAAATCCGAGAGACTGACGGCGTTCTTTAGCAAGTTTGCGAATTTCCTCTAACTGTAGTTCATTAAGCATAACAGTTTCATTCATTTTCAATCTTTCTCCTTAGCAGCGTTTGTTGTCTCAGAGAGATCATCATTTTAAAGAGTTGTTCTACGCCTTCTTTTTCATTATCACTTAGTGCTTCGCTTCGTAATGCGACAAAAGAATTTTCCTTTTCTTTTTCAACAAACATATCCGCAATATCAAATTCAAGAGTATCTGCTAATTTTTCTAACTGAGTAACAGATGGAATAAAATCTTCTCTTTCAATACGACTTATCATAATCCTATTGATACCAGTTACCTCTCCTAGATTTTCTTGAGTAAAGTTTTTCTCTTTTCTTTTACTTGTTATTATAGTTGCTAATTTATTTTTGGATAATTTTTTCATCATAAAACCTCCTCTTAGACAGAATAGTGATCTATTTCCACCTCTACGATACTATGAATTACAAAAATAATCACTTTAAAACAAAATGTTATTAATAATTTCAAACTATAGTAAAAAAGAGTGTTTACATTGACATATCCATTAATTATTCTACCTTTTCGTTATAAATTACTTAAAAAAACAATAAAAAAATGAATTCCATAATCCAGCTCATTATTCAGCATCCCAAATACACTTATTATAACAATGGTTATTAGTACAAACAAAAAAGATGTCTTCAGCTTTCCACATCTCCGTACAATAGCTGAAAACCACTT
>DIDU01000087.1:248-2552 GCA_002418295.1 Carnobacterium sp. UBA5792 | reverse complement strand
AGCAATAAAATGAACTAAATTAGCTTCAACGAGCTGTTTGCTTACTTTCTGGATAGCTTTTCCAAATCCTCCGGTATAACTAGCTGCTGTAAATTGTGCTAAAGCTCCTTTTTCAACAAAAGGCAGTAAAACATTCGGGTCTTTTAACACCGCTCGATTCCGCTCTGGATGAACAATAATCGGCGTAACACCTTCTTTTTGCAATTCAAAGAATAACGATTCTGTATATGCCGGTATAGAAGGTGTTGGAAATTCAATTAACACATATTGATTGCCTTCATCGATGAATTGAATTTTATCTTCTTCTAAATCTTCAAACAATTCGCCGTTGATTCGCACTTCTTGCCCTGGAAAAATAGTCAGTGGAATATCACGTGCATCTAGTTCTGCTTGCAATTCATCTACCAAAAGTAAAATATCTTTTTTTTCATTATCCCAGTGGCCATTTTTATAATGCGGAGTAGCTAAAATATGAGTGATGCCTTCTGCTACAGCTGCTCGCGCCATATCTATTGAATCTTCTATATCCTTTGCCCCGTCATCAATCCCAGGCAAAATATGACAGTGTAAATCGATCATGTTTTATCCCCTTCATCTCGTTTGAGTCATCTCTAACTCCAACTCCGTGTAGTTTACTCTTATTATAGAACAGAATGGCTGTACTATCCAGCTGGTAAATGAATGTATTGAGAAAAAAGCATGTTCGTTTTGAAATACAAAACGAGCACACTCAATGACTTCATTAGCTTCACAAAGATACCTCTAATATAGGTATCATAAAATAGTTGCTTCAAATCCACTTAAATCTACAATAGAATGCTTCGGCTAATACGTTTCTTTAAATAGTAGTGAATAAAATAACGTGAATTTTGTACCTCGGCTTTTTTATTCTTCTGCCGCAAATTGAGCTTCATAAAGCTGCTTGTAATAACCGTTCTGTGCAAGCAATTCATCATGGCTTCCAGTTTCTAAGATATTTCCCTGATCCAACACTAAAATTTTATCGGCATTTCGAATAGTTGAAAGACGATGGGCAATCACAAAGCTGGTTCGACCTTCCATCATTTGTAAGAAAGCCGATTGTATTTTTTGCTCTGTCAACGTATCTACCGAACTGGTCGCTTCATCTAAAATTAGCATGTCCGGCTCAGAAATCATCGTCCGAGCAATCGTCAGCAATTGGCGCTGCCCATCAGAGATTTTTATCCCTCTGTCACCCATACGCGTATCGAGACCTTCTGGAAGACGCGCCACGTAATCGTACATATAGGTCTTTTTTAATGCATCAAAAACGTCTTCATCTGTTGCGTCTTTGCGGCCATAACGTAAATTAGCGCGTAAAGAGCCTTCAAAAAGCCAGGTTTCTTGCAACACCATTCCAAAACTTTGACGCAAACTATCTCGCGTGATTTGGCGAATATCAGTCCCATCAATTAAGATGCTTCCTTTATCCACATCATAGAACCGCATTAATAAATTGATCAACGTTGATTTTCCGGCTCCCGTTTTCCCGACAATGGCAATGGTTTCTCCTGGCTCCACTTCTAAATTGAAATCAGTGATCAAGGTTTGCCCTTCTTGATAAGCAAAGTCGACATCTCGAAAAGAGACTGCTCCTTTAGCTTCGCTCAGGACACGAGCCTTTTCTGCATCTGGTTCTTCAATGGGTTGTTGAATGATGTCATAAGCTCGGTCCAAACCAGCTAAAGCTAATTGGATCTGGGTAGTGATACCAGAAATCTCAATAAAAGGCTTAGTAAATTGACTAGCGTAAATCGTAAAACTGGAAATGACTCCAATCGTTACGCCAGAATGGCCGTTTAAAGCCAACAATCCCCCAACTAACCCAACCGCAATATAAGCCAAATGATCCACCACCCGAGAGAGAGGATTGGTCAATGAAGAAGAGAATTGGGCTTTTTGTCCCTCTACATACAAGCGCTGATTGATTGCTTCAAACAGTTCTTGCGAAGTGTTTTCTTGTTGGAAAGCTTTCACAATTTTCTGATTGCGTATGCGCTCATTGATAAAACCCGACAGTTCTCCTGTAATTTTCTGCTGGCTACTGAAATTGTGTTGAGAAGCCCTTGCTACTAACCACATGACGGTAAAGATAATCGGAGTGGCAACGAGCACCACAATCGTTAACCAGGTATTCAAATACAGCATAAACGCTAAAGCCAACACCAAGGTCGAGACTCCTGAAAATAATTGGATAAAAACAGCTGAAATCGTAACAGAAACATTATCCATGTCATTGGTAAAACGACTGACAATATTTCCATGTGCCGTTTGATCAAAATA
>DIDU01000087.1:0-201 GCA_002418295.1 Carnobacterium sp. UBA5792 | reverse complement strand
ATCAAAATACCTTAGAGGGAGACGATTTAAATGTTCAAATGTATCTTTCCTGATTTCTGCAACGGATCGATAAGCAATCCGATTCCCTAAAATCTGAATCACCCATTGACTGACCACTGTCAAAAGCAAGATCCCGCCAAATAGCATTAATATATGGAATAAGCCGGTAAAGTCTACTTGTCCTGCGCCTATCAATAGATC
>DIDU01000052.1:6565-6841 GCA_002418295.1 Carnobacterium sp. UBA5792 | reverse complement strand
ATCGATGAAGAAGATTGGAAAGATGTTGAAATCGTCGGCTGGTTATATCAATTCTATATTTCTGAACAAAAAGACTTAGTTTTTGCTAATTTAAAGAAAAATCAAAAAATTGGCAAAAATGATATTCCAGCCGCTACGCAATTGTTTACCCCCCGTTGGATCGTCGAATATATGGTAGATAATTCACTCGGAGGATTGTGGTTGGAATCTCATCCAGACAAGAATCTGCAGGAATCATTAGCGTATTATTTAGAAGACGCCGAGCAAAGCGGTGAA
>DIDU01000052.1:0-6555 GCA_002418295.1 Carnobacterium sp. UBA5792 | reverse complement strand
GACTGAATATTGAAGAAATAGAATTTTTGGATCCCTGTTGCGGTTCAGGGCATATCTTAGTTTATGCCTTTGAGCTCTTTTATAAGATCTATCTTTCTCGTGGGTATTCTGAAAGAGAGATACCCAAGTTGATTTTGGAAAATAATTTATTTGGGTTAGATATTGATCGTCGTGCGGCCCAATTGGCGACATTTGCTGTTATCATGAAAGCTCGTTCATACGATCAGCGATTATTCAGCAGGAAGTTTTCAGTTCACATTCATAGCATCGAAGAAAGCAATGAAATCACGCAAGAAGATGTGTATTTATTTGCTAAAGAAGATGAAACGCTACTTGAAGAAACAGAAATGCTAGTGGACACATTCAGAGACGCAAAACTATACGGTTCCATTATTCAAGTTCCTAGCGTAGATACAAAATGTATTGAAGAGCAAATGGCTTATTTCAAACACTATGGTGAAATAGATATTTTTACTAGTGAACTGGTGGAATACACATTGCCGCTATTAGAAGACTTGTTGAACCAATATAAAATACTGGCCAAACAATACGAAGTGGTCGTAACGAACCCGCCTTATATGGGATCTAAGGGAATGGATGCAGGACTTTCAAAATACGTGAAGAAGTATTATTCAGATGAAAAAAGTGATTTATTTGCAGTGTTTATGGAAGTCACAAAAAAACTTACTAAAAAAAATTGTTATACAGCAACTATTAATCAACATTCATGGATGTTTTTATCTTCTTATGAAAAGTTAAGAGAAAAGCTGCTTATTAATGAGACGATGATTAATATGATACATTTAGGTACTAGAACTTTTGAAGAAATCGGCGGAGAAGTTGTACAAAATACGACGTTCATTTTGAAGAAAAAAATTATTCAAGGTTATAGAAGTACCTATATTCGTATGACAGATATTCCTAATGCTGCAGAGAAACAGAATTCATTTAAAAAAATAGAATTATATTATAATGTAAAACAAGAAAGTTTTTCTGCTATTCCTGAAAGCCCGATTGCATATTGGGCAAGTGACAATGTTATAGATTTGTTTTTTGAAAGAAATTTAGAAAATTTTGGCTTTGCTGGGATAGGAATGAGAACTGGGGATAATGAAAGGTTTTTAAGAAAATGGTTTGAAGTAAAGATAAGTGATTTTTCACTTAACAATTCTTCTTATGGAAATCTTATTAATAAAAATAAATGGGTTCCTTATAATAAGGGAGGGTATTTCAGAAAATGGTATGGAAATAATGAATATGTTGTAAATTGGGAAAATAATGGATATGAAATAAAAGAAAATACTAAACAAGTATATCCAGAATTGGGAGATAATCTAGGTTGGAAAATAAGCAATGAATCTTATTACTTTAAACCTGGTATAACATGGACTGGAGTTACATCAGGTCTATTCCATGCAAGATATTATAGCGAAGGATATATATTTGATTCTGGAGCAAATGGTTTTTTTGCTGACAATGAAGAATATGCTTTTTACTTTTTAGGTTTATTGAATACTAATCTTACAAATTACTTTTTTAAATTGATTAATCCAACAATAAATACAGGTTCTGGAACAGTAAAAAAATTACCAGTTATCTTAAAACAAGAAAATAGAAAAAACATCACTAAGTTGGTGAAAAATAACATTATATCTTCAAAAAAAGACTGGGACTCTTTTGAAACCTCCTGGGATTTTAAAAGACATCCATTTTTGGAATATGAAAGTAATCTAATTTCATATTCATTCACATCTTGGAATGAGTTTACTGCTGAACAATTCAGTCAGTTANNCAGTTAAAGAGTAATGAAGAAGAGTTAAACCGAATCTTTATTGACATTTATGGTTTGCAGGATGAATTAACTCCCGAAGTAGAGGATAAAGATGTGACGATTCGAAAAGCGGATAAAGCAAGAGATGTGAAAAGCTTTTTGTCTTATTTGATTGGAATTATTTTTGGGCGTTATTCATTAGATGAAGAAGGATTGGCTTATGCTGGTGGAGAATGGGATGCATCTTGCTATAAAACTTACCAGCCTGATACTGATAATATTATTCCCATTACACAAGAAGTATTTTTTGAAGATGATGTGATGAATAAGATAGAAGAACTAGTCGGAATGATTTACGGGCAAGAAACACTGGAAGAAAATTTATTGTTTATTGCAGAAGCGGTTGGGAAAAAGAATAATGAAAATGCTCGAGAATGCATTCGCCGTTATTTCATTAAAGACTTTTATAAAGACCATTTGAAAATTTATCAAAAGAGACCCATTTATTGGATGTTCAGCAGCGGGAAACGGGGAGCTTTTAAAGGACTCGTATACTTACACCGATATGATCGAGATACGATTGCACGAATTCGGACAGATTATGTCTTGCTGCAAAGCAGAACACTAGATAATTTCATTGCTTTGGAACAGCATGTGGTGGATGATGAAAATGCTTCACGTCAAGCAAAAGCAGCAGCATTAAAAGCTATTGAAAATTATTGGAAAGACAAAGCAGAAATTAATCAGTATGCAGAAGTGCTAGACCATATGGCAAAACAACGAATTGAATTAGATTTGGATGACGGAGTAAAAGTAAACTATGCGAAGTTTCAAAATATCGAAGTTGTAAAAGATCAAGCAGGAAAATTAGTGAAGATGAATTTACTTGAAAAAATTTAACAAAAAGGAAGAGGGAGTTTAGTGGCAACTGAAATTGAAACTGAAATTCAACATTTTTTTAGCTCGCCTCTTCAAACAGGCGAGAAACGAAAGATTCTTTATTTATATGATGAAGAGAAGCAATATGCTGAACGAGTAAAAGAGCTGCATAATAACAGTCCGTTATTTGAATTGCTGGAAGTTAACGATCACAACTATTTTTACACCCATTACCAAATTGAAAAAGAACAGTCAGAAAAGAATATATTATTATATTTTGCAATCAAACGTCCTGCTGATCAAGAAAATCCTTTGTTAGGTGTTTTGTTATATAGTCAGGAATTAAAGTTAGATCACGAAAGTCAATTTTATGCGACCATTGGCATTGATGCAACAAACGACAAATTAACTTTTGTGGCTAAACAGTATCAGATTTTTTTCAAATCTAAAGAACGAACGACTAAATTTAATCGTCTCTTTCAGCAACTGGTCACTCAAAATGCGGATACGATGGAATTTTGTATTCTAGCAGTATTAACAAAGGCTGACCAATCAGATTGGATAGCTAGTTTTATCGAGTTATTCAATGAGATTATCCAAGGGCAAACTGTTCGTTGGAAAAATATTCAGAAATTTGGAAATGTAAACCGTTTTTGGGCGATAACAGATCGTCTTTTTGGATTCAATCTAGAAACCAGCAAAAACACTAAATTATCCATTAAGTCATTGTCAGAGCAATTATTCGTTACTCATTTGGCAAGCGAATGGCCAGAAGAACTTCCAAAATCTCTTAAGCAATATGTTTTGCCGAAAACGAATCAAACGATTATTTTTATTAACCAATGGACGAATTTTAAAGACCAGCAAGAAAGTTATACTCGTGTTGCCAATCGTTTAGAAAAAGAAATTGGAATTGATGAATTATTCAATGAAGTTTCGTTAACAAATATTGCTGAAGTAGAAACTTTCCAATGGTTTGACCGTTACCTAGTTCAACAAATTGCAGGCCAATTGGCTGATGGCGGGATAGACTACGAGTATTATGACCAATTGATTGTCCGAAGAAGAGGGACCTTTTGGTATACAGATTACCGAGCAGCGTATCATGCCTTGCGTTGGAGTCTCAAACTGTTCAAGTCCATCAGTGAAATGAACAGTATACTTGGTGAGCTGAAGAATGAACAGGATGTATGGCTAAAGTATCAAACAGATTTTTATCGAATAGATCAAGCTTATCGGAAATTCCATTTCTATTATGATCAGCTGACCGGTCTACTCTCTCCATTTGAAAGCTTGAAGGAGACAGTTGAACAGTCATATCAACATACATTTTTAGAACCATTTACAAAAAAATGGGACAAATTAGTGATGAAAGAACCGCAATCAAATTTAATAGATGAGAGTAAACAACAAGATTTTTATGTGAATGAAATTCAGCCTTTTGTAGAACAAGATAAGAAAGTCATTGTGATTATATCAGACGGATTGCGGTATGAATCCGGGAAAGAATTGTTTCAGCGCTTGATGGAAGAAAATCGGTTCAGTGGAAGCCTGTCAGCTATGCAAACGGAATTGCCATCCAATACAGCATTGGGAATGGCGGCGTTATTACCGCACAAATACTTGATGATTCAACCAAGCGGAAAAGTGGATGTGGATGGTTTGACATCTGAAAGTATTGAAAAAAGAAATGAGATACTTCAGCGAATGGGTTCTAAAAAATCACTTGCTATCGGTTATGATACTATAAATCAGATGAACCGAAATGAATTGCGTTCAACATTTGCTGGGAAGAAGCTGATTTACATTTACCATAATCGTATCGATGCAATTGGCGATCAACGAATCACCGAAAATGATGTGTTCAGTGCTGTAGAAGAAACGCTTCAACAAGTAAAAAGATTACTAACTCGTTTGGCAACAGAAGTTAGTGCAGCACAATTATTTGTTACAGCAGATCACGGGTTCCTATATAGTAGAAAGCCTGTTCAGCCGGTTGAGAAAGTAACATTGGATAACAATCTTGAAGGGATGGTTTATAATAAACGCTTTATTCTTTCAAAAGAAGAAATGCCTTTGTCAATTGGATTGAGTTTTCCATTAGGAGAACTCGCAAACTCAGCGGGCTATGTGCTTGTGCCAAGAGGAACGAACCGCTTTGCTTTAGCAGGCGGTGGTTACCAATATATTCATGGAGGACATTTGCCGCAAGAAACGATGGTGCCATTGTTAAATATCAAGACAACTCGCGGCAGGAACGAAACACCGCAAGTTGCGGTTAAATTATTAAGCCAAACAAGAAGAATTACGAATAACATTGTATGGCTGGAATTTTTACAACTTGATCCAGTTTCAGAAGTTTTAAAAGAAAAGCAGATAACTGTTTACTTTGAAGATGATAAAGGNNTAGCGAAAACCAACTAAGTCAAGATCGAATCATACGCGAAAAATTTGTTTTATTAAATAAAGATTATCAACAGTTTTCTGACTATTATTTAGTGATGAAAAACAGCAAAGATGAAGAAGAATTAACAAAAGAAATATTCAAAATCGACATAGCTGGCGAATTAGACTAAAGGAACACCGCATTTCCTATATTGAGAGGAAATGCGGTGTTTTTGGTAAAGAAGAGATATAATATGGATATATTATAGGAAAAGAAAGGAAGAAATTAAAAAATGAAAATTGTTTCTTGGAATTGTCATGGCGCATTTAGAAAGAAGTTCCCATACATAAAAAGATTTGATGCAGATATTTATATTATTCAAGAATGTGAGAACCCTGCAGAAAGCAGGCATAAGGNNATAAAGGGTTAGGAATTTTTGCACAAAAAGAAATGTTATTGGAAAATAATAACTGGCCAGTTTATGGATTAGAACACTTTATCTCTTGTAGAGTAGATAATACATTTAATCTATTGGGTATATGGGGATGTAACAACTATATTGAAGATATTTATGTTTACTTGCAGATTCACAAAGAAAAAACAAGCAATACGATCATTGGCGGAGACTTTAATAGTAATGTTATATGGGATGAAAAACATAAAAAAAGAACCCATTCAGGAGTTGTTAAAGAATTGTTATCCATAGAATTAGTTAGCGTTTATCATACATTGACCAATACGGCTGATAGTGAAGAATATGATCCCACTTTTTATATGTATAAGCATGCTCATCGCCCTTACCATATTGATTATTTCTTTTGTAAAAAAGAATGGATACAGATGTTATCTATCGGAACTTATAAAGATTGGATTTTATATAGTAATCATGTGCCGATTTTTTTAGAAGTGAATCCATCAAATTATGCAGATTGAGCAATAGGTATCCATTAAAGCATTTAATTACATTGAAAAACAAATATTTAATTAAATAGACTACAATTTTTCTGATTTGAATTATTAACTTATCTTGACTAAGAGGAATGATATGAAGAAAGCTTTATTCTAATTTCATTCATTAGTGTACATTACTAGATTATTTATTAGCTATCCGTTATAATTTAAACGATAGATAGTGAGAATTTTGGTAACCTTGTTCCTTTTGGTATTGAATAATTGATTTTTAGTTCTTTCTCACTAATTATCTTAAAACAAATGAGTAAAAAATAACATGTACATATAAGTAATCCATGTTATTTCTAGGAGGAGGACTTTGTCTATTGTTGAAGCTTTACATCTTATGTTTGAGTTTGGTGCACTTTTGCTTTCTATAATAGGTTTAACTGTTATATTGATAAAATTGAATAACGATAATAAAAAATAAAGCTTCTTATTATTAAATAAGAAATTTTATTTTAGAGCAAACGTCTATATAGAAAGATATTTTTAGAAAAAATGGAGTTTCTGTGGAAGTTTTTTTTTATTTATATTTAATTTTTTTTTAAGTTTTGTTTTTTTTTTT
>DIDU01000057.1:29908-30306 GCA_002418295.1 Carnobacterium sp. UBA5792 | reverse complement strand
AGATGCTGGATCAAATAAAATCAAAGGAATTTCGACTGATCTGGTTGGGAATATTTTAACAGAAACAGAGACTTCCATTCAACCACATATTAGTAAAGCCGATTTTTTAATGGAATTAAAAAAAGTTATCTGGAGGATCTACCAGGGAATAGAAGTAAAAGAAAGTATTTTAGGAATTGGTGTGGCTATGCACGGCGTGGTCGACATTGCATCTGGTGTCTCTCTTTACTCTTCCAATTCAGGATTACGGGATGTGCCCATCAAAGAAGAACTGGAAAAAGAATTTGGTCTGCTGGTAATGGTAGAAAATAATTCTCGCGCCATGGCTTTAGGCGAATACTGGTTTGGTGAACATGATGTATCTGAATGCTTTGTAACGATCAATATTGGTAGAGGAG
>DIDU01000057.1:24611-29846 GCA_002418295.1 Carnobacterium sp. UBA5792 | reverse complement strand
AAAAATGGCCGTTTGACTTATGGAGCTCAAGATATTGCTGGTGAGATTGGACATATGGTAATAGATTTGAATGGAAAAATCTGCAGTTGTGGTAATAAAGGGTGTTTTGAAACTTTTGTGACAGGAGATGCAATTGCCCAACGTGCTAAAGAACAAATTAAAGCTGCACCAGATGATTTAACAGCTGAAGAAATTTATGCTCATGCTAAAGAAGGAAAAGCAGACTACATTAAAGTGTTGGAAGATACCGGCCGGTTGATTGGTCTTGGAATCGTTAACCTGATTCATATGATCAACCCAGATGAAATAGTCCTTGGAGGAGGAGTGCTGAACAGTGAAGAATTTCTTATGCCCGTTGTNNAAAACAAGAGTGAAAAATAAAGACTGTCACAAATAAAAAATAAAATAAAGAAAGTTTTTTGAAACTATTGACAATTCATTTAAGGTTCTCTAGAATACTAATCAAGAGCTTAGTTAATTAATTTAACTAAGTTTTTGAGAAAATGTTATGCTTTAATTGAATCAAGTGCAGTTTTAAATGGGAAAGCAAAGAAAGCGATCACATAAAAGACCGCTTTTTATAAGAAATTTATGGAAAGCGCTTAACTTTCGATTCTATTTACTGTTTGCCAAGATTGCAATTAAAGAGAAGCTTCTTCTTAATCCATCCTTATGCTTTAAACAACTAAATTTAGTTGTTCAATATGGATCGACTTGGTAGCGTTTTCTAAAATTGTTGGTTAATCAAAAATAATCTCTAAAAAGAGAGTTTTTGATTAAAAATAGAAAAAAGAAGGAGCAGTGGTAATGAGGAGATTGGGCATTTCAATCTATCCAAATCATAGTAAACCAGAGGAGGTGAAAAACTATATCGAGTTAGCTTCGAAATACAATTTTAAACGGGTGTTTACCTGTTTATTATCGATCGAAGGTGATAAAGAAGCAGTAGTAAAGGAATTTACAGAAACCATTGCCTTTGCTAAAGAAAAAGGCATGGAAGTCATTGCAGATGTCAGTCCTCAGATTTTTGATGTTTTAGGGATCAGTTATTCTGATTTGACCTTTTTCAAAGAAATTGGAGCCGATGGTATCCGCTTGGATATGGGATATACCGGTAATGAAGAATCCGTTATGACGTTTAATCCTCAAGGCTTAAAAATCGAGCTGAATATCAGCAATGGCACGAAATACTTAGAAAATATCCTAAGTTATCAAGCCAATGCCACAAATCTATACGGCTGTCATAATTTTTATCCTCATCGTTATACGGGTCTAGGATATGATCACTTTATTGAAACAAGTAAGCAATACAAAGCACAAGGAATCAAAACGGCTGCTTTTGTCAGCTCGCCGACAGCAACAATTGGACCTTGGCCGGTCAGTGAAGGGTTATGTACATTAGAAATGCACCGTGAACTGCCGATTGTGACGCAAGCTAAACACTTATGGGCAACAGAATTGATTGATGACGTGATTATCGGCAATGCCTTTGCTTCTGAAGAAGAATTAAAAGCACTAAGTGAAATTGACCCATATCAATTAACACTGAACTGTGAATTGGTAGAAGAAATTCCGGAAACGGAGAAAAAAATTGTTTTAGAAGAACCTCACTTTAATCGAGGAGATGTATCGGATTATGTGATTCGTTCAACACAAAGCCGTGTGAAATACAGCGGGCACGAATTTCCAGCGTTCCATACACCGGCCATTAAAAAAGGCGATATCTTAATTGAAAGTTCCCTTTATACTCGTTATGCCGGAGAGCTTCAATTAGCCCGTTTGCCAATGGAAAACACAGGTAAAACAAATGTCGTTGGTCATGTAGTCGAAGAAGAACTATTTTTACTCGATTTGATCAAGCCGTGGCAAAAATTTAAATTTCGCTTAAAAAAATAATGGAAAACAGATTCAGGTTTTATAAAAAATAAAGATGCACTTGTTTTAATTATATAAACTTATTTTTAGGAGGGTTTTAAATATGGAAGCTTTAACAGCTTGGCTGGAGAAATACATTCTCCCAATCGCAGCTAGAATCGGTGCACAAAAACATTTAGTAGCTTTACGTGATGCGTTTATCGGAACGATGCCTGCTACAATGGCCGGTTCAGTAGCCGTTATGTTGAACGCGATTTTACGCGACTTGCCCCCACAATTTGTGGACGGTTATGATGGTTCGTCTATTCCCGTTATCAAAGAAATCATTACCATTAACGGGTATGTGTGGAATGGTACACTTGCGATCGCAGGGATCATCTTCGCTTTCTCTTGGGGTTACAATCTAGCCCGTGCTTATGGTGTCAATGATTTAGCCGGCGGGATCGTATCGCTAGCTGCTTCAATCAGCGGAATCACATTTGCNNTCTAGTTCTTTAGAAACTGCTATTCCAGCTGACGTGATGGAAGCAATCAATGCAGGATCTGCCGATTCTGGCTGGTCTGCTACAGAAACAGGCTTATCCGTTGGAGGCTGGGGCTGGTTGCCGTTAAACAACTTAGACAGCAACTTCTTCTTTACAGCGATGATCATCGGTTTTGTTGCAACCATGATTTTCTGTAAATTAATGTTGAAAGACATGACGATCAAATTGCCGGATTCAGTTCCGCCAGCAGTTTCAAAAGCTTTTGCAGCGATCATTCCGGCTACTGTAGCGTTGTATGCAGTCAGTATTTTCTACTGGTTGTTCGCAAAACTTGTTCCAGATATGACTTTCCTAGCTTGGTTGCAAGAAACGATTGCTAAACCATTACTAGGATTATCACAAGGATTTGGAGCTGTTATTCTAGTTACCTTATTCGTTCAAATCTTCTGGTTCTTCGGAATCCATGGGCCTAACGTATTGGCTCCAATCTTGGAAGGTGTATTCGGAGTTGCACAACTTCAAAACGTTAACCTTTTCCAACAAGGCGGAGTTGAACTTGTTAAATCTGAAGGGTATAATTGGGTACGTGGATCATTTGATGCTTACTCTTGGTTTGGTGGTTCAGGTGGAACGATCATCTTGATTATTGCCATTCTGTTATTCTCAAAACGTGCAGATTACCGCGCAGTAGCTAACTTATCATTAGGACCTGGGATTTTCAATATCAATGAACCAATCATGTTTGGTTTACCAATCGTTCTAAATGCAATTATGTTTATTCCATTCATCGTTGCACCGTTAGTTTCTGTTTCCATTGGTTACTTTGCAACTATTTTAGATTGCCTCAACCCGGTTTCACAACAAATCGTCTGGGTTACGCCACCATTCTTGTTGTCTTTCTTAGCAACAGGAGCCGACTGGCGTGCACCGATAGTAACATTAGTGGGGATGATTGCAACCTTTGTTATCTGGGCACCTTTTGTTATTGCTGCCAATAAAATGGATCCAGCTCTAGGTGAACCTAAAAACGATTAACGGTTAGAAAAATTAAAAATGGTTGCTTCTACTTTGTCGCAGATGAAGTAGAGGTAACTTTTTCTCATTTAAATTTTAAAGAAAGAAAAGGTGAAAAAAATGATTGAAATTACATTACCTATGCAACAAGACAAAGCCATTGAGCTACTAAACGCTCATCAAGAAGATGGAATAACGTTTACATTCAAAGAAAAAAAAGGCATCAAGCTTTATTTTGAAACAACTACGGAAGATTTAGATCAAGCAGCCAAAATCGCAAAAGCAGCCATTAAAGCTCAACCTTGGGGCGCTGTTTTGTATTTCCAAGCAGCCCCTGTTAAATAAGAGAGGTTTGATAAAATGATAAAAAATGGATTATTTCTAGCCAGCATCGGAATGCTGATTTTGATGTTTAGCGTAAATCGGCAAACATTGAACTATGATATATTAAGTTTGACAACAGCGATTTTTTTGATCGTGATTGGCGGAGTGATGGCTTACCGAGGCAGTAAAAAAGAAAAAGCAGAAGATGCAGCTAAAGAAGAGGTGAAAAAATAGTGGAAATCGTTAAAAAAATGAAGATACCCGCTGGTTTTTTCTATAATAGTGTAATGAAATCTGTTTTATTCGATATTCGCGAACAAACTGGAAAACAACTGACTCCTGATCAATTGAATAATTTCAGCTACGTTAAAACATTTTCTAAAAGTAGCAGTGCTAAAATTGAAATTGAAAAAGTTGTTGAAAATGAAGCCTACCATTATCGTACATCAACTACTGCAAACGATTATCGTGTTCAATATGACATAAAAGCAATCGACAGTGAAAATTGTGAAGTTCGTTATACAGAAAACATGGAGTCTTATGGTTTTCTTCAGAAGATGAACGATGCTGTTTTAGGAATAATTCTAGGTTTTGTTAAAAAACGCAATTTCAAAAAAATGTTAACCATGATTGAAGAATCGTATCCAAGCTAGAAAAGTAACGGGTTGATTCGATCAATTAAAACTAAAAACATATACTAAATTACTGTGTCATTCAGCAATTTAGTATATGTTTTTTTAGTTAATTAGCAGTATCAGATAGTGATTACGAATAGAAAACGAATAAAAATCCTATTTTCCTATTGACATTTTATATCAAATTATTTAAACTAAATGAATCGTACAGTTTGTTAATTAATTTAATTANNGTTTTTAATAAAAAAGAAAATAAGTTCTTAAATAGGACGTTATCTTTCTTAAGAAAAAGTTGAAAACGTTATTTTTTGGTTAATTGGTTAGCGCTTACGGGTTTTTATAACAATGAATTGTTTTATTTTTTATTACCTTATTAAAGTAAAGAAAGCAGCATTGCATGTAATGCAAATAAATTTGACAGCGTTTTTTTATAGAAATAAAAGAATAAAGATAAAAAGTTCAATTTATCAAGCTAAAGCAAAAGAGAGGAGACAGAACTAGTTCTATATCGCTTCATAAATTCAATTGTTAAATAAAAATAATGCAATTATTTAGTATAAATAGTATCAGGAGGTCAGTTAGATGAATAGTTTTATTGCTTTTATGGAAGAACATTTTATTCCAAGAGCTGCAAAAATTGGTGCACAACGTCACCTAGTAGCTATTAGAGATTCGTTTATTGTAACAATGCCGTTAATGATTTTAGGTTCATTGGTTCTGTTAATCAATAACCTTCCAATTCCAGCGTACCAAAGCTTTATGAATTCTGTATTTGGAGAAGAAGTTTGGAAAAGCTTTGGAGGAAATGTTTGGGAAGGTACTTTTGGTATCTTATCTGTCTTGATTTCTTTTTTAGTTGCTTACAACTTAACTAAAGAGTATGGCAAAGACGGGGTATCTGC
>DIDU01000057.1:23274-24587 GCA_002418295.1 Carnobacterium sp. UBA5792 | reverse complement strand
GTCTTCAAATGGATTATTTATTGCTCTTATCGTCGGCTTATTAACAGCTGAGATTTTCTCGCGTTTAGTTGGAAATGAAAAATTGATTATCACTATGCCGGAAGGAGTTCCGCCAGCGGTAGCTAAATCATTTGCCGCATTATTCCCAGCAATGATCACTATCAGTATCTTTGGGATGATCAGAACGATTTTCTTTGCTTTCGGTGTAACCGATATCATTACTTCTTTCTATGATTTAGTTCAACAACCATTTATGGGATTAGCAAATACTCTCCCATCAGCTATCTTATTAGCTTTCATTGCACCTTTCTTGTGGTTCTTCGGACTCCATGGTGCAAATATGATTGAGCCTTTGATGCAGTCGATCAATGCGCCTGCAATTGAATCAAACATCGAAGCCATCAATAACGGTCTTGCAGCACCTTATATTGTAAATAAACCGTTTTTTGATTCTTTCGTTAACTTAGGCGGAACAGGTGCAACACTTGGTTTGATTATCGCTATTTTTATCTTCGGACGTCGAAATAAAGCATATAAAGTAGTCACGAATTTGAGTTCTGCTCCAGGACTTTTTAATATTAATGAACCGATGATGTTCGGTCTGCCAATCGTTTTGAATCCGATCATGTTCATTCCATTTATCTTGACACCAATCGTGCTTGTAACAGTGGCTTATAGTGCAACAAAATTAGGTATGGTGCCAGTAGCAACGGCTATGCCGCCATGGGTAACACCGCCAATTATTGGAGGCTTCTTAGCTACTCAAAGTATTGCTGGCGGGGTATTAGCAGCCGTTAACTTAGTTATTTCAGTCATCATCTATGCACCATTTGTTAAGATTGCCGAAATCCAATATTTAAAGGAAGAAATGGCTGACTAATTTAAAGACTAGTAGGAAAAGCATAGAAAGCACCAAAATGATTTGGTTGTTTTCTATGTTTTTTACTATTATGAACAAAAGAAGGAAATTGAAGAGGGGAAAATTCTTAAACCTTTACGAACAACCAAAAAAAGCAGAGCAGAAAATGGAATTTTCCACTTTCTGCTCTGTTGTTGCTTCCTAACTGCATTTTTGATTCAGCAGCCATTTCTTTCTTTATTACATTATGCCCAGTCGCCATTGCGGAAGATTGGAACCGTACTGCCATCTGCCCGAACTCCATCAACATCCATGTCTTTTGAACCGATCATGAAGTCTACGTGGACAGTAGAGCGGTTTAAGCCAGCTGCTTTTAATTCTTCTTCGGACATTTCTGTTCCGCCGATCAAACTAAAGGCATAAGCCGAACCTAAAGCTAAATGATTTGAAGCAT
>DIDU01000057.1:21056-23246 GCA_002418295.1 Carnobacterium sp. UBA5792 | reverse complement strand
TCTACTTCACCTAAATGAGCCGCTCCTTCATCTGTTGCAATCAAGCGTTTCAAGACATCTTCGCCTTCTGCAGCAGTAACATTCACCACTTTACCATCTTTAAAAGTAAATTCCATATCTAAAATAGTGGTTCCAGCATAGCTTAAAGGTTTAGTACTTCTGACAACGCCATCTACACGATTGGCATCAGGAGCTGTAAAGACTTCTTCTGTCGGCATATTGGCCATGAAACGTTCTCCGCGAACATTGTCACTGCCGGCGCCTTCCCAACGGTGGTTAGCTGGTAATCCAACTGTCAAATCTGTACCAGGGGCTGTATAGTGTAAAGCAGAAAATTGTTCTTTGTTTAATTCGTCTGCTTTTTCATTTAACGTCACATCTTTTTGTTCCCATGTAGCAATTGGATCAGCATCGTACATATGAACCGCCTTAAAGATGGCATCCCATAATGCATCTACTTGTTCTTCTTCCGTTGCTAAATCAGGGAAGACTTTAGCTGCCCATTTTGCACCGGCAGCAGCGGCAACAACCCAGCTGACTTTGTTTGCTTGTGTAGCTTTCCGTTGTTCGCTTAAGGCTTTCCCAACAGCTGCTTGATAAGCAGCGACTTTTTCGCCGTCTACACCCGCTAAAGCATCTGGAACAGAAGAACGCAAACTGATTCGGCTTGCGCCTTTAGCAATCATATCTAACGATTCATCTATTTTGTATTGCGGAATATCAGTCAAAACGTCTTGTGGAGTCCCGATAAACTGTTCGCGGTTTACGATATCATCAGACCATTTTACAATAACTTCTTTAGCTCCTAATTCATAAGCTTTCTTTGTAATCAAGCGGGCAAGTGGTGCTTGATCAACATCTGTTTGAAGAATCACTGTATGTCCTTTTTGAACGTTGATTCCTGTCTTAACGATGGCATAAGCATATTTGTTTAAAAGCTCATCAAAATTTGGTAATACCATATTATCATTTCCTCCAATACTCTATTTTTTACTTGCTGAAACACAAGTTAACTTAATAATCATAGCACAAGAAGAGAGCGGAAACAATTTGTTGAATTGAAAAATTCTTAAGAGCTTTCCCCTAAAAAATAAAAAACCAAAAATTCTATTCAGTTTGTTGATAAAATAAGAGTCTATTTGGCAAAAGGTGAATTGCTTTTTTTTTTATGACATTAGTGATAAAATACCTATAGATTTAAATGTTTTAAAAATCTGCTAATAAAATAAAGTCAACTCGTTCAAGTCATCACTCACACAATCAGAGACAACACTAGGATAATGAGACAGGCAACTGAATAATTCACAGTAGATTAACTTACTTTTCCAACAAGAAACAATGTTCTATGGGGAAATAAGTTTGTTTTTTATAGTTCAAGTATAAGCAGATGCTGATGAAACTAATCAGAACGATAACCAAATAGGAATAAAAAAAGAGGTGAGCCCAAATGGCTAGAAAGAAAACAATATTAAAATCGCATATTCTCGATACAGCATATNNCATATGAGGTTGTAAAAACAGAAGGATTTGAGGGATTTACAGCCCGGAATATTGCGAAAACAATGAACTGTTCAACGCAGCCCATTTACTTGGAATTTAAAAATATGGACGATTTGAAAAATGAGTTATTTGCAAAAGTTAAAGATTATTTAGTTGAAACCGTGTTTCAAAAGAAACGAACAGATGATGCGGTGTTAAATACTTGCCTCAACTACATTCATTTTGCAAAAGAGGAACCGGTCTTCTTCCGAGCTTTATTTTTAGAAGATGAATTAGGAGCCGATCGGATGTATGCTCTTCCTTTTGAGGCTATGTTGGCTGCTTTTGAGCAAGAAGCTAAAACAAAAGAGTTAACAAAAGCAGAAAAGAAGAAAGTATTTGAAAAAATATGGATCGTGGTCTATGGAACAGCTGCTCTCGTAGCCCAAGGGTTAATAAAATTTGACGAAAAAGCCGTTACGGCTAATGTAAAAGAAACGATTGCTAAAGTTATTTAATAGAATAAAGTAAAGAACCGGTCTGAATAATCAGATCGGTTCTTTACTTAGTACGAGACAGCCTGTCTCTGTTACAACGCTGCAGCTTTTTCAACTAAAGATTTTGCAAAAACTTGGAAGTGTTCAATGTCGTCCTCATTTGGATCTAAATCTACTTTGACACTCACAGCGCCTTCAACAGCACCCGCATTTT
>DIDU01000057.1:19922-21002 GCA_002418295.1 Carnobacterium sp. UBA5792 | reverse complement strand
TAAACTTGCATACACAATCATAGCCGTAGTCACTGATCTTCATCCTTCCTTAAAAAACGCACTTTCTTCTTAAGAAAGTATACCAAAGATTAGAGCACTTTCGCAACGCTAAGAAAGCGTGAAAAGGAACAAAAAAGGGTTTTGAAAAGTATAAAACAGTTAAAAAAGAAGAATGGTTCACTTTTTAAGCTTTTAAGCATAGAATAGACTGAGTGACTGTGTAAAATGAATAGAAAAGAGGAATGAAATTGATTACCCTAAAATCAAAACGTGAAATTGACGCAATGGATGAATCAGGTGCGTTATTAGCCAGCATCCACGAAGCTTTGCGCGACTTTATCAAACCCGGTGTAACAGGACTAGAAATCAACAAATTTTTCCAAGACCGCATTGAAGCAGCTGGCGGAATCGCTGAGCAAATTGGTTTTGAAGGTTATGAATATGCTACTTGTATCAGTGTTAATGATGAAATTTGCCACGGCTTTCCAACAGACCAACCATTAAAAGATGGTGATCTAATTAAAGTAGATACTGTTGTTAATTTGCGCGGTGCCATGAGTGATTCTTGCTGGAGCTACGTTGTCGGCGAATCCACACCGGAAATAGACAAATTGATGGAAGTAACAAAAAATGCGCTTTATAAAGGAATTGAACAAGCACAAGTCGGAAATCGCATTGGGGATATCGGTCATGCTATTCAAACTTATGTTGAAGGAGAAGGGTTCTCAGTAGTGCGGGAATTTATTGGCCATGGCATTGGACCCACGATGCATGAAGCACCCTCTGTTCCACATTATGGCGAAGCAGGCAAAGGCTTGCGTCTAAAAGAAGGCATGGTCATTACGATCGAGCCCATGGTCAACACCGGAACATGGAAATCAAAAATGGATAATAATGGCTGGACAGCCCGCACAAAAGACGGCGGTTTGAGTTGCCAATACGAACATACATTAGCTATCACTAAAGAAGGCCCAAGAATCCTAACCATGCAAAAAGACTAAGGATGAAGTACCGCGCGGGAGTTTCGATTCAAAATTAAGAAACTTTCAGGAAATGTTCCATTTCCTGAAAGGTTATCTA
>DIDU01000057.1:12958-19892 GCA_002418295.1 Carnobacterium sp. UBA5792 | reverse complement strand
ATTGCTGAGAGACTTACTGCTTTAGCAGTTTATGCCGAAGCTGTTGCAGCTTTAGCTGCTTACAGATATGGTATGCGGAGCGCAGCGTAGAAGTCGAACAGTACAAGATAAGCATAGCGAATGTTGATCCTTAAAGTAGTCTAAATTGCCAAGTATCTGGGTCATGCAGCTCAATTCAGAGTGCGAAGGGCTTCCAATCGTTCAGTTGAAAAAACACAGTATTTTGCTTACAAATCAAGCACACATTCTATAGGATAATGAGAAAGCAGCCCCAAAAGGCAGATGAACAATCTGTTTTTCGGGGCTGTTTTTGTGTATATGGCGCTCAACAGTCTTTATTCCATTAAGTAAGGCTTTTTCAGACATGACCGAAAAGCACACTTTTAAAAGATCTTAATCTATAAAAAGAATCAATCAATTTACTTTTAATACAACACTAGTGATAGGGAAACAAAATAAATCAATAAATCTGAAAGCGCTAGAGAAAGTAATCAGTGTAAAATTTTTGGTGGTAAGTAGATAAGAGCTTTCAAATCCGAATGATCCTCATCTTTTTCAAATGAACGAAAAATGAGGAAAGCCGTTACAATACAATTATAGATTTTATTCTTAAATATAATCATAGAGGATAATTTTCCCTGTAAATGAGTTTAACAAAAACAATTAGAATACTAAAGAAGTCTGATAATAATAGCTATGGAGAAAATCAGTTGTTTTCAGATTTTTTTACTGTCTTCTTTAAGTAATAGGTGTTGATCAAAATATTTTGATCATGGTTACCAAAACCTTGTCCAAACAAGGTGAGACCTCCTTTGTTTTTCGCGTTTTCTTCAACTTCAAACCGTAATTTCAATAAAGAATGATCTTGTAAATGTAAATCGTCGATAGTAACTGGTGAGTATTTTTCTCCATCGATTCCGGTATCTAGCTTATTGATACGTATATGTTTTAATAAGCCGTATTGACTGAAACGGTCATTCCACCAACCTGGTGTATAGCGTCCACGAATATCTGAGAAATTACCAGGAACGGTATAGGTAGCTACTTTGATATCGTTGACAAAAATCGAAATATCACTAGGCCATATATTATTTGAAACTGGAAATTCTGAAGCAATCTCGAAACTGATTTCAAGCATTTCGGGTAATTCATCTTCACGAAGCAAGTTGGGAATCTTATATTCTACAAAACCTTCACTAAACCACAATAAAGCCGCATCTACACGATTCGTGTCTAAGAAATATTTTGGATCATCAGATTTTCCAACGACTTCTTTTTCTGTAGCTAATCCACAAGTCGGTTTGACTGAAAAGTCTGTAAAGTGTCCGATTTTCAAATCAGTCGAATGCAATTGAAATTCTGGATAGACTTTTTCAGGGAAGGAGATATGGATATCATCAACCTTAAGAAAAACCATTTTTCTATTATGATTTTTACCAACACCACGTTCAGAACCCAATAGTCCACAATCTTCCATCTGTTGCACATGACGAGTGGTGATAGCTTTACTGATTTGTAAATTATCGGCAATTTCTCCGACACTTTTCTTTTGATTACCAATAAAATGAATCATTTTTAGCCGTGTATCACTAGATAGAGNNAGATTCAGTAGTTAAATCAAGTTGCATATTAAAACCTCACTTTCTAATTAACTCATTAGTTTACGAATTAAATGTTATTCATATTATATCTCAATGTTATTTAACTGTAAAGTTATATTTGGAATACAGCCAAAACAACATTGACATCGTTTACATGGAATNNAACTGGAAGGTGATAATCTTATATATATTTATTTTATATCTTTAGAAAGGTTTCTTTTCAAAAATAGAACATATTTTATTAAATAATGTTTCTTGAAGAAAATAATACGTTTTCACAAGGAACTATGTTGGAGATGAAAAAAGCAGTAACAGCAATTATAGTGCTAGGTGTGTTAGGGAAAACGATTTTACATCGATTTCCTTGGAAAATATGATGCTAATGAGTGATGCATTATTTATAGATGGGCATATCAAACGCTTCTACCTGAATTTATATTGAAAATAGAAGAAATACTAGACTTAGGGAATAAAACTTAAAAAAATAATGACTATTGGAGATGATTAAATGAAAGATTTAAGAATGCAACACCCTAGACCGCAATTTATACGGGATGAGTGGGAACTGCTAGACGGAAAGTGGAATTTTAAATTTGATGATCATGATAAAGGATCGAGTGAAGGGTGGCATCAAACGATTGTTGATCCACAAACTATTACAGTTCCATATACCTATGAAACTCAAATGAGCGGCGTTAACGATCAATCACACCACCCTATTGTTTGGTATGAAAAGGAATTTGAAATAACTGAGCCCGAACACTACTCTTTGATTTTTGAAGGAGTAGATTATATCTGTCAAGTTTGGTTAAATGGTAATTTATTGGGAATGCATCAAGGAGCCTATGAGCGATTTGAATTTGATTTAGGTAGTAATCTTAAAGAAGGAATCAATAAAATTACCATGCGGATCAAAGACTCAATGGATTGCGAGCAACCAAGAGGAAAACAACGGTGGCAGAAAGATAATTTTGGATGTTGGTATGTTCAAACTACAGGAATATGGAAATCTGTCTGGTTGGAAAAGCACCTGACACAACACCGGATTGAAAATGTTAAAATTACACCGGATATAGATAGAGATATGGTTATTTTCGAACCTAAGATGCATAGCTCGTATCTTGATATTTCTTCTTGGAATTATAGTTTGGAAATTGAAGTGTCATTTGACAATAACCTTGTTAATTCTTATCGAGGGACCTTTACGCATCAAATGGTACCTATTGAGATTGATACGCGAGTTAAAGAAGATGCTAGCTGGGGAACTAAGCAATGGTCCCCAGAAAATCCTAATTTGTACGATGTTACTTTTAAATTAAGGGATGCTGAAGGTATTTTACTTGATGAAGCAATTAGTTATTTTGGTATGCGTAAAATTCATATTAAGAATGGACAAGTCTTGCTTAATAATTGTCAGTTATATCAACGATTGATTCTTGATCAAGGTTATTGGCCAGAATCAGGACTAACACCGCCGTCTTTGGAAGCTTTAGAAAAGGATATAGATAAGATCTTTGAATTAGGTTATAACGGTTTGCGAAAACATCAGAAGATTGAGGATGAAAGATTTCTTTATCTATGTGATAAAAAAGGGATGTTAGTTTGGTCTGAAATGCCTTCAACATTTAACTTTAATGATATAGCCATTGCCAATTTTATAGCNNAAAAGATTGTTGAGCAAAATTACAATCACCCTTCGATTATAACTTGGGTTCCGTTCAATGAATCTTGGGGCATCAAAGATATACAAAGAAGAGAAAAGCAGCAGAAGTTTACCGAGGCTGTTTATTATTTAACAAAAACGATTGATGATACTCGGCCTGTAATAACGAATGATGGTTGGGAGCATACTGTTTCAGATATTATTACATTACATGATTATGAAGAATCTGGTGAAGTCTTGAAGACGAGATATGAAAGGAAAGAAAAATTCTTAGAGAATGAACAACAATACAGTAATACTCGCTATATGATGGCTGATGGATATCAATATAACGGACAGCCAATTTTGATTTCTGAATTTGGCGGAATAGCCTTTGCTACTGATAATAAAAAGAAGTGGGGCTATGGAGAACAAGTTCAAGATGAAGAACAGTTCATGAAAAGGTTTAATGATATTCATAAAGCTATTCAAGATATTCCTTATATAATTGGTTATTGTTATACACAATTGACTGATGTAGAACAAGAAGTGAATGGGTTACTCGATCCTCAAAGAAATTCTAAAGTAAATATAGCAGAAGTTTTTGAAATCAATACGCGACGAAAAAATTAAATGAATTAATAAAAAATCAAGAAAAATGTTNNTAAGAATAAAAAAAGCCAAAAAAAAAAATAGAACAATATCGATTTTAACTATTTAGTTATATTAAAATGCTGATTTGGATTATGATTTAATGTGGTTTAACTTTAAAGTTATTTTTGGTATAACCTGTTAAAATAGTGTTGACATCGCTTTCATAAGATGATAATTTGTGTATGAAAGAAATAAAAATAAAAAAATATTACTGATAAGTTAATGGTAAAATATAGGAGTTAACTTTTTGGTAAACTAGGAGGAATTGGAAATGCAAGTAAAGAAATTTGCAAGATTAGCTTTAATCACAGGAGCATGTATCGGTTTACTAGCAGGATGTGGCGGATCGGCAAGTAGTTCAGATTCGGGAAATTCTTCAAAAGGCAACAAGAATGAAATTGTTTTCTGGAATCCTTTCACTGGTCCAGATGGATCTAACATTAAAGAAATGATCAATGAATACAATAAAACAAACCCAGAGTTCAAAGTGAAAAATGTTTCTATGAAAGAAGGGGATATGTATACCAAGATTCCTACTGTTGTTAATTCTGGTAAAAACATTCCTGACTTGAATATTGTTCATGCAGAACGAATCAAACAATATAATGACAATGACATGTTAGAAACGTATGATGACGCTTTAGCAGATTACCCAGAAATCAAAGCTGAGAACTACGTACCAGAAGCTTGGAAGATCGGCGATATTGATGACACTCGCTATTCGATTCCACTTGATATTCATACATCCGGTACTTATTATAACAAAGAATTAGTTGAAAAATATGCGCCAACTGCTTTAGATGATAACATCATCACTTATGATGAAATCAAAGAAGCTGGCGAAAAAGCCAAAGCAGATAAGATTGCCTCTCTTGGTGTTACTTGGATGAAACCAATTTTGCTTTCTTTGTATAAACAAAATGGTGGCGAATTGTCATCGGATGGTATTAACCCAACACTTGATAATCAAGCAATGACCGATTCGCTTGGGTTATGGAAAGATTTATATGATAGCGGCATCACTACAAAAGATGGTGAAGATCCGTATCAATTGTTTGTTGCTGGTAAAGTAATATTCTATCCAGAAGGTATCTGGATGAGAAATAATGTGAATGAAGCAAAATTTGATTGGGGATTGACAAACGCTCCTCAACTTTCTGATGATTTGAGTGAAGCAGTCAACTGGTCTTCTTCTCATCAATTCGTGATGTTTAAAAACCCGGATCGTTCGGAAGAAAAGACCAAAGGAATCATGGATTTCTTAGAATGGGTACGTACGAATTCATTAGAATGGGCAAAAGCAGGACAAAACCCAGCTACTTTAGATCTTTTGAACAATGATGAATACTTAGAAATGCCACAATCAATGTTCATCAATGATCCAGCAGAACAAGAAACATTGTCTATTTTTGACTACAAATACAATGGATATGTAGCTGAGTACATGGATGCACACGCACTAGATGTTATCTTTGGTAAAGCAAAAGTGAATGATTTTGCACCAGCAATGCAAAAAGAAGTAGCAGACAAAGTTTCAAAAGATAAATCCAATAATTAAGTCTATTCATGAGTGAGGGAGTCCTAAAAGGCTCCCTTTCTCAAAGAATAGAAAGGGAGTGGGAACAAATGTCTTTATCAAAGAAAGGAAAAAAAAGAAATCGAGGGCAAAGTAAAGCCTTGCCTTGGCTGTTCATTGCCCCACATTTGATTATTTTTACGATTTTTTTCTTGTTACCTGTTTTTTTTGGAATCTATATTTCGTTTACAGACTGGGATCTTGTTTCAAGCCCTAATTTTGTTGGTTTGGCAAATTACAATGAAATTTTTACTAACCAAGATTCTATTTTTTATTCGCAATTACGAATAGGATTAACGAATACCTTTAAATTCGTCATTTTTGTCGTACCGCTTTGTATCATTGTGCCATTACTGGTAGCCGTGGCTTTGAATACAAAACCTAAATTGGGTAAATTTTTTCAATCCCTTTTCTATATGCCAAATTTATTTGCTATTTCAGCAGTAGTCATTGTTTGGACCTTGATGTTTAATGTCACTTATGGACCGATCAATACATTATTAGGCACATCAACACCATTCACGAGTACGATGCCCTATGCTTGGGTCACTTTGGTCGTAGTAACCGTTTGGTGGACAATCGGTGGAAATATGATCATTTATCAAGCTGCTTTAATGGGGATTTCACAAGACTATTATGAAGCAGCTGATATCGATGGAGCTACCTCGGTACAAAAGTTTTTAAAAATCACTTTGCCATCGATCAAAGGACAAATCCTTTATACCTTGGTCGTGACTACGATCGCTCAGTTCAATGTATATGGACAGCCGCTCATGTTGACTGGCGGAGGCCCTAATGATGGGACTCGGGTTCTCTTGATGTACATTCAACAAAATGCCTTTGGTTCTGGGCAATCGATTGCCGGCATTGCTTCAGCGATGGCTATTGTATTAGGTGTCTGCATTATGCTCGTATCGGCTATTCAATTTAAGTTTTTGAAAACGAAGGATTAAGGGGGAGAAAACAATGAAAACAATGAAAAAAAGACAAACATCAAAAATCGTTGCATTTGTTTTCTTGGCGATAATGGCTGTGATCTGGATCGTTCCCTTATTGTATGGAATTTTTACTTCCTTTAAATCACAATCGGAATTATTGACAGAAGGTGCCCGTTTATTACCTATTGATTGGGTATTGACGAACTACCAAGACTTGCTAATGGATAACACAAGTACACCTTTGGTACGTTGGTTTTTTAATTCTTTATTTATCGCTACGATGAATACCATACTTGTATTATTTGTAGTTTCTTTATCGGCATTTGCGTACAGTCGTCTTCAATTCAAAGGGCGCAATAAAATTTTTACCTTTTTACTCGCTTCGATGATGTTTCCTGGAGTCGTAAACTTGATCCCGCTATACAAAATCGTAGATGTTTTAGGATGGGTCAATACTCCTTGGGCAATGATCGTTCCTGGAGCAGCAGGTGCAATGAATATTTTCTTAGTAAAACAATTTATG
>DIDU01000057.1:871-12951 GCA_002418295.1 Carnobacterium sp. UBA5792 | reverse complement strand
AATTATTTTTCCATTGATCAAACCGATTTTAACGGTTATCACACTTTTTACTTTCACCGGTTCATGGAATGATTTCTTATGGCCATCCATTGTCTTTAATGATATTGAAAAAATGCCAATTACTTCTGGTTTACAATTATTACAAGGAATGTACCAAGCCCAACCAACGTTACTTATGGCAGGTGCTTTGATTGCAATTATTCCAACATTTATCATTTATTTATTTGCCCAAAAATATTTCTTAGAATCAATGTCTCTATCGGGCGGCGTGAAAGGTTGATAAAAAAATGAGTAGAAAACAAGAACGTTTTTTGATCAAAACTATGGGAATCTGGCAAATCATCGATGGGATGATTACCATTATCTATTACGGTATTTTCCAACATGGAAATGGGATGCTTGGCTTTAAACCTTCAGTGTATCCCAATGGTTATATGCTAGTAATTACAAGCTTTGGTAGTCTTTTGATCGCACTTGGCATCATAAATCTGTTGTTCAGCAAGCGTTATATCAAAGATAGCCAAGTACATTGGAAAATCGGCTTTTTTCTACTAGTTGAATCGGTTCTTTCCTATATCGTTTTAGATGTTGTCAGTGCCATTATCGGCATGACTGCCACCATTATTTTGATGGCAAAAAATAAAAGTTTAAAAGTAAAATGAGCAAAAGATTAGGAGTAAACGACATGATGAGAAATGAATATCCCAGACCACAATTAGAACGTAAAAAATGGACCAATTTAAATGGTCAATGGAAATTTGCTTTTGATGATAAAAACGAAGGAATCGATGCTGGCTGGTTCACAAAATCGGATGTTTTCGATCAAACTATTACGGTTCCTTTTGTTTATCAAAGTAAAGAAAGCGGCATTGAAGATCGCACCCCTCATGATATTGTTTGGTATCAACGCGAGTTTGACGTTTTACCGCAAGCAAATGAACGCGTATTGCTTCATTTTGGTGCGGTAGATTACGAATCAGATATCTATTTAAATGGACAACATGTCAGACATCACATTGGGGGGCATACTTCTTTTGAAATCGACATTACACCATTTTTAGACCCTTCTGGCAAGCAACAAGTGAGTGTACGAGCTTTGGATCCACATTATGATGAAACTATTCCACGTGGGAAACAATTTTGGGAAGATGAATCAGCAGGTATTTGGTACACAAATTCAACTGGGATCTGGCAAACAGTTTGGTTTGAAGTGGTGAATGAACAGTATATAACAGATCTTAAATTGACACCGCATTTTGATGAAGGAAAAATCGAAATCGAAGCTGTGATCAGTAAATTAACCAAACAAAATTCTTTAACTTACACCATTTCTTTTAAAGATCAACCCATAGCCAGTGGTCAAGTTGACTTGGTTACTAATAAAGTGATATTTGAAGTGGAATTGTATCAAGACCATATCTTCAGACAAAATTATCATAACGAAGGGTATTCATGGACACCGGAAACACCAAATTTATTCAATCTTGACTTGGAACTAAAAGAAGCCGATCAAAGTAAAGATATTTTGCATTCTTATTTTGGCTTGCGAAAAGTACATGCGGCTGATGGAATGGTCTATTTAAATAATAAGCCATACTATCAAAAATTAATCTTAGACCAAGGTTATTGGCCAACAGGCTTGCTAACGGCGCCTACTGATGAGGACTTTGTCAAAGATATCGAATTAGCTAAAGAAATGGGTTTCAATGGTTGTCGGAAGCATCAAAAAATGGAAGACCCTCGGTTCTTGTATTGGGCCGATAAAATGGGCTTTATTGTATGGGGAGAATGTGCAGCGCCACCTGTTTACACAAATAGTGCGGTGGAACGGTTGATGGTGGAATGGACCGATAGTATCAAACGTGATTACAATCATCCATCGATCATTACTTGGGTACCTGTCAATGAAAGTTGGGGTGTACCGAATATTTCCTTTGATCGCCAACAACAACATTTTTCTCAAGCCATTTTCCATTATATTCATTCCTTAGATACCACACGTTTGGTGATTTCAAATGATGGGTGGGCAGCAACCGATACTGATATCGTGGCTATCCATAACTACGCACATGGACAAAAAGAAGAAGTAGCTAAATATGAATACTTCAAAGAAAGTTTGAGCAGCAAAGAAACCTTGCTTCATAACCGCTCGACTCCTTGGCCTATTTTTGCTAATGGTTTTTCTTATGAAGGACAACCTATTTTGCTGACTGAGTTTGGTGGGATTGGTTTTGACGTGTCTGGTCAACCTGGTTGGGGCTATACATCTGTTGCTTCTACTGATGAGTTTGTTTCTGAATATCGCCGGATTATGGAAGCTCTCTATGCTTCTAAAGCGTTATGGGGCTATTGCTATACTCAAATGACAGACGTTGAACAAGAAATCAACGGATTAGTGACTTATGATAGACAGCCTAAATGTGAGCTCAGCAAAATCAAGGAAATCAATGATCAATTTCATATTCCTACTGTGGAATAACAAGAATTTATAAAAACGAGTAAATGAAAAATGGCTGAGACAGACGTTTTTTCAACAATGAAAGACTTTCGAAAAACATTGTTGAAAGGCTGTGTCTCAGCATTTTCTTTGTAACAGAAAGGATCGGGATTATGAAAAAAAAAACGATGCTTTGGATCGGTGGGCTCTTGCTGACTGGAATCATGGTAGGTGGCATAACTAAAGTAGTATTGGCACAAAAAGATCCCTTTAACGCTGACTTTTTGGATCCTGAAAAGTGGGAAATTTATCAAGGTGATAGCGATGGCAGTTGGGACAATGAGAAAGGAGTGTTGACAGTGGACGGAGGCACTGGAAACAAAGCGATTTATAAAAAAGCTGAATATGGTGATTTTCAATTTGAAACAGAAGTCACCATTGAACAACCAGATAATCAAACGGATGATACAAGCGCAGAAGGAGGAATCTTATTTCGGATCCAAAATCCTGGAGATGGTGTCGATAGTTATGATGGTTATTATTTTGGAATCGATGTGAACAAACAACAAGTGATCCTTGGAAAATCAAGCACTGACGGTGAACCTTGGACGGAAGTCGCAACAAAAAAAATGTATCTTGAGTATGACCAACCATACAAACTGACGGTAAAAGCCGCAGGAGAACATATTCAAGGTTTTGTCAATGAAGAAAAAGATAGCTACCCCAAAATCGATGTGAGCGATGAAGATTATGTGAGAGGTCAAATCGGCGTTCGTAATCGCTTAGAAAATGCGACTTTTGAAAAGATGACGGTTGCTCCATTTAATGAAGCGGAAGTAAAAGGTGCTACTTATACTAATTCGTTGGTTCCAGAAGCTGCTGATCCTGATGTTTTATATGACCACGGAACGTATTACTTGTACCCAACCACGGCTGGTAGTAATAATGACGGGATCAAAGTGTATACTTCGACAGATTTGGTGAATTGGACGGATAAAGGAATGGCCATGACCGCAGGCAATGAAAATTGGGGGACTCAAGGCTTTTGGGCACCTGATTTGATTGAGCGCGATGGTAAATACTATATGTATTACACAGCCAACGAACAGCTATGTGTGTCTATCGCTGATTCGCCTTTAGGACCTTTCACGCAAAAAAAAGTGGCGCCGATGCATGAAGATACTAAAGAAATCGATGCCCATGCTTTTAAAGATGAGGATGGGCAATATTATTTGTACTTTGTGCGCTTTACTGGAGGCAATGTTATTTGGGGTGCCAAATTAAACGATGACATGGTATCTATTGATGAAAGTACTGTTACAGAAGTTTTAGCACCTTCACAACCCTGGGAAAAAGATATCGCTGATGTTAACGAAGGACCTTATATGTTGAAAAAAGAAGGCATTTATTATTTGACGTATTCAGGTTCTCATTTTGAAAGTCCAATGTATGGAGCGGGCTATGCGACAAGCAGCGACCCATTAGGCTCATTTGAAAAATATGAACAAAATCCGATTATGCAATCTAATTCTTTGGCCCATGGAACCGGACATCATGCGGTTACTGAGTCTCCAGATGGCAAAGAAATGTTCATGGTTTATCATCGTCATGAATCTATTTGGAATACTGATCCCCGAGAGTTTGCCATTGACCGCATGCATTTTACAGAAAATGAAAAAGGAAAAACCATTTTGGAAGTTCATGGACCGACCGTTACCCCACAACCAGTCCCATCTGGCGCTGTAGATGTTGATAATTTTATTGGCTTTGAAACAGAAAATATAAGAGAAGTGACGGTGAAAAGAGGAACCAACGCAAAAGATTGGTCTTTACCAGAAGAAGTTGGTCTGATTACTTCGAAAAGCCTACCAGGCGAAAGTCAAAAAGTCGCTGTCAAATGGCAATTACCAGAATCTATCGAATCAGGGAAGATAACGATAAAAGGAGAAGTGGTTTTACCTGATAAGGTGGAAAATCTCGGTGATTTACCTTTGGCCCTAGAAATTACAGTAACGATCAAATAGAGAGGGTGTTGCTTCTTGAAGAAAAGAATGCTTTGGTTACTGTTGACTATCCTTATTTCTTTAAGTGGCTGTAAAATTAACACTGATTCACAAGAAGTAGTTACTGATTTCACGCCAATCATAGATAATGAAGGAGCCGATCCATGGGTCTATCAAGAGGATGATGATTATTATTATACGAAGACAACAGGCAATAATGTGACTTTACAACGTTCTAAAACTTTGACGCAAATAGCCACTGGTGAAGAAAAAGTTGTTTTTGAAGCAGCATCAGATTTTGAAAGTATTTGGGCGCCAGAGATCCATCGCTTAGACGATCAATGGGTCTGTTATTTTGCAGCCAATAAACCCGGCGAAACGCATCGCATGTATGCTTTGATCAATGAAGCAGAAGACCCTTACAAAGGACAATGGATATTAGAAGCTGTTACTGGTATGGATGACAAATTTNNCAACGACCACCGTTATTTTGTTTGGTCAGGTTGGGAAGGTTATGTAAATGTCGCTCAAAATCTTTATATATCAGAAATGGTTTCACCTACAGAAGTAAATACAGATAAATTTCTACTTTCTGAACCTGAATTCGATTGGGAGAAAAAACAATCCCCTTTGATCAACGAAGGCCCACAGATTTTGGTCCGCAATCAAACAATCAATCTCGTCTATTCGGCAAGTGGTAGTTGGGATAATGATTATTGCTTGGGATTATTGACCTTGGATACAGCAAAAGATCCTTTGAAAAGGGAAAATTGGCAAAAAGCTGATCAACCGATCTTTAAAAGTGAGAACGAGGTGTTTGGTCCAGGACACAATGGTTTCGCCCAATCAAAAGACGGTGGCGAGGAATGGCTGGTCTACCACGCTGCACGTTGGGACCATGGTGGTTGGAATCGTTCTATCCGTATGCAAAAGATCAAATGGTCAGAAGATGATAAGTTAAATTTAGAGACACCCTTAGCAGAAAACAAACGGCACCACTTACCCAAAGGGGAAAACCAACGCTATCGTTTATTGGCTGACAAAGCCCAACAAGATGGCGAATTTGAAGAGATAGAAGATGGAAATTCTTTATCAGAAAAAGTGATTCGTGGCTTTGAAAATCCTTTTGATCAACTAACTTGGACATTTCAAGCCCCACAAGCTGGAACCTATTCTTTGCTGATTTATGTGAAACCAGCAGAAATGCCGCGTGCAGAGATGGATATTTTAATAAATGTTGCTGCTAATGGCCAAGAAGAACAAGTGCCGCTTCCATTTGCACAATACTACCAACCACTACAAATACGAGTGAATTTAGAAAAAGGGAAGAATGAAATTTTTATGCAGTCTGATATTGGAATCGATCCAATCTGCGTCGATCGCTTAGAGATTGTCAAAATAGACTGATGCCAAAAAAGTAATTTAGCTTGTGAGCTAAATTGCTTTTTTGATTCTTAGAAGTTATGTTTCTACAAGCGTTGATGAAAAGTAACCCTGGTAAAATTAATCTCATAGAATTAACGCATCACCTGCTGTAAGATTGTCCTATCTCAATCAGTCAGCAAGGATTGCTACTATGCTAGAACAAAAAAACAGCCACCTTTTCATCATCGTTCAATTTTTAGAACACGAAACCAGTGAAGCGACTCGTCCTTAAACTTCTTCTAAAAAATAAGCTCGCAGCTAGGATTCAACTTGTCGATACTGAAGTCAGGATTTATAACGGCATTGACAAGTACGTCCTTTATGCTCTGCTCAAGAAGTTGAAACTACATGGTCATTGATTACGTAAGCGTGAAAACAGCTGCAAGGTTTGCGGCTTATTTTCAGATATGTGAAAAGGAATTGAAGGCTTGACCATGGTTATTCAGACAAAAGTACAGTTGTTTTCGGATTTTTTTGTTGTTTGGTATACTGAATGAGAAAAGAAGAGAAGCTGAGGAGGAGACAACATGAAAAACAGAATTTTATATGCTGATGTCCTCCGAGTAGCAGCTATTTTTTTAGTGATTGTGATTCATACCACATCACTTGATTTTGGTTCATATCCAATCGCTTCTTATCAATGGCAGACGTTGAACGTCTATAACGGCTTCTCCCGCATTAGTGTGCCGTTATTTTTTATGGTCAGCGGCATTTTCTTTTTAAATCCTCAAAAAGAAGTACCCATCAAAAAACTGTATCAAAAAAATATTTTCCGTATCATACTTGCTTTTATTTTTTGGTCAGCTTTATATGCATTTATTTTTACAGTGTATGAATACCGAACAATCAATAGCGATGTAGTAAAAGTTATGTACCAAGCCTTTATTGAAGGTCATTTTCATCTGTGGTTCTTATTCCGTCTAATTGAAGTCTATGTAATGGTGCCATTTTTAAGAAAAATCGCTGAAGATAGACGATTAATAGAATATTTTCTGCTTTTTTGCTTTGTTGTCGGTTTTCTCAATCCGACTTATCATGCGTTTCCGCTTAAATCAACCACCACGATTGTTGAAAGAGGTCTTAACTTAGACATTACATTCGGCTACCTGGGTTATTTTTTTGCTGGGTATTATTTATCGCGTTATTCCTTATCAAAAATCGCTAGACTTTTCCTTTACAGTTTAGGCATAGCTGGAGTAATTGGTACGATCGTCGTAGCGAATGTTCATTCATTGAAGACGGGAAAACCTTACAGTCTATCATATGAATATTTAACGCCTAATGTCTTGTTTGCGAGTGCAGCAGTCTTTTTATTTATTAAAGAAAGTATGCAACAGCATGAAATCTCTGAAAAAATGAGTAAATGGATGATCGAACTTTCTCGTTATTCATTCGGCATTTATTTGATTCATGTGCTGATTCGTTTTATTTTCACAAAATTTGGACTAACTACTTTTATCTTCACACCGATTCTGTCTGTTCCGCTACTAGCTGTTTTATTGTTCTTAGTCAGTTATATTTGTGTCAAATTGCTGGCAAAAATTCCTTTTCTAAAACGATTTATTTTATAAGCTGAATCGGACTAGGAAAAGCAGTTTTTATTGATTGGAATTTTTCCTGTCTAAGGACTTCGCTAGTTTTTTTACAGGAGAATCAGTATAATGGAGAACAGTAATGAAAAAAGGAGTATCAAAATGGCTCAACTAACGAACAAAAAGCAATCGATTAAAGTGTTTAGTCAAATTTTAAAAGTAAAATACAAAGAAGCTGAAGTAAGCAACTCAGGAGCCGTCATTGCTTATTATTTTTTATTGTCCTTATTTCCTTTATTGATCGTGATTGGGAACTTATTACCATTATTAAATTTATCACCTGAGTTCTTTTATCCTTACTTAGAAAATGCTATACCTAGCTACTTAGTGGAAAGTTTAAAACCGATCATGAACCAGATTTTAACCTCAGGCAGCGGAGGAGTATTGTCGATTGCAGCCATTGGAACGTTATGGTCAGCGAGTCGAGGCATGAATGCGATGCAAATGAGTATGAATAAAGCTTATGGAGTAAACCCACGAAAAAATATTATTTTTGTCCGGTTGGCTTCTGTTACGTTCACAGTCCTTTTATTGTTAGGCCTTGTATTGTTAGTCGTTGTCTTCAGTTTTGGTCAGTTGATTTTAGAACACCTTACCCCATTATTGCACCTATCTACCAGCTTTCTAGATACCTTTCTGAGTATTCGGTGGCCAGTGACCATGTTTACCTTGTTTTTTGCCTTTTCACTGTTATATTATTTTGTTCCAAATGCCAATTTAAAGTTAAAGCATGTACTGCCAGGTTCTATTTTTTCAACTATTGGCTGGGTGCTGATCACTCAAGCTTTTACAATCTACGTTAGTTACTTTGCCAAAGGTACGTTGAGCTATGGCGCTATCGGTACGTTGATCGTGTTTATGTTGTGGCTGAATGTACTAGGGGCTTTATTGACATCAGGAGCAGTTGTGAATGCTGCCATTACTGAGTACAAAGATGGCGAAATTGAACAAGCTAANNAACAGCCGCATCGGCAATTATGTCGATCGGAAGCTGAAAAGACGCCAAAAGTAGCCTTTTGTTAAAAGAAGAATTAAATGCAAGAGAACAATTATAAAGGAACTATTAATATTACAAGACATAAAAGCAAAGCTGAATGTTTTATGTTATAATTTCTAATGGTGTATTGACTATTGTCAAAATAAAAGTAAAAATATAAAAAACAATAATAGAAGTAAGGTGAATTTTTTGGAAGAGCAATTAAAAGTACGTGTTAGTAATGTAACCAAACAATACGACTTGTACAAACAAAAATCAGATAAAGTTAAAGCATTGTTTAAGTTTTCCAAGAAAGATATTCCAACTTTTTGGGCCTTAAGAGGCGTGTCTTTTGATGTTTATGATGGAGAAACAGTCGGCTTGATTGGAATCAATGGTTCTGGCAAATCAACCCTTTCCAATATTATAGCTGGTATTATACCGCCAACTACAGGAAGCACAGTAATTAATGGTGAAACTTCCATTATTTCAATTTCTGCCGGATTAAAAAACCAATTGACCGGATTGGAAAATATTCGGCTAAAATCTTTGATGACTGGCAAAACAAATGAAGAAATTGATGAAACAATGGATAGTATTATTGAGTTCGCAGATATTGGCGACTTTGTCAATCAACCCGTTAAAAGCTATTCAAGCGGAATGAAATCGCGTTTAGGTTTTGCTATTGCTGTTCACACGGATCCTGATATTTTAATTATTGATGAAGCTTTATCTGTTGGTGATGAGACGTTTTACCAAAAATGTGTTGACAAGATTATGGAATTTAAAGCACAAGGAAAAACTATTTTCTTTGTTAGTCATTCCTTGGGGCAAGTCAAAAAGTTGTGTGATAAAATTATCTGGATGCACTATGGGGAAATTCGAATGATTGGTCCTTCAGAAGAAGTTGCAGAAGAGTATCAAAAGTTTATTAATGATTTTAAAGCGAAAAGTGCGAAAGATAAAAAAGCGTACCAAGAAGAACATAAACAACAACAAAAAAACTTTGATATCAGACAATTTCATCAAGAAAAGCTTGAAAATGCAAAAGACAAAAAGGAAGAAAAAATACTCAACCAACAATTTAGTGAAGAAAAAATCACAGACAAAATGGCTTGGCCTACGAGACTTATTTTATTCCTTACAGTAGCTGCAACATTGTTTTTAGTTGGTGTTCACTTTAGCGGCAAGTCGTTAACAAGCGTTTTGTTGGGATCAATAGACGGAGAAGTGGAGACCCATCAGACTGTTGAGGTTGCAGGTCAAAATAATAGTTCATTTTCTTATTTAGTTGAAAATGAAAAGATAGAGTAGAATTATGAAGGAACAAGTGGCTAAAATAATCTACGTTTGGCTTATCCGTTTTTTTTCATTGATTTCAAAACATTTAAAAGTGAAAAAAAATTTGATTTACTTAATGAGTTTTCCGAAAAATGAAAATGGACTGTTAGCGTCATTTATTGAGCAAAATCCTCAGATAAAGGTAACGATTTTTTATACAGAAAATTGTCAAAATGATATCAAACGATTTGAAGAAATGGGAGCGGAAGTTTACTCTATCACACAATCTATTTCTTTTATCAAAGAAGCCGTTCCTAAATGTATGCAAGCTAAAGTTATTCTTTGTGACAATTATTTCCCCTTTTTTGCGGGCTTACGCTTGCATAAAGAAACAACAATCATACAATTATGGCATGCAAATGGTGCTATTAAGCGGTTCGGACTAGAAGACCCGGCAGCGATGTCAAGAAGCTACTTTGATAAAATGCGTTTTAAACAAGTTTATCAGCATTTTGATGAATACCTTGTCGGCTCTGAAATGATGGGGCAAGTTTTCCAAAATAGTTACGGTGCTCCTAAAGAAAGCATTATTCCAATCGGCTATCCGCGTTCTGATGTTTATTTTAAAAAAGATATGATTCAACAAAAAAGAACGAACTTTTATGCTTCATTTCNNCCATGCTCCGACATATCGAGAGGATAAGCTGGAGAATTATCCATTAGATATAAAACAACTGTATGAAAATTTGGGGAACGATTATGTTTTAATTATGAAAAAACATCCGCACGTTGTCACACCGATAGTTGAAAACCGATACGAAGGTTTTTTTTATGGCAATGTATTTGATTTTTCTATTGAAGATTTGTTAGTTGTGACAGATTGTTTAATTACAGATTATTCTTCGATTCCATTTGAATTCACGTTACTGGATAATGCAAAGAAAATTATTTTTTATTGTTACGATCAAACTTATTATGAACAGCATACAGGCATCCAAAAAGATTTTAAAGAATGGGCACCTGGAGTAATTGTATCTTCAATGGATGAAGTTATAGCGAGTATCAAACAGGAAGATCAAGTAGATTTTACAGAATTTAATCAAAAATGGAATACGTATAATGACGGACACGCAAAAAAGCGAGTCATGGCGCATATCCAGAATAAATATAAAGATTTCTTAAGTTAGAGGAGTTTTAACGTGAAAAATGTCATGTTGATTATCAAAGAACAAATTGATAATTTTGGAATCATTGCAAGAGTGTCAAAGTATGAAGAAAGAGCGACTTACCAAAGCCATTATTTAGGTTTAATGTGGCAATTTTTAAACCCTTTAATCCAAATTGGAATTTATTACCTGATTTTCGGTTTAGGCTTGAATGGTGGAAGAAGCGTAGATGGTGTACCATTTATTGTTTGGATGTTGATTGGAATTATTGCTTGGTTCTTTATTAATACGAGTTTGCTAGGTGGTTCCAATAGTATTTACAACAAAGTGGCCATGGTTTCGAAAATGAAATTTCCGGTGAGCGTTTTGCCAGGAATCAATATTATGAGCAATCTCGTTTCTTATGGGTGGATGATGGCTATTTTAATAATAGTTATGTTTGCTTTTGGTATATTTCCAACCATTTATTGGTTACAATATTTTTATTACTTCTTTTGTATGATTGCTTTTTTGTTTGCAATGGGAATACTTAATTCAACGATTACTATTTTAATACGTGATNNTCAATTCTACGATTGTTGTTTTATGTATCAGGCCCAATATGGGATATTCAAACACGTAATTTTCCCGATTGGTTAGTTAAAACACTTCAACTAAATCCGGTTTATTATATTATTACAGGTTTCAGAGATAGCTTTTTATCTCAGGGTTGGTTTTGGGAAAATCCGACTCTACTATTAATTTTCTGGGGTTTTATCTTAGTGGTTTTACTTGTAGGAACTCATATCCATATGAAATTCCGAGCACGTTTTGTTGACTTTATTTAAAAATAAGTAGTGAAAATTCAGGAGGTAGCAGGATGAAAAAAGTTTTAACTTATGGAACATTTGATTTATTACACAAAGGACATGTTTTATTATTACAACGAGCACGTGCTTTAGGTGATCATTTAACGGTTGCTGTATCAACAGATGAGTTTAATGCAATTAAAGGAAAGAAAGCATATACTTCATGGGAAGATCGTAAATTAATTTTAGAAGCTTTGGCTTGTGTTGATGAAGTTATTCCAGAAAATGAATGGGAACAAAAAGTCAAAGATGTAAAAAAATATGACATTGATTTATTTGTAATGGGTGACGATTGGGAAGGGGAATTTGACTTTTTAAAAGAGTATTGTCAAGTTGTCTACTTGCCGCGTAA
>DIDU01000057.1:434-848 GCA_002418295.1 Carnobacterium sp. UBA5792 | reverse complement strand
GACTTGAAAGAAATAAAAGCAGAAGTAGATAAATTAAGTCAAAAAATTGAAGAAGATATCAATGAAGAAATTTAATTTAATGAAAACCAGCAAGGGGAGCGTAAAAGAAAAATGAAACAAAAAATCATCATTTTTTTCCTATCTTCAATGTTTCGTTTCTTTTCACTCTTTCCGGTCTTTCCAAATGTAGTGATGTTTGAGTCACAATATGGGGGGAGATTTGATGATAATCCTAAAGCTCTTTATGATTATTTTAAGCAACACACTAACAATGAGTATAAGCTTATTTGGAGTATTCGATATAAAGATCGACATATTATTAAAGATAAAGACATTCAAATACTATATCGCTTTTCACTACGTTGGCTTTATTATATGGCTCGGGCAAAAATTTGGATTACTAATGCGAGATTA
>DIDU01000057.1:0-363 GCA_002418295.1 Carnobacterium sp. UBA5792 | reverse complement strand
GGATACATTTAGTATGCCGGGTTCGGATTTAGAAAGTTATAAAGCCAACTTTTTATTTGAAACGCAAAAATGGGATTACTTAATTGCTCCTAATCAATATTCAGAAGATATTTTTCAATCTTGTTTTGCTTTTGAAAAACAGTTTATCGAGAGTGGATATCCAAGAAACGATGTATTGTATCAAAAAAATAATGCTGAAGATATTAATGAAATCAAGAAGAAACTAGGATTGCCTAACGATAAAAAAGTTATTTTATATGCACCAACATGGCGTGATGATTACTATATATCGGCTGGGAAATATAAGTTTCATATACCATTTCAACTGGAAAAATTGATAGAGTTATTAGGAGATGAGGCTGT
>DIDU01000058.1:16703-21134 GCA_002418295.1 Carnobacterium sp. UBA5792 | reverse complement strand
AACGTGATCAAAGAAGTCTCAACTGAGTTGAATTTGTATGAAAACGGCAATACCGATATCGCTACCTTGACTGGCTCATTTGTCGAACAGTACAAAAATGATCCCGATATTGTCACAACTTTACAAGCAGTTACATTTTATATTGAAATGAATAATCTTAATAATGGCGAAGCGACCCCTCTGAACAATCCACATATCCGGATGGCCATCGCTTCAGCAGTTGACAAAAAAGCGTATGTTGACAGTGTTTTACAAGATGGTTCTGATCTGATTGATGGATTTGTTCCTGCTGGATTGGCAAACAATCCGAAGACAGATGCTGATTACCGAGAAGATGCCGGAGATGTTCTTTCGTATGATATAGAAAAAGCCGAAAAAGATTTGGAAACCGGATTAGCTGAATTAGGCAAGGACCAGTTAGAATTAGAATTGATCACTTCTGATACAGAAAGTTCTAAACGATTAGCTGAATTTTTACAAAGCGAGTTAGAAAAGAACTTACCAGGCTTAACCATTAAGTTAAGAAGTATGCCATTTTCAATGAAACTAGATACGGTTCGTAAAGGAACGTATGATATGGCTGTTAACTCATGGGTCGCTGATTTTGCTGATCCAATCAACTACCTTGAGCGTTTTGATACAGATATTAACCGCATGAACTATTCAAATCCTGAAGTAGATGCGTTAATAGATAAAGCTAAAGCAACCTATAATAACGATGAGGCGCGCTGGGATACGTTAGTGGAGATTGAAAAAGTTGCCCTTGGTGAAGACGCAGCCTTAGCTCCATTGTATCAATCAGCTGAATCTTATTTATTGCGTCCGCAAGTTCAAGATATGTATAGACGGGTTTTCGGTCCAGACAGTTACAAATGGGCTTGGATCTCAGCTGAAAAATGACCATAGAAAAAAAGATAGAAGGAAAGCAGCAAGTCTGCATTTCTTCTATCTTTTCTATTGGAAACCGCTTAACCATGCAAGACATAAGCCTTTACAATAATGAAATTTAGCATTAAAGTGGAAGAGCACAGTTTTGTGAAAGCGCTTATAAAATAGGAGGTAAAGAAATGGGAAAAAAATACNNAAAAAAGAAAAAAAAAAGAAAAAAAAAAAAATTGTGTAAGAAGAAAAAGGAAGAACGAGGGGGGGAGCCATTATTTTTGATAAAAAAGGACAACCTTTATGGTCTTCACAAAAAGAGTTTACACAACACTTTCCTCAACCAGGCTGGGTAGAACATGATGCGAATGACATTTGGCTGTCTACGCTTACGGTTATTGCGGGAGTATTGATCGAATCGGGATTGAAACCGCAAGAAATAGATAGTTTAGGAATTACCAACCAACGTGAAACAACGGTAATCTGGGATAAAGAAACTGGAAAGCCGATTTACAATGCAGTTGTTTGGCAATCCAAACAAACATCTGAAATCGCAGATCAATTGACAGCTGACGGGCATAAAGAAATGATTCAAGCAAAGACCGGTTTAATTATTGACTCTTATTTTTCAGCAACTAAAGTGAAATGGATCTTAGACCAAGTCGAAGGTTCAAGAGAACGGGCTAAAAATGGTGAGTTGTTATTTGGAACGATTGATACGTGGCTGATTTGGAAACTCACTGGCGGAGAAGTTCATGTAACCGATTATACGAATGCCAGCCGGACAATGTTATTCAATATTTATGATTTAGAGTGGGACACTGACATCTTAGAATTATTGGATATTCCAAGAGAAATGCTGCCCGAAGTTAAATCTTCTTCAGAAGTTTACGGTCACACAAAACCTTATCATTTCTATGGTGCTGAAGTGCCAATTGCCGGTATCGCAGGAGACCAGCAAGCCGCTTTATTTGGACAAACAGGCTACGAAAAAGGAATGGTTAAAAACACTTACGGAACCGGGGCCTTTATCATTATGAATACCGGCAAAGAACCGATCAAATCTGAAAATGGTCTTTTAACAACCATTGCCTATGGCTTGAATGGTGAAATCACGTATGCCTTAGAAGGAAGTATTTTTGTAGCGGGTTCAGCTATCCAATGGCTACGCGATGGGTTGCGGTTCTTTAGAGAATCTCCACAATCTGAAGAGTATGCTACACGCGTTGATTCTGCAGAAAATGTCTATATGGTTCCAGCTTTTGTTGGTCTGGGAGCTCCTTATTGGGATCAAGATGCACGTGGTGCTTTCTTCGGGATTACGCGCGGAACAACAAAAGAACATATGATAAGAGCTACATTGGAATCATTGGCTTATCAAACAAGAGATGTTATTGAAACAATGAATAAAGACTCTGGTATTGAAACAAAAACAATGCGGGTCGATGGCGGAGCAGCAATGAATAATTTCTTATTGCAATTCCAAGCCGATATTTTAGGAACCACTATTGAACGTTCAAAAGTTAATGAAACGACTGCTTTAGGAGCTGCGTATTTAGCCGGATTGGCTACTGGTTTTTGGAAAGACCAAGCAGAAATTAAAGAATATTGGGAAAGTAATGGGGTGTTTGAACCAGAAATGGCAGAAGATCTTCGTGAAAATCTTTATGATGGCTGGAAAGAAGCAGTAGCTGCCACACAAGCTTTTAAACACAAACCATTGAGAAGAAAAGTTGAGTAGTCCCTCGCCTGTCAACAAGTAGATAAAAGAAAAGGGATGATCTGTATGCTGTTTTCAGTAAAGATAAGAACAGCCAATATAGAGAAATTAAAATGCCTGCCATTGAAGAAAGGGCACGGTTCTATAACTGGATAAATCGACCAAAAAGGCTTTGACAGCTGAATTGGAAGAAAAAATCAACGCCTTTAATCTTTCAAAAAATGTAGAATAGAAGGGAGAAATAGAAAATGGATACATCCGTTTGGTTGCAAATGCTCGGAGAATTTATTGGTACCTTGGTTTTAGTATTAATGGGGGACGGTGTTGTAGCCGCCAATTCTTTGCGGAAATCAAAAAGTGAAAACGCGGGTTGGGTCACTATTGCACTTGGCTGGGGAGCAGCTGTAACATTAGGTATTTATGCTTCCAGCTTCTTAAGCTTGGCACATTTGAACCCTGCCGTTTCAATTGCAATGGCTGTTGCAGGGGAATTCAGCTGGTCATTAGTACTGCCTTACAGTATTGCTCAAATCGCGGGCGGCGTTGTAGGAGCGACTTTAGTTTGGTTGAATTATTACCCTCATTGGGAAGAAACCAAAGATCCAGCAACTATTTTAGGTGTCTTCTCGACTGCACCGGCAATCAGAAATACCATTTGGAATGTGTTCAGTGAAATTTTAGGAACGGCTGTTTTAGTGTTTTCATTATTAGTTTTTACGAGAGGCGACTTTACAGATGGATTGAATCCAATTGTTGTCGGTCTCTTAATTGTTTCGATTGGTCTATCCTTAGGCGGATCCACTGGTTATGCCATTAATCCAGCACGTGATTTAGGACCAAGAATTGCACATCAGTTATTGCCGATTAAAAACAAAGGAAATTCTGATTGGGGCTATTCATGGGTTCCAGTCGTTGGCCCGATTATTGGTGGAGTTCTTGCAGCGCTCTTATATTTATTGATTCCAGCCACCCAACTATAAAAAGCTCTTATTCTATCAAATACCCCGCCCTTCAAACGAAGGACGGGGTATTTGGTCTTTAATTAAATTAAAACAAATTGTCGGTTATTTTACGACCAATGCTTTCAATTGGTCTTCAACGGCTTCAAGCGGGGCTTCTGCCTGCAGTAAAGCAGCAGCTGTATAAGCTCCTTCAACAAAAGCAGCGTCATAAAAAGTAACTTGTTTATCAGACATTTCAATTGCTAGCTCTAAATTCATTTTGGCGCTGCCTAAATCATAAAAAGCAACAATTTTATCTTCTTCAAATGAATTTAAGGCTGCTTCAATTTTATCAAAACTGGTACCGACCTCTCCTTCAGACGTTCCTCCGGCAGTTTTAATCGTCACTTCCTTGGCTACTTCGTTTAATAAAGTCGCAACTCCATTTGCCAAGCCTTCTACATGCGAAACCAATAAAACACCATATTCTTTACTCATCATATACACCAGCTTCCATCATAGTCTTAAAAAGATAGCTGCTGGACATGGCCCCAGGATCAATGTGTCCGACAGAACGCTCGCCTAAGTAAGAAGCACGCCCTTTAGTTGCTTTCATCTCTTTAGTTTTTTGCACACTGTCTTCAATTAAATCAGTCGTTAAATTTTTAGCTTTGACCGCTTCAACCACTGGAACCCATTCATCAACCATCGTTTTCTCACCCGCTTCAGCTTTTCCTCTTTTTTGAATACCATCAAGCCCAGCTTCCAATAAAGTGGCTAAGTCTGTGCTGTCTTGACTGGCTTTTGCCATGCTGATAAAAGCGGAACCGTATAAAGGCCCTGAAGCTCCTCCAACTTTGCTGACTAGGGTCATTCCCGTTAACTTCAATA
>DIDU01000058.1:4682-16688 GCA_002418295.1 Carnobacterium sp. UBA5792 | reverse complement strand
GTAGCTCCACGTGCTAAATTATTGCCATGGTCGCCATCCCCGATAGCGGTGTCTAGCTCACTTAAATACTCTTTATTTTCTAATAGTTGAGCTGTGAAGAGTGTCATCCATTTTTTCATATTTTCAAGAGAAACCATCATTTTTCCCATCCTTTCTTTCTTACCAAGCAATAGTGGTAACGGGCGCAGTTAGATAATCGAGCCATTGAGCGTCTTCCAGCTTGACTAAAGTTAATGATAAACCTTGCATATCGATAGAAGTCATATAATCGCCGACTTTTCTATAAGCTAAGGTGATTCCTTCTTCAACCAGCAGATTTTTAACATCGTTCATAAAAATAAATTGTTCCATTAAAGGAGTTCCGCCCATGCCATTGACCAGTACCGCATATTGTTCTTCTTCTTTCCACTGAAATTCTGATTTTAACCGCTCAATCAGCTCTTTTGCCAACTCTTTAGAAGGTTTGATTTTTTCTCTGCGGTAACCCGGCTCGCCATGGATCCCGACGCCAAATTCAATTTCATCTTCCGCTAACTCAAAACCTGGTTTGCCGACTTCTGGTACAGTAGCAGCTCTTAAAGCAACTCCAATCGATTTGACATTAGGGACCAGCTTATCTGCCAGTTCTTTGATTTCGGCTAAGGACGCCCCTTTCTCTGCAGCAGCACCTAGTATTTTATGCACGAGAACTGTTCCGGCGATGCCTCTTTTTCCAGCAGTATACGTACTATCTTCAACTGCTACATCATCATCTACAATTACAAATTCGACCGCAATATCGTCCATTTCAGCTAAGTCTTTTGCCATATCAAAATTCATGACGTCTCCTGAATAGTTTTTAATAATGAGAAAAACGCCTTCTCCTTCATCGCTGGCTTTAATGGCTTCATAAATTTGATCAGGAGTTGGAGAAGTAAAGACTTCCCCACAAACAGCTGCAGACAACATGCCTTGTCCGACAAACCCAGCATGTGCAGGTTCATGTCCACTACCGCCGCCGCTGACTAATGCAACTTTTTTATTTTGAGCAGTTTTGCGATGGATCACATTTGTTTCCGGCAAACGTTCGACTAAATCTTCATAAGCAAACGCAAGCCCGTTAAGCATTTCATCTAAAACAGATGAGGGATCGTTAATAATTTTTTTCATTATAAAATCCTCCTGACAATTATTTAGATAGCGCTACACTTCCATTGTAATCGTTTTACTAAAAAACAACAAATATCTGAATTTATTTTTTGGAGTATAGCTATTAAAATAAACGTATTTTGTTGCGGCGGGAAAATGGGAAAGGATAAACCGAGAATAAAGAATATCTTTACTTGTGTTTTTTCAAAAAGACTATAATTTTTTCAGTCTGAGATTTTTGAATAAGCCACTTAAAGACAGATTAATTTGGTATAATAAACATAATAGAAAAGATAAAGGAGGCAATAAAAGAATGGAGCAGGAAAAGCAATTGTTTTCACTAGCCAAAAAGCTGTATGAAGAAAAATTTTGGAATGATTACTGGGATACAAATTTAATTGCTATTCAATTAGAAAACCAAAAAGAGCCCATAATGATTTCTATCCTAGGGAAATCTGAACAGCATTATGGGTTTTTATTTTATCGGAATTCCGAAGAACTAACTTATTTCTTTGATATGGTGGAACAGTCAAACTTGCGGGAACATCGTACACCGATGGAAATGCTCCAATTACAGAAATGCCTTGCTTTAGAATATGAAAACCGACTGGATTTGGATAAAGAAGCTTATCAGCGAATCAAATCAAGCGGTATTCCCTTCAGAGGTAAAAAAAATTGGCCGGTATTCGTTGATTACTGCCCTGGTTATTACCCTTCTCCTATAGAAAAAGCAGATTAACGCATGCTGATAGACGTAATGGAAAAGCTGCTGGAGACTGCAAAAGCTTTTCGAAAAAAATTGGCCTTTTATGAAACAGAGCGCATGAATCATGAAATCTTATTACGAACCTATCATAAAGATGGCAGCTATGAAGATGGTGTACTTAATTTGTCGAAATTTATCGCAGATGGTGCTGCTCATGTTGAAGAAGCGCCAGTTTTAATAACTAAATTTGAAATGAAACGAGTTGCCTCTCAAAAATTCGGGGCTTCTATTTGGGAATTGGATATTGGTTTTATAGAAACTCCCATAAGACCGTCAGAAGGAGGCCGTCCTTATTTTCCAACTCTTTTATTAGTAGTAAATAGTGAGACGGGCCAAATTATTTGCAGTGAATTTATTAAACCAGGAGACACAGAATCGCTTCAGCGTCTGCTAATCCAGCTGATTCTTTCAGAAAATAGTCNNCAATTGGATATTGAATTGACACCGATCCAAAAATTGCCGCTGATTTCAGTTATTAAAGAAGATATGTTAGAGTATTTAGAGCAATAGATAGCACGTGCAATAGTCATTAGGGGAGGCAAGTAACTTGAAAACATTGATTATTATTTCTCATCCGGATATTAGAGAATCCAGCAGCCAACAATATTTGTTGAGCTCCATACCAGGTGAGCCAGAGGTGACGGTCCATCATCTGGAAGAAAAGTACCCAGATTTTAAAATTGACAGTATAAAAGAACAAGAATTGATTGCAGCGCATGACCGCATTATTCTTCAATTCCCACTTTATTGGTACAGTTCTCCCCCTTTACTCAAAAAGTGGCAAGATGAAGTACTGACAGAAAATTTTGCTTATGGGAAAAATGGTCATCACTTGCAAGATAAAGAATTTGGCTTAGTTTTGACAATAGGCGCTTCAAAAAATGAATACCAAGCTGGCGGAAAAGAGCATTTCAGTATCACTGAATTAACCAAACCTTTTCAAGCAATGGCACTTAAAACTGGGATGATTTATCTTAAACCTTTATCTATCCACCAATTTTCTTATTTGACAGAAGAACAAAAAATGGAACTCTTAATAGAGTATCAACTTCTTTTAACACATGAAAAAGACACTAGTTTAGCCAGCCGTGAAAATTGGTTTTTAAACCAATTAGAACAGACCGATTTAACGACCTTGGCTGAAGAAGATAGCTTTAAACTACAACACGTTATGGAAATTATTGAAGAGAATCGTGAAACGATGGATGATTTGAAATTATCATTGGAAGAAATGGAATAGGAGCATTACAATGGATAAAGAAGAATGGGTATTGACGGAACTTGAATCGATGGTTGTGAACAGCCAAGACTATAAACAAAAAGCTCTGCTTAAAGCGACTATTCGTCTCATTAAAGAACAATACAAACGCATTAGTCAAATGGAAGGCGAATTAGACGGGAAATTATGGAGTCCAAGCAATTGGAGCAATTGAATGAACNNCTATATGTACGCTGAGAAAGCGCGCTTCCTCTTTTGGAAACGCGCTTTCTTTGTTTTATTTCTAGTGATTACCAGGATTCATTAAGTACAGGCAATTAAACTTTAACTAAGATAGAAATCTTTTGGAATTAAGTAATTATACTGACGTTAGTCTTTCAGATTAAAAACACTGCAAGAATGATAAGTGGTAGAAAATTTTAATAATACACTTGTGTACAAAAAAACACAAGTGTGTACATTTCTCAATCTTGTATTGTTGTTTCTTATTGGTTAGATAGCATTGAAACCGCTTATTCGAGAATATATACTTAATGTATTAAAAGATAAGAGGAGGCGTTACAACATGAAAGACTTTTTACAGAAGCTCGGCAAATCTTTGATGATGCCTATATCAATTATTGCAGCTGCAGGTATTTTTTTAGGATTAAGCTCAGTGTTACAAAATCCTGCAATAGTGGGAGAAGACTTTGTTTCACTTGAAATAGTACAAAATATTATTGGTTTTATTCGAACATTAGCATCTGCTCTATTTGGTAATTTACCAATTCTTTTCGCTAANNGCTAAGAAAGAAAAAGCTACGGCTGCTTTCTCTGCAGTAATTGGTTTTATAATTTTCCACATTACTTTAAATTACATTCTAGGATTAAATGGATTTGACGCAGAGACTACTTCCATAGATTATTTAGTTTCAAATGGTGATTCTCTGTTAAAAGCTACTCAAACAACTTCACAATATGAAACCGTTTTAGGTATATTCACTTTGAGAATGAATGTATTTGGCGGTATTCTATCTGGTTTGTTAGTTGCTGCGTTGCATAATCGGTTTTATGATATTGAGTTACCGTTAGCGATTAGCTTTTTTGGAGGAAAACGTTTTGTCCCAATCATTACTACAGTTACGGTTCCTTTTTTAGGCCTATTGATGTACTTTGTGTGGCCTTTCTTAGGAATAGGAATTGAAGGCATTGGGAATGTCATTGCGCAAGCAGGTGTATTTGGAACATTCCTATTTGGTTTCCTAGAGCGTTTATTAGTACCAACAGGATTGCATCATATTTTGAATCAATTAGTACGCTTCACACCAATTGGCGGAGTAGCTGTAATTAATGGCGAACAAACGGTAGGAGCTTTAAATATTTTTAACACATTACTGGCTCAAGATAATCCTGATATGAATTTGATGGCACAAGCTACTCGTTTCTTGGCACAAGGAAAGATTCCCTTTATGGTTTTTGGTCTTCCGGCTGCATGCTATGCAATGTACAAAACATCTAGAAGTGGAGAAAAGAACAAAGTTAAAGGGTTATTGTATGCGGCTGCTTTGGCAAGTTTTACTACTGGCATTACAGAACCGATTGAATTTGCATTTATTTTTGTTTCTCCGGTTTTATATTTTTTCCATGCATTTATGGCAGGAATATCATTTATGTTAATGGACTTATTTAATGTTGTAATTGGGAATGTACAGGGTGGAGCCATTGATTTAGGTGTGTTTGGAATCTTACAAGGACTTGCTACACGCTGGTTTGTAGCTGTTATAGNNCATTTGCTTATTACTTTGTATTTAAAACGGTCATATTAAAGCAAAATGTCCAAACACCGGGACGCGAAGAAATAATAGAAGGTAGTGATGTTGTGATTAAAGATAAAGACAACATTGGCAATACCATTGTTGCTGCATTAGGCGGAAAAGAAAATATAAAAGAAATTGAAAATTGCTTTACAAGATTACGTCTAGTTTTAGATGATGCCACTGTAGCAGACGAAGCAGCATTGAAAGCAACTGGAGCTGCAGGTATAGTCAAAATTGATGATACTCATTTACAAGTTATCTATGGACCACAAGTTGAAGGAATTGCATTAAAAGTAAAAGGAGCTGCTGAATATGAATAAAAATAACATTGTATTAGTTGGTGGAGGTTCCACTTGGACACCAGGAATTTTAAAAGCGATGACTACTCATTTAGATCGCTTTGCATTAAATCGTGTAGTACTTTATGATATCGATGAAGAGCGTCAATCTGTAATTGGAGAATTTGCAAAAATTTTATTTGCTGAAGAAGCCCCAGAAGTTGAATTTACTTATACAACAAACAAAGAAGAAGCTTTTTCTAATGTTGATTTTGTTTTTTGTCAGATGCGTACTGGCGGATATGCCATGCGCGAAAAAGATGAAAAAATCCCATTAAGTTTAGGTATAATTGGCCAAGAAACTTGTGGGCCTGGTGGATTTGCATATGGGTTACGTTCAATTCGANNATGGTAAAAGATGTTCGGCGTCTGAGCCCAGATGCTTGGATTTTAAATTACACGAACCCAGCGGCAATTGTTGGTTTAGCTCTCAATAAAATTTTTCCAGAAGACAAACGGATTTTGAACATTTGTGACCAACCAGTTAACTTATTACGCTCATATGCAAAGCTGATTAATTATGATGTAAACAAACTTGAGCCTACTTATTTTGGATTAAATCATTTTGGCTGGTTTACACATATTTATGATGAAAATGGTACTGATGTTGCTCCAAAAATTAAAGAAATTATTTTAAATGGTGGTTTTAGACCAGTCGATGCCGAACAACGTGATCAATCATGGTTAGAAACTTATGCAATGGTAGAAGATATGTTACATGACTTTCCTGACTATTTACCAAATACGTATTTACAATATTACTTATATCCAGAATATAAGTTAGCGCATTTAGACCCTAACCATACTCGTACAGACGAAGTTAGGGAAGGTCGAGAAAAAAAAGTATTTGAAGAATGTCGTCGTATTGCAAAAAATGGTACTGCAAAAGATTCACATGTTGTGCATAATGATGCGCATGGCGATATGATGGTAGAGGTAGCTGCATCTATTGCTAATAATTTACGTAAAACGTATGTTGTCATTGTTCCCAATAATGGAATTGTATCGAATTTACCAGATGATGTGATGATTGAAGTAGTAGCTTCTCTTGGCACAAATGGACCGGCTCCGTATGCTGTTGGTGAAATTGAAACGTTTTATAAAGGGCTAATAGAAGGGCAGCATGCTTTTGAAAAATTAACAGTTGAAGCATATCTTGAAGAATCTTATGCTAAAGCACTACAAGCGCTGACAATGAACAGAACAGTTGTCGATGCTAAAAAAGCACGTAAAGTACTAGACGCTTTGATAGTGGCTAATAAAAATTACTGGCCAGAACTAAAATAGCTATATCTAAAAAAACTAAAAATAGACAGAAGCAGAGAACTCATAGTGAATCTCTACTTTTGTCTATTTTATTCCTGCATATCTTTAAATAGAATTATAATGAATAAAAGTTTCCTTTTGTTAAGGATAATAATCACGTTGTACAGATATTTTCGTAGAATAAAATCAAGTACGATATTTTTTTAAATATTCGGAGAAAATAACATTGATTAAGTAATGTATACTTAATCGGTCAGTTACATCTACTCCATCTACTCTAGCTTCTGAAATATACCCATATAATTGATAAGTTGTTATTTTAGATAATAAATTAGTTGAAAAACCTGTTATGCTTATTGTTTCCGCACCAGCAACATTTGCAATAGTTGTTGCAGATAAAATATTATCTGTATTTCCACTGATGCTAATAGCAATTGCTAAGTCTTTATTTGTTAATAGCTTTGCGTTATGTTTCATTACATGAGGATCAACAAATGTCTGACTGTTTTTACCTAAAATTTTTAAACGTTCACTTAGTTCTTCAGCAGGAAAACGAGATAGTCCTACAGCAAGAAATATAATTTTTTCAGCATTATAAATTTTAGAAATTATCATTTCAATTACATTAGAGTTTATTAATTGCTTCGTTTTTATAATTTTATTATCTAATGAAGTTACTTCTACAAAATCTTCTTGTTTTCTAGAAGCTTGATATAGTTCATCTTTAAAATCAGAGAATCCTTTAAAACCTAACTTTTGGCATAAACGAACAACTGTATTAGGAGCTGTATAATTTTTATTAGCTACTTCTCGAATAGTTATTTCCTTTATACGAATAGATTCTTTCAGTAAGTACTCTAGTATAGCGTCTTCTGTATTGTTAAGTAAATATCGATTCTTTTTTAAAAGCTCATAGAAGTGCATGGAACCCATCCTTTCTATTAGTAATGATAGCGCATTTTTCGCGAGAAGCAAATATTAAATCTAAGTAAATATAGTAGAGATATGTGAACTGATAAGTAACTTGAAAAGTGTACCTAGAAAAAGTAAAAATAAAGGAGTGTGTCTAAATGAAAATTGTTATCGCACCAGATTCATTTAAAGAAAGTTTAACTGCGTTAGAAGCAGCCAATGCTATTGAGGAAGGCTTTAAGCAAGTTTTTCCAGATGCAGAATATGTAAAAGTCCCGATGGCTGATGGTGGAGAAGGAACAGTTCAGTCTTTAGTAGATGCAACAAAAGGAAAAATAGAAACACTCACTGTTCATGGACCATTAAGCGAACCAGTCGAAGCTTTTTATGGGGTTTCAGGAGATGGAAAAATAGCCATTATTGAAATGGCAGCAGCTTCAGGTTTGCACTTAGTGAATCCTTTAGAGCGTAATCCTTTAGTGACTTCCACGTGGGGAACCGGTGAATTGATTCAAGCTGCTTTAAATAAAGGAGTCGAAGAAATTTTAATTGGGATCGGAGGCAGTGCAACCAATGATGGAGGCGCTGGAATGATTCAATGTTTAGGCGGCAAACTGTTAGACAAAGAGGGGCAGCAAATCGTTCCTGGAGGTGTTGGCTTGTCTGAGTTAGTTACTATCGACCTTTCCGAATTAAACCCCAAATTAAAAGAAGTTGAAATTAAAGTAGCTTGTGACGTGGACAATCCCTTGNNTGCTTCTTATATTTATGGTTTTCAAAAAGGCGGAACAGCAGAACAAGTAGAACAATTAGATCAAAACCTAGCACATTTTGCTAGTGTGGTACGTCAAGATTTGAAAGAAGACATTGAATTTATTGCTGGAGCAGGAGCCGCTGGTGGATTAGGCGGTGCATTGTTGGCCTTTTTAGCAGCTAAACTACAAAATGGCGGCGTATTGGTTAGCGAATTGGTCGGTTTAGAAAATAAAATCTGTGAGGCAGATTTAGTGATCACAGGCGAAGGCGGAATTAATCACCAAACGATTTATGGGAAGACACCTATTTGTGTAGCCAAGATTGCTCAAAAATACCAGGTGCCCGTTATCGCTGTTGCTGGTCGTTTATCAGGCAACTATCAAGCAGTTTATGAACATGGTATAACGGCAGTATTCAGCATTCTTTCTGAAATCACTTCTTTGGAAACTGCTTTAGAAGTTGGATATGAAAATATAAGAAATACAGCAAAGAATATCGCTGCAGTTATCAAAATAGGACAGTAAAAAAACTAAATGTTTCAACCCATATTGAATTTAAATTTTGAAATAAGCAAAATAACAGCAACCAAACAAATTGTTTTGGGTGCTGTTTTTAGAGGATTAAACAAAAAAAGAAACTCTTGATGCATTGAAGTGACCGTAGTTAAGGTATCTACCGGGACTGGAGATGAAGAAGTTTCACATATCGTAGTGAATTAGTTCGCGAATATTGGTTTTCTTTTTTAAAGGATAATTTAGAAAACGTTTTTTTACGAAACTGTGCTATAGTAAATGAAAAGCTGAAAGATGATAAAGCTATTTTCCAAGTGGAGGGGTTTAGATGAGAGAAAAATTGATGGAAATGCTGGATGCACGTAAAGAAGAAATGATTGAAATTCGCAGATATTTACATGCACATCCAGAGTTGTCTTACCAAGAAGAAGAAACAGCAGCTTACATAGCAGCATTTTACCAAGACAAAGAAGTGGATTTGGCAACTCATGTAGGCGGAAATGGCATCATTGTCACGATCAAAGGCGATAAACCTGGAGAAACATTAGCTTTAAGAGCAGACTTTGACGCCTTGCCAATCGAAGAAGAAACAGGTTTGTCTTTTCAATCGCAAAACAAAGGTGTGATGCATGCGTGCGGACATGATGCACATACGGCTTATTTGATGATACTGGCAGATTGTTTGATTGAATTAAAATCAGAAATTCCCGGAACTATAAAAATCATTCACCAACATGCTGAAGAAGCGCCACCAGGCGGTGCTAAATTTATTATGGAAACCGGAGTTTTAAAAGAGGTCGATCATATTATCGGCATTCATGTTTTCCCAGATCGTCCGGTTGGTGAAGTTGCTTATCGTAGCGGTGCAGCAATGGCTGGCGGATCGCAATTTAAATTGGTTATTCAAGGTACAGGAGGACATGCTTCAACACCGCATAAGTCGAATGATGCAATTGTAGCAGGCTCTTACTTTGTGACCGCACTTCAAACTGTGGTCAGTCGACGATTAGACCCTTTTGAGGTGGGAACTGTAACGGTCGGTTCGTTTGATGGCAAAGGTGCCTTTAATGTGATCAAAGATACTGTTACCATTGAAGGGGATATGCGGTATATGGAAGATGCTACTTTTGAAGTGCTGAACCGCGAAGTGACCCGCTTGGCAGAAGGTTTGCAAGACATGTTTGCTGTAGAGACGATATTAACAGTCGAAGAAGGCTGTCCTCCAGTTTACAACAATCCTGAATTGACTAGCAGCGTGGTAGATTACTTAAAAAATGGCGTCGGCGATTATTTGACGAAAGTAGTTGAAGCTCCCATGCAAACAGGCAATGAAGATTTTGCTTATTATTCACAACAAATACCCGGTTGTTTTTTCTTTGTCGGCAGTTGGCCAAATGGCGTAGAAAAACCGTACAATAACCATCATCCTAAATTCGATATCAGCGAAGAAGCGATTTTAATCGCGGCTAAAGCGGTNNAAAGAAAAGAGGCTGCTTCAAATGGCACACTTTACCAAAACCATAACAGGAGATTACACAGAGACACTCCAAATGCTGGACACTACCATTCGAAATTTTGGTGTAAGTGTTGAGTTAGTAGCGGAAAATGCAGTGACAGTGGAAAAGATTGAAGTGACAACAAGAGTGTATGAAAAATTCTTTTTCCGCAGGAGCAGTTATGCTTCTATCAGCTTAACTGTAATTGGGAATCAAGAAGAGGTCATTATTTCAGCTATCGGTGCAGCGGGCGGTGAGGGCTTGCTCAATATTAGTTGGGGAGCTGAAAATAACTTTGTCTCTAGATTAGAAAAAGCACTGATAGACCAAGGGTTTTAACCAGTTGCAGAATATAGGAAATAAAAAATAAACCGCTGCCTGTTTCAACTGAGCAGCGGTTTTAACTGTTTAAATAANNCTGATAGACAAGAGCCAATCTTCTTTGCCTTTAGGAGCAGTAAACTGCACACCTAAAGGCAGTCCAGCTTCAGTTAAATGAACCGGCAAACTGATAGCCGGTTGACCGGTCAAGTTAGCTTGCTGTGTAAAAGGAGTGATGTCCAAGCTATCTGCAAACATATCCCAGACGATTTTTTGTTGATCGGCTGCATTTAATTCGGTTACACGTTTCATCCGCTCGATCTGTTCGTCGGATTGCAATTTGGCGTCAATACGCGGAGCCACATCTGCAGTAGTTGGCGTTAAGTACAAGTCATAAGACTCATGGAAATGGGCCATGATTTCGGCAGCGGTATCCCATTTGGCTAAGCTGTTGGAATAGTCAGCAGCTGAAATTGATTTACCGGCATTGTATAAAGTCCAAGTTATTAATTCCATATCGGACATCGTCAATGGCCTTTGCATGGCTTTTTCCAAATTAGCTATCATAGCCGCCGTCTCTCCTGCGTTCATTGTATAATAACTGCGCATCAAATCGACTCCATCAATCTCAGGAGTCTGTTCAACTACGTCATGTCCTTGTTGGCGCAGCCATTCTACAGTATTGTACACTGCCTTTTTAGCTTCTTCACTGACCGGACCATGAACTGGTGAAACAACAGAATAAGCTACACGGAATTTTTTTGGTGCAGGTTGGTGTAAAGCGTTCAAATAACCTGTTTCAAAAAGCGGCGTTTGAAAAGCAGCCATTTGTTGAACGGTTTGTAAAGCATCCATCATGGCGGCCGTATCACGAATGGTTTTTGTTAAGACAAAGCTAACCGAAGCCCCTTGCCAGCCGCGCCCGTATCCTGGACCAATGGGAGTTCTACCGCGTGTGGGTTTCAAGCCGACTAGTCCAGTGAAAGAAGCAGGGATGCGGATTGAACCGCCGCCATCGCTGGCTCCAGCAATTTGAACCATTTCGGAAACTACGCTGGCAGCAGCACCGCGGCTTGATCCGCCCGGAGAATAAGCTGAATGCCATGGATTGCGAGCTGGTCCATAAAGGACTGGATCGGTAATGTTTTTAAACGCAAATTCAGGCGTATTTGTTTGGCCGATGACGATAAAACCAGCTTTTTCCAGTGCTTCCACAAAGTAACTGGTTTGTTTGGCGTAGTTGTTTTTTAACAAGCGCGATCCAGATGTACTGGGTTCGCCTGCCATATCTTGTCCCAATCCTTTAATTAAAATTGGTAAGCCGCCAAATAGGGTGTCGGAAAAGTCTCTTTCTCGAGCTTCTTGCAAAGCTTTTTCTTTCCGAGTGTGAATGACCGCATTCCATTGTGGATTTTCAGATTCAATTTTTTGAAAAGCTGCTGTTACTAATTCAAAAGGAGTTACCTTTTTCTGGTGGAGATCTTCAGCAGCAGCTA
>DIDU01000058.1:0-4399 GCA_002418295.1 Carnobacterium sp. UBA5792 | reverse complement strand
TTTCCTAAATTTCTTTCGAGTCAGGTCGGCTTGTCCCGCTTTTCTTAATTAAGCGATACTGCAAAACATAATCATCCATGACATAACCGCCGCCAATATCAGCGACTTGTTCTTTTACTAATTCAAAACCAAACTTCTTATAAGCGGCAATGGTGTTCATATTGTATTTATTGACCGTCAAAACAAGTTGTTCTTTTTTGTTTTTCTTGGCAATATCTTTTAATTTTTCAATCAGTAAGCGACCTTTTCCTTGACCGCGTTCAGACTGTTTTAAATAGAGTTTGCTAAGGAATAGCTGATCTGGCAATAATTGATAGCTGAGATAGCCGATAATTGCATGATTGGATTGAACTAAAAAATACTCTTTTCCTTGAGTTAGTTCATTGAAAATAGCCGTTTCTGACTGCAGGTTAGCAAGCATATAAGCTACTTGCTGCTCGCCTAAGATAGCAGTGTAATGTTCCTCCCAAATTTCTTTGGCTAGAAGGGATAGAGTATGGGCATCTGTTTTAGTAGTTGCTTTAATCAACTGAATCATATTAAACATCTCCTTTATTAAATTCGGGCGCTGCTGTAGAAAATGGATTGAAAAAATGCATATACTTAGTCTGTTTCTTTTTTTGTAGCTGCTTTTTCTTTAATAGCAAAAAAGGCTGATTTTCAGTTTGTCTGAATTGTAGTGGCCACCCAAAAAAGTGTACAGTAAAAGAAGAAGGAAAACAGACTTTTACAAAGGAGGCTTACAAATGAAGATGTTATTTAGTGATTGGAATACAGTTTTTAAGATTCTTATTGTTGGAAGCTTGGCCTATGTGTTGTTGATTATAGTATTGCGAATCTTTGGAAAGCGGACGTTATCCAAAATGAATGCTTTTGATTTTGTTGTAACGATAGCTTTAGGTTCGATTTTGTCTAGTATTTTAACAAGCCGGGATGTAACACTGTTAGACGGAACAATTGCTTTTACCCTTTTGATTTTTTTACAATACATTATTACTAAGTTGACGATTCATTTTCAAGCAGCTGATAAAGTGATAAAGGCAGAACCGGTATTGCTGTTTTATAAAGGACGATTTGATTTTAAAACGATAGAAAAGGAACGTCTTTCAGAAGAAGAAGTTCTTCAAGCTGTACGCTCAAAAGGATTGGCCACAATGGACAATGTCTTAGCAGTTGTTTTAGAGACTACTGGCAGCATTTCTGTTATACAAAATAGTTCGAAATATCCTGAAAACAGTACATTAAAAAATATCAATAAAGATCATTTTTAACAAAAATAGTGAGATGATTAGAAAAAGCAGCGAAACTAAGCACTCTAAGAATAGTTTTTTGAAGAAAGAAACTATTCTTGGTTGACCTTTTAACCTTATATATTGATGAAAGCCACTCCAAATCAAGAATATCTGGGGTGGCTTTTTTTAGTTAAGGACTAAACTAATTTTACTAAGAAATATTTTTTCTTTCCTCGACGAATCAAAATAAATCGTTCATCAAAAGAATTTTCAGGAGTTACGATGGCATCAACGCTGGTTACTTTTTCCCCGTTCATGGAAAGTGCGNNCTAGAAGGCTCAATACCGACAACATCTACTAGCCATTCCACAATGTTGCGTTCTTCTTTAGGAGCTTCGAAAGTCGGCATATTTTTGAAGCCTTCTTCAATTTGATCAGCGGTCAAACTTTTCACATCACCAGAAAACAAAGCTGCAGTGATCTTTTCAGCATCTTTCAATGCTTGTTCGCCATGGACAAATAACGTCATTTCACGGGCCAACGTTTTTTGTGCTTCCCGTTTATGCGGCTCAGTTGCTATTTTTTCAGCTAAAGCTTCGATCTCTTCTTTAGTTAAGAAGGTGAAGTACTTCAAGTATTTGACGACATCACGGTCATCTTGATTTAACCAGAATTGGTAAAATTCGTAAGGAGTAGTTTTTTCTGGGTCTAACCAAACAGCCCCGCCAGCAGTTTTTCCGAATTTCGTTCCGTCAGCTTTTAACATTAATGGAATGGTTAAGCCATAAACTTCAGCTTCAGAGCCTTCTTGTTTGCGGATATACTCTAAACCAGCCGTAATATTTCCCCATTGATCTGCACCGCCGATTTGTAATTGAACGTCTTCCTGTTGATACAAATGCAAAAAATCGATGGACTGAAGGATTTGATAAGTGAATTCAGTAAATGAAATACCCGTTTCTAAACGACTAGCAACAATGTCTTTAGCCAGCATCGTATTAACATTAAAACTTTTTCCGATATTGCGTAAGAAGTCTAATAATGTGACTTCTTTCGTCCAATCCAAGTTGTTTACCATACGAATTGATTTCTCATTTTTCCCTGCATCAAATAATTTTTCCATTTGACGGCTTAATTTATCGGCATTGTTTTGAACTTGTTCTCTTGTTTGTAAAGTGCGTTCTTCTGATTTTCCGCTAGGATCGCCGATTGAACCCGTTGCTCCGCCAATAACGATGACAGGACGGTGGCCAGCTAACTGGAATCGTTTCAAAATCATAAAAGGGATCAAATGACCAATATGCATACTGTCCCCCGTTGGATCAACCCCGCAGTACAAAGATATTTTTTTCTGTTCAATTAGTTTTCTTAAACCTGTTTCGTCTGTTTGTTGGTTAATGGCATCGCGCCATTCTAATTCATCAAGAATATTCATTTTTTAAGCTCCTTTTTTGTATAGTTAAAAACAAATAAAAAAAGTCCCGATGAAAAGACAAAATCATCTTTTCATCGGGACGAAAAATTTCGTGTTACCACCCAATTTGCCAACAAATTTTACTGCAAAGTTGCTGACCGCTCATTTACTGTTATCGCCAGTAAAACGCTTGAGGTTAATCAAGTTACTCCAGAGTGTAATTCGCGAAAAAGGGTTGTGCTAGTTTCCATCACCCACTAGCTTTCTAGGGACAACATTCTTTTTGCTACTGCGCTCATTCATCGTAAACAGTGCTATGAGGTTGCTTTTAGTATAGTTAACCAGCAAAGAAATGTCAATTGACAGTTTAACTTAATCTGATGAGAACAATCTAGAAAATAGCAAGGATATTATTTATATACATTGGAGTTTTTCTATGGATTAAAACAATTATATAGGGCTTTATATCAGCGATGCATTAAAGTAACTCAATTCAGATTTTCACAAAAACTAAAAAAATCTTTAGTTTATATCGAACATTTTCGGCAGCTGCCGAAAAGCACAAATTTTTAAAATTCTATCGATAAATTGATTTAAGTACCATAAAGCACAAGAAGTTTTATCATTCCGGACCTTAAAAGGTATTTGTGTACCGCAACGTTAATTTTATCAGAGTGATAAGGTCCATAACATGCTTTTACGTACCATATCTTTGCTATTTGATTCATCATATGGTCTTCAATCATTTTTATCCACTCCATTCCAACCTTTTATAGCACACATTATTCAGCTGGTTTCCATCGTTTAGCTTGGCTTTCGACCGGATAATTGATGCCTGCTGGATAACTGATCATTTCAACCAACATACCCCAAGGAGCTCGACCATACACAAATTGGTTTCCAGGACCGCTCTCGGCAGCAGAAGAGAGTTCATTTGGCTTAGACAAAAGCTTTCCACCTGCCTGAGTGAACTGTTCAACAGCTTTTTGGATATCGTCTACATAAAAAGCCACATGTTGTAAGCCGTAATCTGAAGCAATTACCGGTTGTCGTTGCGAGACATTACCAAATTGAAACAATTCAATGTTTGCACTGTTTCCAACAGCCAGCATTCGAATGCGCATTTCTTTTGTGCCCGGTTTGAGTCCAAGATTTTGTTCTACTTGTTGACCAGATTTTGGTTCATCAGCTGCTGTCAAATTATCATAAATGACTTCAGCAGCGAAAGCTTTTTGAAAGAAAAGAGTGGCTTGTTCAATGTTTGGAACAGTTACGCCAATGTGGTCTATTCCACGAGTTGATTTTTCCATGTAGTTTCTCCTCCTAATTCATTTCTTGTTATCAGTATAAGCTGCTCATTTTTAAAAGTAGAATCATTTGCTTGTTGTCTTACGAAGCTTTAAGCCAAATTTCGGTTATTGTTCTAATAAACTGATATACTAAAAGTAAGAAAGAAAACAAAAATGACATTAAAAGGATGGTCAAACTTTATGAAATTGAGTGTACTAGATCAAGCGCCAATTACTAGCGGGAATACAGCTGCGGAAGCTTTAAAAAAAGCAGAAGAGTTAGCTGTGCTAACAGATGAGTTGGGTTATAGTCGGATGTGGATGGCTGAACACCATGGCACAAATGGGTATGCCAGTTCAGCACCTGAAGTTACCGCTGCTCATTTAGCAGCAAAAACAAAGAATATCCGTATTGGAACAGGTGGCGTCATGATGATGCATTACTCGCCGTTAAAGTTGGCAGA
>DIDU01000126.1:28752-28993 GCA_002418295.1 Carnobacterium sp. UBA5792 | reverse complement strand
AGTAAAATTCCGTAAAAAAGTAGTTCCTGGCGATCAATTAATGTTAGTGGTCGACATTGTTAAGTTAAAAGACTATGCTGGTATCGGCAAAGGTGTAGCTTACGTTGACGGCAAAAAAGTTTGCGAAGCCGAATTAACGTTTATCATTGGAAGATAGTCAGATGTTCAAAAAAATATTAATCGCAAATCGCGGAGAAATTGCTGTCCGGATCATTCGTGCTTGTCGCGAATTAGGTATCCA
>DIDU01000126.1:17152-28691 GCA_002418295.1 Carnobacterium sp. UBA5792 | reverse complement strand
GCAGTTAGCTGATGAAGCTATCTGTATTGGTCCGGCAAAAGCTACAGATTCTTATTTGAATATGCAAAGTATCTTAAGTGCTGCGGTAGTTACAAATTCTCAAGCTATTCACCCAGGATTTGGTTTTTTATCGGAAAACAGTACTTTTGCCACAATGTGTCAAGAAATGAATGTAGCATTTATCGGACCGGATCCGGAAACCATTGAACAAATGGGAAACAAGTCAAATGCTAGAGATTTGATGATCCAAGCAGACGTTCCGGTTATACCTGGAAGTGACGGCTTTATTACCGATACTGATAAAGCCAAAGAACTTGCAGAACAATTAGGTTACCCCGTAATGCTGAAAGCTGCTGCTGGAGGCGGCGGAAAAGGGATACGAAAAGTATACAGCCAGGAGGAATTAGTTTCTGCTTTTAATAGTGCTAAAAATGAAGCTCAAGCTGCCTTTGGTGATGGTCGCATGTATATGGAAAAAATTATTGAACACGCACGTCATATTGAAGTTCAAATTTTAGGTGATCACCATGGGAATGTTATTCATTTAGGAGAACGGGATTGTTCCTTACAACGGAACAACCAAAAAGTGATTGAAGAATCTCCTTCTGTGGCTATCAGCGAAGCGCAACGTCAAGCATTAGGCGAGACAGCTGTACGTGCGGCAAAATTTGTAAATTATAAGAATGCCGGGACAATTGAGTTTTTATTAGATCAATCCGGGAAATTTTATTTTATGGAAATGAATACACGTATCCAAGTTGAACACCCTGTAACAGAAATGGCAACTGAAATCGATATTGTCAAAGAACAGTTGATTATTGCTAGTGGAAATAAAATGACTATTCAACAATCTGATGTCCGTTTGACTGGACATACAATTGAATGCCGTATCAATGCGGAAAATCCAGCTTTTAATTTTGCTCCTTCCCCTGGAAAAATCACTTATTTAATGATGCCGAGTGGTGGAAATGGATTACGAGTAGAAAGTGCAATGTTTGCAGGTTATGTTATACCTCCTTATTATGATGCGATGATCGCTAAAATCATTACAAAAGGTGCTGACCGTGCAGAAGCTATTGCCAAAATGAAACGAGCTCTAGGAGAACTGGTTATTGAAGGAATTATCAGCAATCAATTCTTACAAGAAGATCTATTAGCTGATGAGCGTTTTGTTAATGGATCCTACGATACTAGTTTTTTACAAGATGTTTTTCTTGAAGAGTGGCAACCGCGCGTTGAATAGTCCATTAAGGGTATAAAGAGGTGAGAATGTGAGACTATTTAAAAAACGAGATTATATTCCTATCACTAAAAGTTCGCAACAAGTTGATGAAACAGATGCTCCTAAAGTTCCTGAAGGGATGTTTACTCAGTGTCCTAATTGTAAACGTGCCATTTATGGAAAAGATTTAGGATCAGAAAAAATTTGTCCTGAATGCGGCTACTCTTTTAGAGNNGGAATTTAAATATTCCTTTTGAAAATCCTCTTGATTTTCCTGGATACGATGAAAAAGTAAAAAAAATTCAAGAGAAAACAGGTTTAGATGAAGCTGTTGTAACTGGAAAAGCTACTATCGAAGGCATTGAAACGGCAATTTGTGTAATGGATTCAAGCTTTATCATGGGAAGTATGGGATATATAGTGGGTGAAAAAATAACTCGAACACTTGAACGAGCTTTGACAGAAAAATTACCGATCGTTATTTTTACAGCTTCTGGTGGTGCTCGTATGCAAGAAGGTATTTTATCTTTAATGCAAATGGCAAAAATCAGTGCAGCCGTAGCTCGTCATAGTGCTGCTGGTTTATTGTATATCACAGTGTTAACGGACCCAACAACTGGTGGAGTTACTGCTAGTTTTGCAATGCAAGGGGATATCATTCTATCAGAACCGCGAGCGTTAGTTGGTTTTGCAGGACGACGTGTTATTGAGCAAACCATTAAAGAAACACTGCCGGATGATTTTCAACTTGCAGAATCCGTTTTAAAAAATGGATTTATCGATAAAATAGTTCCAAGAAAAGATCTTAAAGCAACATTAGGACTATTACTTCAACTTCATCATTAATAAGAGCGAATCAGAAAGAAACTTTGTATGAGAGAAGGTGAAACATTTGAGTGAAGCGAGTGAAGTTGTCGCCTTGGCTAGAAAAACATCCCGTTTAACAGCAGTGGAAATATTTGAAGCTGTTTTCGAAAATTTCATTGAGTTTCACGGAGATCGCAATTTTCGTGATGATAAAGCTATTGTAGGAGGCATTGCTACCTTAAATGGACAGCCAATTACTGTAATCGGAAATCAAAAAGGACATGAACTAACAGAAAATATTGAGCGTAACTTTGGTTCTCCTCATCCAGAAGGTTATCGTAAAGCCTTGCGTTTAATGAAACAAGCTGAAAAGTTTAATCGTCCTGTTATCACATTTATCAATACTTCAGGCGCATACTGTGGAGTTGAAGCTGAAGAACGGGGACAAGGCGAAGCCATTGCCCGGAATTTGATTGAAATGAGTCAGTTAAAAGTCCCAATTCTTTCAATCATAATCGGTGAAGGGGGAAGCGGAGGAGCGCTTGCTTTAGCAATGGGAAACCAAGTTTGGATGATGGAACACACGATGTATTCGGTCCTTTCTCCGGAAGGCTTCTCTTCTATATTATGGAAAGACGCATCTAGAGCAGGTGAAGCAGCAGAAGTTATGAAATTAACGGCTCAAAATTTACTTGAATTAGATATTGTCGATGAGATTGTTTTAGAAACTGATCAAGGCGAATTATTAACTCAGCAGAGTATTTTAAGTAACTTGAAAAAGAAAATAGTAAAAACGTTGAATGAATTGAATGCTAAATCTCCAAATGAATTAGTAGAAGAAAGATATCAGCGTTTCAGAAAATATTAAACATTTAAAAACAAACACCATTTCTTTATCTATGGTGTTTGTTTTATTTTTGCATGCGGTTTCAATAAAAGAGGAAATACCTTAATCTTAACAAGCCTTTAATCCATATGGTACACTAGTAAAGAATAAAACATATATCTATAAAAATGAATTGGGTGAAAGACTTGGGAGAAAAAATTGAATTTCCAAAAAATTATGAATATTATTTGAATCAAGGAAAGTCCCTAATGGAATGTGGAGAGACAAGAGAAGCTGTTGATTTAATTGAAAAAGCTTACACAATTAAATCGGACAGAGAAACTAATTTGGTCCTCGTTACTGTTTTATACCAAGTAGGAGAATATGAAAAAGCTAAGAACATGGCAGGTGAACACCTTTCTCTTTATCAAAATGATGAACAGTTATATGCATTATATACCTCTATTTTAATAAAAAACCATGATTTTTTACAAGCGGAAAAGATCATAGCTATTGAAAAAAATAAGCAAAATAATCAAGTATCGGTAACGCTTTGGCAGAGTTTAGCTCAATCAATGGAAGATGAAAAGGAATCACTTGAAAGAACTAAGAAAAATAAGCAGCAACAAGTTTTGAAAAATGTTTTTTCTATGAGTAATCAAAGTTTGGAAGAACAATCAAAGACATTTAAAGAAACAGAAATACTTCCACCGCATTTATTTCTGCAAGCCGCAGAAAGCATATTAACTAATCCTTTTGTGAATGGAATAACAAAGACAACCTTGCTGCAAACTTTACTATCTCGAGAAATTGACACTCCTTTTACCTTGGAATGGTTCAACGAAAAGCATATAATCATTCCTAAAAACTTAGTGCCATTCCAAGAGAGCAAGGCCGTTCAAGCAATAGAAGACATTTTAAAAGAACAGCTTGAAAATAATAACCCCGTTTTATACCAAATTGTTAGTCAAGAAATTTATATCCACTTTATGCTATTGTATCCATTTATCGATGAAATTATTACTGTTCCAGAAGAATGGGTCCAACTTTATATTGATCGATATGAAGAAGGCCAGCAAAATAGTTATCAAGAAAATGGTTCAGAACAAACATCAAAATTAGCAGAATGGATGCTGCGATTAGATAATACGATAGAAGAATTGACTCAAAGGCCAAATAGTTAATTATCTGTAGTAGATTATCTAATAGTAAAGAGAAGAAAAAGAGTGTTTTTTGATAGGTTTTAGCTCTTTGTATTTACAAAAATTCAGTGATAGTGTAAGATTAGGGAGTATGCAATTTTAATAAATTGCCAAAAATAGAGTGTTTCGGAGGGAAATATACATGACTGCACAATGGGAAAAAAAAGGTACTAATGACGGTATCCTAACATTTGAAATCTCAGAAGAAAAAATCAGTGAAGGAATGAATACAGCTTTCAACAAAGTGAAAGGTACTTTGAATGTACCTGGTTTCCGTAAAGGAAAAGTTACACGTCAAGTATTCAACAAAATGTATGGAGAAGCAGCACTTTATGAAGATGCTTTAAATGCAGTCTTACCAGAAGAATATGAAGCAGCAGTAAAAGAAGCAGCAATTGAGCCTGTAGACCAACCTAAAATTGATGTTAAATCAATGGAAAAAGGACAACCTTGGGTTATTGAAGCAGCCGTTACGGTTAAACCAGAAGTTAAATTAGGAGAATATAAAGGCCTTACAGTCGAAAAACAAGATCGCGAAGTAACAGATGCTGATGTTGAAGCTAATCTAGAAACGAAACGCGAACAACAAGCTGAATTGGTCTTGAAAGAAGAAGCAGCCGTTGAAGGAGATACTGTTGTTATCGACTTTGAAGGATTTAATAATGGTGAAGCTTTTGAAGGCGGTAAAGGAGAAAATCATTCATTAGAACTTGGATCTAATTCATTTATTCCAGGCTTTGAAGAACAATTGATTGGCACTAAAGCAGGTGATGAATTAGACGTAACAGTTACATTCCCTGAAGATTACCATGCAGAAGATTTAAAAGGCGCTGAAGCAGTCTTTAAAGTGAAAGTTCATGAAGTGAAAGCAAAAGAATTACCTGAATTAGATGATGAATTTGCTAAAGATGTTGATGAAGAAGTTTCAACTTTAGCTGAATTAAAAGAAAAAATTAAAACTCAATTGGTTGAAGCTAAGAATGCTACTGCAGACGAAGCAAATGAAGAAGCAGCTATCCGTCAAGCAGTAGAAAATGCAACGATTGAAGAATTGCCATGGGCAATGGTTCACGACGAAGTACACCGTCAAATGGATATGTTCTTAAATGACATGCAACGTCAAGGTGTAAGTCCTGAAATGTATTACCAAATTACAGGTACTACTGAAGAAGACTTGCATAAACAAATGGAAAGCGATGCAGATATGAGAACTCGTACGAACTTAGTACTTGAAGCAATTGTTGAAGCAGAAGCTTTTGATCCTTCTGAAGAAGAAGTAGAAGCTGAAATTAAAACATTAGCTGAACAATATGGAATGGAAGAAGACGCTGTTCGTTCTGCTTTAACTCCTGATATGTTAAAACATGATATTTCAATGAAAAAAGCTATTGATTTGATTACTTCTACAGCAGTAGAAAAATAAGCAACAAAAGCAGTCTGAAGAACGGAAACTGAAAAAAGAACTTCAAAGGTTAATAAACTTTTGAAGTTCTTTTCTCTATCGTAATGTCGTTAAATCTGCAAAGAGAATGATGGTAATGCAGTGAAGTTTATGCTATGATGGTTAATGTTTGAAGGAATCTACCATTCCTTTAAGTAGCAAATGATAACGGATAAAACGAGATTATGAGTTAGAATGAGAATAGAGGTGGACAAGCATATGTTTATTGATGAAGAAACCAAAGGACCTGTAAGTTGTTCATTTTGTGGTAAATCCCAAGAGCAAGTAAAAAAAATCGTTGCAGGGCCTGGAGTATACATTTGTAACGAGTGTATTGACTTATGTAAAGAAATTATTGATGAAGAGTTTAGTGATGCAGGCTACGGAGAGTTTTTAGAAGTACCTAAACCACAAGAAATCAGAAGTATCTTAAATGATTATGTAATAGGCCAAGAACAAGCCAAAAAATCACTTTCAGTTGCTGTCTACAATCATTATAAACGTATAAACCAAATTGGGACGGAAGAAGATGGAGTAGAGCTGCAAAAGAGCAATATTTGTTTAATTGGACCAACTGGTTCAGGAAAAACTTTCTTAGCACAAAGCCTAGCTCGTATTTTAAATGTTCCATTTGCTATCGCAGATGCTACCAGTTTAACTGAAGCAGGTTATGTCGGAGAAGACGTTGAAAATATTCTTCTTAAGTTAATGCAAGCAGCAGATTATGATGTGGAACGTGCGCAAAAAGGCATTATCTATATTGATGAAATTGATAAAATTGCTCGTAAAAGCGAAAATGTTTCGATCACGCGTGACGTTAGTGGTGAAGTGGTACAACAAGCCTTATTAAAAATATTAGAAGGTACAGTAGCTAATATTCCTCCACAAGGCGGAAGAAAACATCCGAATCAAGAATTTATTCAATTAGACACAAGCAACATCCTATTTATCGTAGGAGGAGCTTTTGATGGTATTGAAACGATCGTAAAAAATCGGATGGGCGAGAAAGTTATTGGTTTTGGTTCAGCTAAAAAAGTTATAGATGATAGCGAAAGTGTGATGCAACGGATTATTCCTGAAGACTTATTGAAGTTTGGTTTAATTCCTGAATTTATCGGACGCTTACCAGTAATAGCAGCATTAGAAAAATTAACTGAAGAGGATCTAGTGCATATTTTAACTCAACCAAAAAATGCATTAGAAAAACAATATAAAAAATTATTGATGTTAGATAATGTTGAACTTGAATTTGAAGAGCAAGCACTGCGAGAAATTGCTAAAAAAGCGATTGAACGCAATACTGGTGCTCGTGGGTTACGTTCAATCATTGAAAATATTATGTTGGAAATCATGTTTGAGTTGCCAAGCCGTCCTGAAATTTCAAAATGTGTTATTACAAAAGAAACGGTTGTTGGTGATGGGTTACCTGACTTTTATGATGAACAAGGTCAAAAAATCCTTTAATCAAAATGAAGAAAGCTTTGAATTATCTGAACTTTTGGGTAATTCGAAGCTTTTTATTTTGATAGAGTGGGGTATTATAAAAAAGTGTAGGAAAACAAGGAAAGATTAAACTTTTGCTGGTACTTTTAGCGGTTCATCTCATAGAGTATTAGTACAATACGACGAAAGAAGTGTTGCTTCCCAAGTCGTATTACCTAATTTTTTTTCAAGTCAGGGCGGCCTTGTCCCGCTTTTTTTATTTTTAAAAAGGAAAAACGCAGTGGTTTAATTAATCCTTAAAATAGGAATCAAAGAAAGCTGTGTTTTTAAACTTGATATATGTTAAAATGAGTGAAGAATTTAGATTAGAGATGGAGATTAAAACATGAAAGTTAACAAAGCGGATATTGTGATCAGTGCTGTATCGCCAGCACAATACCCTAATACAGGGCTGCCTGAAATTGCCTTAGCAGGACGTTCAAATGTGGGCAAATCTTCTTTTATCAATACATTGATCAATCGAAAGGGATTAGCTCGTACTTCAAGTAAGCCGGGTAAAACACAAACACTTAATTATTATATTATAGAAGATAAATTTTATTTCGTTGATGTGCCGGGTTATGGATATGCAAAAGTTTCTAAGACGGAACGCGCAAAATGGGGAGAAATGTTAGAAACTTATTTTACTCAAAGAGAACCTCTAAAGGCTGCTTTATGCGTGATTGACTTTAGACATCCTGCCACTGCTGACGACAAACAAATGTATGAGTTTCTTAAATATTATGGTATACCTGTCATTGTAGTTGCCACAAAAGCGGATAAAATTTCTAAAAGTAAATGGAATAAACATATGAAGATCTCCAAAGAATCTTTGGGATTTGATTCTGCAGATGATTTTGTGTTGTTTTCTTCTGAAACAGGTGAAGGTAAAGAAGAGGCATGGAAGTTAATCGAAGGNNGGATACTTGAATAAAAAAAATTGATGCAATCAGATAGTTATATGTTACAGGGCAAGAGTACCGTTGAAAAAGGAGTTTTTAAAGATGGAGTTTAATGAATACCAAAAATTAGCTAATCGAACATTATATGGAAATGAACAAGTATTAACCAACTGTGCTTTAGGTGTAGCTAGTGAATCAGGCGAACTGGTAGATTTGATCAAAAAATATACCTTTCATGGTCATGATTTGAATAAAAAAGAATTAGTAAAAGAAATGGGAGACGTCTTATGGTATTTGTCACAAATTGCAGAATGGGCAGATATTCCTTTTGAAGATGTAGCGATTCAAAATATCGAAAAATTGAAAAAACGGTATCCTAATGGCTTTTCAGAAGAAAGAAGCCGACAACGAACAGATGAATAGAATAAAATTTAGTGAATACAAAAGAGGTTGGGCTTTAGCCCAACCTCTTTTTACTTAGTCATTTTTATTAGTAGAATCAAGTTTTTTTTCAGACTTTTTTTCTTCTTTATCCTCTTTTTTAGCTACAGTTTCTTCTGGATCAAGCACAAACTTATGAAATAAATCATCTAGACTGGTTTCAACTTTAGATAATTGTCCCACGACATAACCTCCTATTTAANNAACGCTATTGAAAGTAAAATGCCACTATTTTATTTTGAGAAAAATGGATTTATGATCCTAAAGTTGTTTTCTAAAAACAAATGAATTTATACATTGAAAAATGTATAAAAAGTGATTATTGAGAATAATAAACGAATATAAAGGAGTAGCACTTGCATAAATATTCCTTTCCTGTTAAACTACACAAGAATTTAAAAATAGCAGGGAAGAGGAATAGATGATGAAAAAAAAGCCTTTTATGATAATAGTATTGGTTATTTTGGCTTATTGTTTTTTGCCTACACTACAAGCATCAGCNNGAACATTGGTGATCGGCACGAGTGCAGATTTTCCTCCCTATGAATTTCATGCTACGATTGATGGTCAAGATGAAATTGTAGGTATGGACATTTCAATTGCAAAAAAAATTGCAGAAGATTTAAATGTTAAATTAGAAATTCAAGACATGGGTTTCGATAGTTTGTTGCCAGCTTTAGAAGTAAATAAAGTAGATATGATTCTCGCGGGTATGAGTCCTTCTGAAGAGCGGAAACAAAGTGTTGATTTTTCTGATGTTTATTATACGGGTGGACAAAATATAGTCATTCGTCCTTCTGATAAAGAAGTCTACGATTCGAAAGATAGTTTAGTTAAAAAGAAGGTAGGAGTTCAAACCGGCTCCTTACAGGAAACATTGGCTAAAGAACAGATGCCTGAGTCAAGTATCTTAAGTTTATCTAAAATAACCGATTTAATTTTAGCATTAAAAACAAATAAAATAGAAGCTATTATCATGGAAAAACCAAGTGCAATGGCTTATGTTTCAAACGATACCGGACTAGCTACATTTGATGGAGGCTTTGAACTAGACGAAGGAGAGCAAGGAATTGCCATAGCAGTCAAAAAAGGGTCAGAGTCTCTCATTGCTAGTATAAATGAATCTCTTTCTAATATAAAAGAACAGAACTTGACAAAAACCTATTTAGAAGAAGCTGGAGAACACTTAAAAAACAGCCCAGGAGAAACGGAAGAAAAAGGAACAAAATCAAATGGAATGATTAATTATTGGAGTTATTTTGCACGAGGAACGGGTTATACAATATTGATTTCTGTTTTGAGTGTTTTATTTGGAAGCATCTTAGGTGTACTATTGTCATTGATGCGGTTAATGGATAATAAAATTATACGTGGATTGGCAACAGCATACGTTGAATTTGTCAGAGGAACTCCTATGATGATTCAAGTCATGTTTATCTATTTTGCGGTTGGTTATGTGGTCAACCTCCCAGCCTTAGCTTCAGGTATTATTGCTGTATCTTTAAACAGTGCTGCTTATATCTGTGAAATCATCCGTTCAGGCTTGAATTCCGTCAGTAAGGGACAGACAGAAGCGGCCAGAAGTTTAGGAATGAGCAAAAAGCTAACAATGCGTTATATTGTTTTCCCGCAAGCGTTAAAAAATATTTGGCCTGCTTTAGGCAATGAATTTATAACAGTCATTAAAGAAAGTTCCATTGTTTCGATTATTGGTGTAAGTGATTTAATTTTTCAAACGAAAATCGTTACGTCGGTTTCATATAGAGGAATTGCTCCTTTAGCCGTTACGATGGTTATTTACTTTATTTTAACGTATAGCTTAACCAAATTACTGAATTACTATGAAGGGAAGATGAACCATGATTAAGTTTAACCATTTAAAAAAATCATTTGATAAAAATGAAGTTTTGATCGATATTAGCGGAGAAGTAAAAAAAGGTGAAGTGGTCGTTATCATAGGTCCATCTGGTTCAGGAAAAAGTACATTATTGCGTTGCTTAAATTTATTGGAAACCCCAACGAGTGGAGAAATTATTTTTGAAGATACAACCTTAACCAAACTGAATGAAAATAAAATTAACCAATTACGTGAAAAAATGGGGATGGTGTTCCAAAGCTTTAATCTTTTCCCGCACCTTTCAGTAATAGAAAATTTAAAAATTGCCCCTATTAAAGTCAAAGGAATGCAAGAGGAAGAAGCAGAAAAACAAGCAGCCAAACTTTTAAAACAAGTGGGATTAGCGGATAAAGACAAAGCTTATCCCGTTAACTTATCCGGAGGCCAGCAACAACGGGTAGCAATTGCGAGAGCCTTGGCGATGAACCCTAAAGTTATGCTTTTTGATGAACCCACTTCGGCATTAGATCCTGAAATGGTAGGAGAAGTTTTAAAAGTTATTCAAGACTTGGCAGAAACGGGAATGACGATGGTTGTGGTTACGCATGAAATGGGATTTGCTAAAGAAGTTGCAGATCGAATTATCTTTATGGATGCAGGATATATTGTAGAAGAAGGAAGCCCTGAACAACTATTCGACCACCCACAACATGAACGAACAAAAAACTTCTTAGCAAAAGTGTTATAGAACCAAAAACCCTCAAAACTTAAAAAAGTTTTGAGGGTTTTCCTATCATTTTTTTATTTTTTATTGTCATCTTTAACCGCAACAGGGTTTTTCCATAGTCCAAGAATAGTAGCAGAAACAATCATTCCAATTACTAATGTAATTAAGAAAAGAAGTGCATGGTTTGAAAGTCCAATTGCAAATATTCCACCATGTGGCGCTGGAATAGTAATATCCCAGAATTGAGTTAATCCACCTGCAATTGCAGCACCTACAACAGACGAACCAATAATTNNAGTCCTAAAATATAATTTGTCAGACCAGATTTTCTTTCGTCTTCTGTAAATTTATTTTTAAAGATTGTGCTTGCTAGAGCAATAGCTAAAGGTGGAATCATTCCACCAGCCATAACAGCAGCCATTAAACTACCATCACCTGTATCAGTGAAGATGCCGATTGAAAAAGCATAGGCTGCTTTATTGAAAGGACCGCCCATATCGATAGCCATCATCCCGCCTAGTAATGCACCTAAGATTACTGCGTTTCCAGTTCCAAGATTTTCAAGGAAATTGATCATGCCGGTATTAATAGTAGAAAAAACAGGATCAATGATAAAGTACATGAATAAACCGATAATAAACAAACCAAGTAG
>DIDU01000126.1:8114-17125 GCA_002418295.1 Carnobacterium sp. UBA5792 | reverse complement strand
AGAGTAGAATTGATTTCAGCCCTTCCAATGACTTAGGCATACCTTTTAGAAGCTTTCTTAAGAAAAGAATGACATAACCTGCTAAGAAACCAGCAGCTAATCCACCTAAGAAACCAGCATTACTTTGAACAGCCATAAATCCACCGACCATACCTGGCATTAATCCGGGACGATCACCGATACTCATGGCGATATAACCAGCTAAAATAGGGATCAAGAAGTTAAAAGCATTACTGCCTAATGAATTTAAGAAAGTAAAAATCTCGCTTTTATCTCCAAAGTAAGGTTCAACTAGGAAAGAAAGAGCCATAATGATACCGCCGCCGACTACGAAAGGCAGCATATGCGAAATCCCATTCATCAAATCTTTATAAACTTTACTTATAATAGAACCTTTTTCTTCTTCTGAATCCTCCATATCTCTTTCACCACTTGCATGGAAAGTAGGAGCTTGCTGTTTAACTGCTTTATCGATCAGTTCTTCAGATTTACGTATTCCGTCACTTACTGGACGTTGAAGAACATGTTTGCCATCAAAACGATTCATTTCGACATTTTTATCAGCAGCAACGATAACACCTGCAGCACGCTTAATATCAGCTGCGGTCAATCGATTTTTAACACCTTCAGTTCCGTTGGTTTCTACTTTGATATCTACGCCCATTTCAGCAGCTTTTTTCTTCAGAGCATCTTCAGCCATATAGGTATGAGCAATTCCAGTAGGACAAGCAGTTACTGCAATAACAAAAGGACGATCAACATCGGGAGTTTTAGTTGCTTCAGCTTGTTGTTCGGCTTTTTCATCAGCTAACCGTTTTTGCTCTGCTTTTGTAAATAAATTTTGAACTTCATCAGGTGTTGTTGTTTCTTTTAGAGAAGCAACAAATTCAGGGTTTATTAATAACCGAGATAAGCTAGCCAAAGCTTGCAAATGAGTGTCATTAGCACCCTCTGGAGCAGCAATCATAAAGAATAAATAGGTTGGTTGACCATCTAAAGCCTCATATTCCACGCCTCTTGTACTTTTAGCAAATAATACAGTAGCTTCATTGACTGCAGCTGTTTTTGCATGCGGCATAGCAATGCCATCTCCAAGTCCTGTTGAAGTCTGAGCTTCTCTGGCCATGATACCTTCTTTAAAAAGAGCCGGATCATTGAGGCGGTTTTGAGCAGCTAAGCTAGCAATCATTTCATCAATTGCAGCTTCTTTAGTGGTTGCTTTTAAATCCATTATCATGACGCTTTTAAGCAATAAATCGTTGATATTCATATTTTTTCCTCCTAATAGTTAACTTAACAAAGTTACATGAACTTGAGAAAGAAGACGGTCAATCTCTTTTTTCTTGGCTAAATCATCTGAAAAAGCTGTAGCACTGCCTGTAGCAACACTAGTTTGAAAAGCTGCTAAAGGATCCTTTGTCTGCATAAGCGTTCCGATAAAACCTGCAACCATTGAATCGCCAGCTCCTACTGAATTTTTCACTTTCCCTTTAGGAACAGTTGATTGGTATACTTTATCTTCTGTGAAAAATAATGCTCCATCTCCTGCCATAGAAATCAAAGCATATGAAGCGCCCATTTTAATTAATTCTTTTCCATAAGGGATCATGTCGTCAACAGAATTAAAAGTGACTTGGAATAAATCTGCTAATTCATGGTGATTGGGTTTGACCAATAAAGGATGAAAAGAAAGAGCATCCAATAAGGCTTGTCCTGTTGTATCCATCACAAAACGAGCTCCTGTAGCAACAATTCGAGAAATAATCTGCTGATAAAAATCCTTAGGCAAAGAGGCAGGCTGATTACCGGAAATANNACGACTAAGTCATTTGAAGTTAACTGATCGAATTGAGATAAGAGTTCGTGCGCTTCTTTTTCGGTAATAACCGGACCATTTGCATTAATCTCTGTTTCTTGATCAGATTTCAATTTAACATTGATTCTTGTATCGTCTTGAACCGGTGTAAATTGAGTTATCACTTCTTCTTGACTCAACCAGTTGGTAATGAAATCGCCGGTAAAACCTCCTAGAAAGCCTAAAGCAGTCGTAGGCTGTTCGAGTTGGTGAAGCACGCGGGAAACATTGATTCCTTTTCCTCCGGGCAGTTTAATATCCCTTGTCATTCGATTTAACTCTCCCATTTTGAAATTAGGAACTTCAACAATGTAGTCAATCGATGGATTAAGGGTAACAGTATAAATCATTTTTTTGCCTCCTTAATAGTTGTTTGATCAAAGTAACTTTGATAAACAGTATGGTCGATAGTATCTGTCACAATAATAGCATCCTCAAGCTCACAAACTTTTGCAAAGCTAACTTTATCGAATTTTGTTTGATCGGCTAGGAAGTAGGTTTTTGAACTGTGTAAGTGAGCCTGTTTTTTAACCGCTGCTTCTTCAATATCTGGAGTAGTAAAACCAAATTCCGAATCAATGCCATTTATTCCCAAAAAGCTTTTATTAAATCGATAATCATTTAATTGATTGTTACTGACCGTTCCAATGATTGCTTTTGTTGTTGTCTTGATTTCTCCGCCAAGCAGAATTGTTTTTATTTGTAGCTCTGATAATAAAGTTGCCTGCTGAATACCGTTTGTCACAACTCGAATGTTTTTATTTTTTAAAAAAGGAACTAAATAAAGGGTAGTGGTTCCTGCATCTAAAAAAATAGTATCATTTTCTTCAATAAAAGAAGCTGCTAATTCTGCAATGGCTTTTTTTTCTTGGATGTTTTTGGAGGTTTTTTCATGAGCTGTCAATTCTTCATCTAAGTGATAAGTTCTTTTANNGCTCCGCCATGTATCCGGGTTAATTCTCCAGCCGCTTCTAATAAAGCTAAATCTCTGCGGATAGTGGATTCAGAGCAGTTTAAATTATTTATCAAGTCTTGAGATTTTACTAGCCCGCGTTGTTTCAATTGAGTAATTATATAATTATGACGTTCTTCAGTTAACATATCGACCCTCCTCGAACTCTTATAATACCATCAAAAACGCTCAAAAACAATCAATATTATTAAGCGGTTTCCGTTCTTGTGCTTTAAGAACTCGTTTGTTATAATTGTTATAGAACAACCATTCATTTTTGATAAAGGAGTTTTTAATGTGATAATTCATATTAAGCCAGAAAGTGATACACCGATATATGTGCAATTAGTTTATCAAATAAAAATCGGGATCTTAAAAAAGGAACTGATTCCTGGTGAAATGTTGCCAAGTGTCCGTAGTTTAGCTGGCGATATTGGCGTAAATATGCATACAGTCAATAAAGCCTATTTGCAATTAGTTGATGAAAAAATTTTAACAAACCATAAAAAAGGCTTTCAAGTAAGAGAGCGTGAACAGATGGATATGAGTGACACGTACCAAGAGGAATTTAAACTCAAATTAACAGAATTGATGATCGATGCTGCTATTTATCAATTATCCGAAAAAGAAGTAAACGTCATACGCGAATCAATCAATACGGAGATACAAAGGAGAGAAGAAAAATGAACTTATTTGTAGGATTTATGGTTATTCTATTTTTGGTAGTTGGAATCATAATGGGATTAACTCCGTTTATGGGACGAAAAAGCAGTCAATTTGGTGTCAGCATACCTGAAACCTACGAAGAAGACGAGCAATTAAAAAAATGGATGAAACAGTATTTCTTAGTTACTGTTATGAGCAGTATCCTTTTTACAATTCCTTTCTTTATTTTTTCTCATACTAAAAATACAGCACAAGCAGAGATGCAACTGGGTATTTATAGTACTATAGGGATACTATTGATCTTAGTGATTGCTAGNNATCAACTTATTTAGTGATCCATAAAAAAGTGCAGGCCTGGAAAAGGCAATTACCAAGAGAAAGTGGGAGTTCGCAAGAGATTGTAGTAGATTTAAATTCTCGAAAAAAAGGACTATTGATCCCAAATGCGATTATTATCTTTAGTAACTTGGTGATTATTGGCGGAACAGCACTCATTACTTGGTTAAATTACCAACGGATCCCTGATGCTTTTCCCATTCATTGGGGAATCAATTTCGAGCCAGACCGGTTTGCAACTAAATCCGTTAAAACTGTTTTTGGTTTATTGGGAGTTCAGTTGGTAATGACTCTTATTTTTGTAATAGTCAATTATTCAGTTAAAAGTGCAAAACAAGCTTTAGATCCTAAACATCCCTCTATTTCTAGTTTAAAAAATCGTCTCTTTCGCCAAGCTTGGTCTCGTTTTTCTTTACTCGTTTCTATTTTAACCCAGTTATTGCTAAGCGCACTTCAATTTTCTACTGTGCTGTTCAGCAAAGTACCTATCCAGTGGTTTATCTACCTAACTATTTGCTATACGCTCTTTGTTTTAGGCTATACTGTTGCTCTATCTTTGAAATACGGGCAAGGCGGAGAACGGTTAAAAATGCATGGTATTCCAGAAGAAAAAACTAAGGCAGCACATCGCTATAATGAAGATCGGTATTGGAAGTTAGGGGTTTTTTATTATAATCCTGACGATCCTTCAATTTGGATAGAAAAAAAGTTTGGAATTGGAATAACAATCAATTTTGCTCGATGGCAAAGTTGGGCAACTATCGGAGGAATTTTCTTATTGATTGTCATTCTAACATGGATTTCTAAATAAACTCTTGTTCACTTAAGAAGCTTAAGAAAAAACCCTTCATCCTTATTCAGGTTTAAATGGACAAATCAAGAAAATATCCGTACAATAGGTAATGGATTAGAATGGGGTATACTGAACATAACCTCATTTTTTAGGTAATACGTGACGGAAAATATACTTGTTTACATCTTGGAACAAATGTAACAATAAGGATTCTCGCTGCATCATCTAAAGAGTAACCCAAAAAAATCAAAATAAAACTCTCATAACTGTAAAAAATGAGGAGGAAATTAATAATGTCAATGTTTTTAGACCAAGTAACAATTAGCGTAAAAGCTGGCAACGGTGGTAACGGTATGGTAGCTTTCAGGCGCGAAAAATATGTTCCAGATGGCGGACCGGCTGGTGGAGATGGCGGAAAAGGCGGAAGTTTAATTTTTATTGTTGATGAAGGATTACGAACTTTAATGGATTTTCGTTTTAATCGTCATTATAAAGGCGAAGATGGAGAACATGGAATGAGTAAAAGTATGCACGGCAGAGGAGCTGGAGATACATTTATCAAAGTTCCGCCTGGAACTGTTGTAAGAGATGTGGATACAGGAATTGTTTTAGGAGACTTAATTCATGAAGGGCAACGTTTGACAGTGGCAAAAGGCGGACGAGGCGGACGAGGCAATATTCGTTTCGCTACTCCAAGAAATCCAGCTCCTGAAGTGGCAGAAAACGGTGAGCCTGGTGAAGAACGGAATCTAGAACTAGAATTGAAAGTTCTAGCAGATGTCGGATTAGTTGGTTTTCCTTCAGTTGGAAAATCTACTTTGCTTTCAATTGTTTCTGCAGCACGTCCTAAAATCGGTGCTTATCATTTTACTACGTTGGTTCCTAATTTAGGAATGGTCCAAACAACTCAAGGAAAAAGTTTTGTGATGGCTGACTTGCCTGGACTGATTGAAGGTGCATCGCAAGGAGTGGGTCTTGGTATTCAATTTTTGAGACATATTGAGCGCACGCGTGTCATTTTGCATGTGATTGATATGAGCGGCAGTGAAGGCAGAGATCCATACGAAGATTATGTAACAATCAATAAAGAACTTGAAAGCTATGATCTGCGTTTGTTAGAACGGCCTCAGCTGATTGTTGCTAATAAAATGGACATGCCTGAAGCGGAAGAAAATCTGAAAGCTTTTAAAAAGAAACTTCAGTCTTTGAAAGAAGATGAATATGAGGATGATATCCAAATTTTTCCTATTTCAGCGATTTCACATAAAGGCATCAATAATTTATTAAATGCAACGGCAGATGTACTAGAGACTACTTCTGAATTCCACTTGGAAGAGTTGGAACAAGAACAAGAAGAAGTTGTATTATACAAACACACTGCTGAAGATAAAGGCTATAAAATTACAAGAGATCCTGATGCAACTTGGGTCATATCAGGCGACAAACTAGAAAAATTATTTAAAATGACTAATTTTGATCACGATGAGTCCATTCGTCGTTTTGCTCGTCAATTAAGAGCAATGGGGATTGATGAAGAACTACGTGAACGCGGAGCAGTAGACGGAGATACAGTTCGAATTATGAAATACGAATTTGAATTTGTTGAATAAGAACTGTTGGAATTGAAAAGAAGCCACTTGACATTTGCTCATGTGGTTTCTTTTTTTCGGGAAGTGTTTATCGCTATATTAGCGCAATTTTGTTAAACTAAAGAGGAGTTTCTACTTGCTGTCAACGAGTAATAAAAATCTATAGAGTTAGGATCGGATAAAATGGAATTATTATTTTTAGGAACAGGTGCAGGAGTTCCGGCAAAACACCGCAACGTCACAAGCATTGCATTAAAATTATTGGATGAAAGAAACAGCGTTTGGCTATTTGATTGTGGTGAAGCGACACAACAGCAAATCCTCCATACCACTTTAAAACCGCGGAAAATCGATAAAATTTTTATTACCCATCTTCATGGCGATCATATTTTTGGCTTGCCAGGATTAATCAGCAGCCGTTCATTTCAAGGAGGAGAAGGACCCTTAACGATATATGGACCAAAAGGAATCAAACAGTTTGTTTTAACCTGTTTAAAAGTTTCTGGTACGTATTTAAAATATTCTTTGAAGTTCCATGAAATTAATGAACCTGGTATTCTTTTTGAAGATACTCAATTTAAAGTTTCTTGTCTTCCTCTTGAACATGGTATTCAATCTTTTGGCTACCGGATTCAAGAAGCGGATCATCAAGGAAGTTTGCAAGTTGAAAAGCTAAAAGAAGCAGGTGTACCATTTGGTCCACTATATGGGAAATTAAAACAAGGAGAAACCATTACTCTGCCGGACGGCCGCACTTTTAATGGGAAAGATTTTATTGGTGCGACCCAAAAAGGCCGGGTTGTCACAATTCTTGGCGATACCAAAAAGACTGCAAACAGCGTAATCTTAGCTAAAGAGGCTGATGTGCTTGTTCATGAAAGTNNTACGAATCGCGATGCAGCAGAAGTCGCTTTAGAATCAGGAGCTAAGCGGTTATTATTAACGCATATCAGTGCCCGTTATTTAGGAAAAGATGCTTATGCATTAGAACAAGAAGCACAAAAAATCTTTAAACATACACATATCGTAAAAGATTTTGAAGAGATTAACATTCCGCTACAAAAAGAAACCCATTAAAGAAGGGAAAAATACAGATGAAAAATAAACAAGAAAGATTAACGGATCAGATTATTTTTATTACAGGTGGTTCAACTGGATTAGGCGAACAAATTGCATATGCAGCTGCTAAACAAGGTGCAGTTGTAGTAGTTAGTGCCCGCAGAATGGATCTGCTTTTAGAAGTTAAAAAAAAGTGTGCTGCTTTGTCTGGGAAAGAAGCTTATGCCTATGCAATGGATGTAGCTGATCCTGAAGTCATTCAAAAAGTGATTCAAGATGTATACCAGCAAGTAGGAAAGATCGATGTTTTAATTAATAATGCAGGATTTGGTCATTTTGAAGAAGCGTTAACTTTTGATATGGCGCTTGCTGAAAAAATGTTTAGAGTCAATGTGTTGGGTATGATGTACGTTACGCAATTGGTTGCTATCGAAATGGCAGAGAGAAAACAAGGACACATTATTAATATTGCTTCACAAGCTGGAAAAATAGCAACACCAAAATCAACTATCTATTCTGCTACAAAATTTGCAGTAATGGGTTACTCAAATGCGCTGCGCTTAGAATTGAAGCCTTTAAACATTTATGTGACAACTGTTAATCCCGGTCCAATTGAAACGAACTTTTTTGATATCGCGGATGAGAGCGGCAATTATTTAGAAAAAGTAGGCCGCATGGTCTTAAATCCTGTTATGGTTGCTAACCGTATTGTAGAGTTGATCGGAACATCTAAAAGAGAGCTGAATTTGCCTTATTTAATGGAAGTTGCGGGTAAATTGTATTCTTTATTCCCAAGAACTGGTGATTTTTTAGCTTTAACTTTTTTCAATAATAAATAAAGCTTTTTCTTAGGGGGAATAACCTGCACTATGCTAAAATACAAGTAGAGAAGCTAGTTTTTTTTATAAAGTAGGAGTATGATAAGTTTTTTTGCATTTAATGTCTAGCGTTCAAGCTCTGACCTCTCGTGAAAAAGATGACTATAAGGCCTAAAGTCACGCTAAGCGTGCTTTATACTAGTCGACGTAACCAGCTAAAGCTGGAAGTCTCCTAGCAATTGCGCAGTATGCTTATTTGCTGGTACTTTAAGAGATTCATCTCGTAGAGTACCAGTACAAGGCGACGAAAGGAGCGTTGCTCCCCAAGTCGTATTCTCTATTTTTACGGAGGTCAAGGCGAGCTTGTCCGTTTTTCTTACTTAGGAAGGGGAAGAAAAGATGAAAAAACAATGGGGAACAGTTTTAGCCATCATATTGGTGTTGTTAATTGCATTATTTGCCGTTTTAAATGTAGCAGACGTGCCAGTTAATTTCGGTTTTGCTCTAGTTACATGGCCATTAATTATGGTTATTTTAGGTTCTTTGTTTATCGGAGCGTTGATTACGGTTTTGATTGCAACGAGTACAGCATTTAGAACAAAGAAAAAAATCAAAAATTATGAATCTGATTTGTCAAATGCAGAAGAAACAAAACAGCAAGAGTTGAAACAAGTAAGAGAAGAATACGAACATAAGATAACTGAAAAAGATGAAAAAATAATTGAACAAGCAAATAAAATTGATAGTTTAGAAAAAGAGTTGGTCGAACGAATGACGGCTACAACACCTACACCGCCGACTTCATAATATAAAATCAGTTGCTGATTGCTTCTAATGAGTAAGAATGTAAGGAAAATCCGTTATCGGAAGTTTCTTACATTTTTTTATATACATTTTTGGTTCTATTATTTTTGGTGTTGGTAAGAAAAATGAATCTATTCTA
>DIDU01000126.1:1605-7964 GCA_002418295.1 Carnobacterium sp. UBA5792 | reverse complement strand
AGCAGACACGTAAATTCCGGAGGGAATTTCACTATCTGAGAATTACCAACACGATTTAACAAAGAAACACATTTTTTTAAACTTAAAAAAAAAGCTCTTCTACAAGAATAGAAGAGTTTCTTTTGTGTTTAATTATTGAGCAGCTGGATAAACAGATACTTGTTTTTTGTCGCGGCCTTTACGTTCGAAACGAACAACGCCATCAACTTTTGCAAATAAAGTGTCATCTCCGCCAATACCCACATTAGTACCTGGATAAATTTTTGTACCGCGTTGACGATATAAAATTGAACCACCAGTAACAGTTTGACCATCTGCACGTTTAGCACCTAAACGTTTAGATTGAGAATCACGTCCGTTAGTAGTAGATCCGCCCCCTTTTTTATGGGCAAAGAATTGTAAATTCATTTTCAACATCTGAGTTGCACCTCCTGTTTTAATCTAATTTATTGCTTTAACTTGACATAATCAGAATACTCTTCTGCTATACTATTTAAAGATAAGCAAAGACTTTCCAAAAGAATCTGTGCAATGTTTTCCTGCTCATCATTTATTTCTATTGGCAGTTCAACGTATAAATAACCGCCTTCCCTCTCATCATTTGCTTCAATAAGAGGAGTGAAACCGCCTAAAGCAGCTAAGCTGTTAGCAGTTCCAATGGTTAAAGCTGATACAGCTGCACAGACAATGTCTGTTCCGTAAGTTCCTGACTCTGCATGTCCAGTAACTTCAAAAGAAACAATCGCCCTTTTATCGTTACGTCTAAAAAATGCTTGAATCATTCACAAACACCGCTTTCTTACAAGTTAATTGCATTGATCATTACTTTTGTATATGGTTGACGATGTCCTTGTTTGCGATGAGAGTCTTTTCTGCGTTTGTAAGTAAAAGTCGTAACTTTCTTTTGACGACCATGCTTTTCTACAGTACCCTCAACAACAGCTCCGGCAATAGTTGGAGCTCCAACTTTTGTTTCTTCGCCACCTACTAAGATAACTTCATCAAAAGTGACAGTTTCACCAGCTTCAACGTTTAATTTTTCAATATAAACTGCTTGGCCAACTTCAACTTTAATTTGTTTTCCACCTGTTTTAATAATTGCGTACATTTATTCGCACCTCCTTATTAGACTTAGACTCGCCGTCATGAGCGCCATTTAGGACTTGTAAACTCATTCCCGCGCGGTTGTAGTTGTGGTGCTACACATTAACAACAATAGTAGCATACCAAAAAGCACCTTCCACGTCAATCAATATTTTTCATTCTTGAGTAAAAAGCTGCTGCTAATTTTCTTCCTATCCTTTTTTCTTTTTAGGCGAAGGTTGAATAAAAGTATCTGAAGAAACCACACGTGTCCCGTATTCTTTTGCAAATTCTCTATCATGTGTCACAATTAAAATACCGGTACCTGCAGCAGCTATTTTCTGAATCATCTTTCCAATATCACTAGCAGATTCACGATCTAAAGCTGAAGTCGGCTCATCGAAACATAAAATTTTAGGGTTTAACATCATGGCACGGGCAATAGCCACACGCTGCTGCTGTCCACCTGATAGAGTACGTGGATNNCGAAAAAAGAGATTCAGCTTTATCTACCGCTTCATTTTTTGACATTATTTTTTGCCCAACAGGCGCTTCTATACAATTTTCTATAATCGTTAAATTTGGAAACAATTGATAATCTTGAAAAACCATTCCAATTTGTTTTCTATAGGCCGCTCTCTCTCTTTTAGTCGTATATTCCGCTTTGCCAGCAGTAGAATTTTTGCATAAATAATTGCCGGCAATAGAAATAGAACCTTGATCCGTTTCTTCAAGTCCATTCAACAACCGCATTAAAGTAGTTTTTCCTGTACCAGATTTCCCGATTAATGTCACAATTTCTTTTGCCTTTATTGTAAAGTCAAAGTCTTCGATTACTTTTATCTGATTGAATTCCTTCGAAATGTTTACTGCATTTAATACCATTTTATTTTCACCTCTTTAAAAATCGAATTTTGTTTCAATAAAGTTCAAAGCTACTGTAATGATTCCAGTAAGCAGAAGATAAATGATGCCTACTGCTACAAAGGGAAGCAGTGAAGCATACGTATTAGCTGCAATTTGCCCAGCTCACAACAACTCACTTAACCCTAAGATGTATACAAGTGACGTGTCTTTTACAAGCGAAATGACTTCATTTCCTATTGAAGGCAGTACGTNNAAAAACTTGCGGAATAATAATTCGTTTAAATCCTTGAAATTTCCCCATTCCCAAAACTTTGATAGCTTCAAATTGTCCGATAGGAATTGATAAAATTCCTCCTCTAAAAATCTCAGCATAATAGGCTGTATAATTTAATAAAAAGGCTAAAATGGCTGCTGTAAAACGATCAAAAGTTATCCCAATTATCGGAAGGCCGAAGAAAATAACCATCAATTGTAACAACAGCGGTGTCCCACGCATAATATAGATATAGAGCTGAATGATCCATGTCACCCATTTTGGGCCGTAAATTCTGATACAGGCTATCAGAAACCCTAAGGGAATCGTTAAGACAAAGATAATAAAAAATAGTTTTAACGTAGTGGCTAATCCAATTAGTAAAGCTGGCATAATGTCAGTTATTATGTTCATCTTCTTTTTCCCCTTTCGCTACTTTTATTAGTTAGTTAGTTTGTTTTTTTAATAGTCACTAGACTATCGTTTACTCACTCTGCAAACCAATCGCTATAGATCTTGTCATATGTTCCATCTTTTTTGATAGATGCTAATGTTTCGTTCACAGCTTCTTTCAATTTCACATCTGCTTTTCGAAAACCTACTGCATATTCTTCCTCACCAAAGTCCTCATCCAGCACTCGGTAATCGGCATCGGTGTTCTGCTTCATATAATAACGACCAAGCGTTTCGTCTACAACGATCGCGTCAGTTCTGCCAGACTTCAAATCATTGAATACATCATTATTAGAGGGATACTGAATAATTTCGCCATTTTTGAGTGATGGTACAATATTCGATTTATCTGCCATAATGGCATCCACTGCACTCGATCCTTGTTGAGCAGCTAACGTTTTACCTTTTAAGTCTGCTTTCTTTTGAATAGTGCTATTTTTTAAAACAACAATAACTTGACTATTATTTAAATAGGGCTCACTAAAAGCAACTTTTTCTTTACGTTCTTCTGAAATGGTATAACCATTCCAGATCACATCAATATTCCCTGCGTTTATCTCTGTTTCTTTCATAGACCAGTCAATAGTTTGAAACTCAACGGCAATGCCTAACCGTTTCCCAACTTCTTTGGCTAAATCGACATCAAACCCAACAATTTCACCGCTTGAATTGCTATATCCCATTGGAGCAAAGGTATCATCCAATCCCACAACTAACGGACCTTTTTCCATAATCTTATCGGAATTATCTGCTTTAGATGTATTGCTGCTGCATCCTGCTGCTAACATTGCCACTGAACCCAATGCAATCATCATTTTAATCAATTTATTTTTCATGTTAACCTCTCCTTTTTTATTTTTTTGATTATTTTAAATAAAGAAAACAAAAAAAGTCCTTTGCTTTCCTGATCAACAGGAAAACAAAGGACGATAGTTTAAATTATCGTGGTTCCACCTTTTTTTATAGTCTCTTCGCAGAAAACTATCTCATCACGTTCAAAAATACTAAACGCTAGTACGTTAACGGGTACATCCGGGACAGTTTACTAACACCTTAACGCATTCAACTGCCAGCTTAGAGATGTGTGTTCAGAATAGATCTTTGATTGCTCTCACCAACCGCAACCTCTCTTTTAAAGACGCTAATCTTACTTTTTCTCTTCATTGCTTTTGTTTATTTTACAAACTATAGCATAATTAATTTCGTTTGCCAAATATTTTCTTCCAAAAACTTTCTTTTTCTTTTTTAAGGGACATCAGCGGAACGGTTTCACCTAAGATACGTCGTGCCACATTACGGTAACCTTGGGATGCCGGATTTTTAGGGTCTAAAACAATCGGATCTCCTTTATTAGATGAACGAACAACGTCATCATCATCAAAAATAATGCCTAATAAANNAAACTTCCCCATCTTGCATCATCCGTTTACGAATACGATTAATAATAAGGCGAGGCGGTTCTAATTCTGTCTGCTCTAATAATCCGATGATCCGATCAGCATCGCGAATAGCAGATATTTCTGGAGTCGTTACCAGGATTGCTTCATCCGCTGCAGCAATAGAATTTTGAAACCCTTGTTCAATTCCTGCTGGACAATCAATTAAAATAAAATCGTAATCTTCTTTTAACTCATTTACAATTTCAATCATTTGTTCGCCATTCACATCATTTTTATCAGCATTCTGTGCTGCTGGCAATAAATACAAATTATCATTAAATCGTTTATCTTTAATAATGGCTTGATGTAGTTTTGCTCGGCCTTCAACCACGTCAATAATATCGTAGATAATGCGGTTTTCTAATCCTAAAATAACATCTAAGTTCCTTAGTCCAATATCCATATCAATTAAGCAGACCCGTTTGCCTTGCAAAGCGAGTGCTGTTCCAATATTTGCAGTAGACGTCGTTTTTCCTACGCCGCCTTTTCCAGAAGTAATGACTATTGCTGTACCCATGATTTTAATCCCCCTGTCACTTTACCTAAATTTGGACGCATTTTCCTCAACTGATCTAAAGATTCAAAATCCAAAATATGTAAATCATTAATATATGCAAATTCATTTTTTTTAATTTGTTCTTTATCAGCAGATTGATTTTCAATAATTTGAACATTATCAGCTATTCGTACTTGTGCGTTTGTATGGAAATCAGCCACAATCACCGCTGTTGCATCACCTTCAAATCCAGCATGAGCAATGCCATGCAATTCTCCGATGATAAAAATATTGCCATTTGCTCGAATCACTCCACCGGGATGTACTTTTCCCACAAAAAGAATGTCACCGGGCGCTTGAAGAACTTGTCCGCTACGGATTGTTTGAATTTCCATTTGTAAACTCACTGCTTGTTGCCATGCTAAGGCATTTTCATACGTAATAACAGCAGAGTTNNTTTATTTCAAATTGACTATTGTTTTTAATTTTTTCTGTAATTTCTTTTTTTTCTTCATCTGATAATAAACGGTTCCCTGTTGAAATTTCTAAATGGATTTCTTTTTTCTCTTCTTCTAAATCTGTTTTTTTGGCTTCAGTCTTAAGATGTTCCAATAATTGCTCTAATTCTTCAATGATCGTAGTAAAAGAAGCCGATTCATCTAAAGTTAACATAAAACCATCTTTGTTTCCTTTTAATGACACACTCTGTTTCACCTTAACAACTCCTTATCAGCTAAATAACGAATGAACATTCCATCGTATTTAATTCTCTAATATTTTAATTATTATCTTTTTCAAAGGATAGAATGCCAATATAAAGAATACGAGATTTAACAATAAAGTTGGCCCTAAACGACTGGCCATAAAAGTAGTCATATCTATCTCTGCAAAGCCTAAAACTTTATAAAATCCATATAGAATTGTTTCTACAATACNNCCTATAGTAAGCGCATTTGGATGCAATACTCGTTTTACTTTTTCTGTGATGTAAACAATAATTGGAAAAATCGCGACATACATACCTAAAATCCCTACATAATAGCTGTCATAGAGCAAACCAAACATAATTCCATAAAGAATCATTTTATTTCTTGGAAGGTAAAAGGACATCAACACAAAAATAAGAACAACCAACCTAGGCGTCATTATATTCCCATTCTCTCCATACAATTGGACAGAAAAAACTCCTGATAAAAGACCATCTGTTAAAAAACCAATAAAAATTACAAGCGGAGCAAAAACTTTAACTTTCCATTGTTCGTTCATCTTACTCACCACTCTCAGCTGTTCGTTGAATGAAAGTCACATAACGAATATCATTTAAGTCCGCTGCCGGTGTCACGTAAGCTTCTTGTGATAAACCATGAGCATCTAGTTTAACTTCATCGATTGTTCCTATCAACAATGAACTTGGGGATCCCCCGCCTAGTCCTGAAGTCATTACTTGATCTCCTTTTTTTATGGTTACATCAGTAGTTATTTGTTTCATAATCAAGCGATTCGTTTTTGTATCATATCCATTGATGATACCGTGAACGAATCCATCTTTAGAAGAAACTGAAGCGGCAACTCGATTGTTATTTTGGTCAAGTGTCGTTATCAGTTGAACTTTTGAACTTGTCGGACTTACTTCTATCACTCTTCCAATTAATCCATTATCTGCCATCACAGATAACCCGACTACTATGCCGCTTTGGCTCCCGCGATCCACTACAATTTGGTTAATCCAATTATCTGGATTCCGGCTGATAACTGTACCGTTTATTTT
>DIDU01000126.1:0-1522 GCA_002418295.1 Carnobacterium sp. UBA5792 | reverse complement strand
ATTATCTACTGACTCCATAAAATTAACTACGGCATTGGTTGGTTTGGACAACACGCGGCCTGTAATAGCAGTGATGTCATTACTAAACTGCTGTACTATCGGTAATTTGCTTTTTTCTGTAATAGAATAGGCGATTAGCCCTAAACAAACGATAACACTCACCAATAATATAATTAGTTTTTTATTTGAAAAAAATTGATGCAAATTCTCACCTCATTAATTCTTCAGGCTTTATCCATTTTAACATATCTTAAACTAAATAACTTCGTATTTTGTTATTTTATTCTCCGAAATGAAACGATGCGGAAAGCAAAATACTGCCCGCATCGTCACATTACGTCATGTAATTTTTACTTATTTCATTCTTTTCTTTTTATACAAATTCATATGTTTTAAAGATTCACCAGTACCTAAAGCTACACAATCTAGTGGGTCAGCTGCTACGAAAACAGGAACTTCAGTTTCATCAGCGATTACATCACTAATGTTTTTCAAAAGAGCTCCTCCACCTGTCAAAACAATTCCATGATCAATTACATCTGCAGAAATTTCCGGCGGTGTTTCTTCTAATGTTTCTCTCACAGCGCTAACGATCCCATCAACAACTTCTTTAATCGCTTCAGCTACATCAATGGCTGAAACTTCAATGGTTTGTGGTAATCCAGTTAACAAATCGCGTCCCCGAACATCCATAGCGCCATATTCAGGTGCTTTTTCTGCCGATGCACAACCAATAGCAATTTTGATTTGTTCAGCTGTACGTTCACCAATCAATAAATTATATTTCTTACGAATATAATGAATGATTCCTTCATCCATGCTATCCCCAGCCAAGCGGATAGAACGGCTGCTTACTATCCCGCCAAGTGCTATTGTTGCTACATCAGTAGTTCCGCCTCCAATATCGACAACCATACTGCCTGTAGGATCCATGACCGGCAAGCCTGCTCCAACAGCTGCAGCAAATGGCTCTTCCAGAATAAAAGCATCTTTAGCTCCAGCCATTCTTGTTGCATCAATTACAGCGCGTTTTTCTACTTCAGTTACACCACTTGGTACACAAACCATGACATACGGTTTAGAAGTTGTTTTTCCAATAGCTTTTTCAATGTAATATTTCATCATTGCAGCTGTAGTATCATAATCTGCAATTACGCCGTTTTTCATAGGTCGAATAGCAACTATTGAACCAGGTGTTCTGCCAATCATATTTCTGGCATCTTCACCAACTGCTACAATTTCTCCAGTATTGATATCTTTTGCAACTACTGAAGGATCTCTTAAAACAATTCCTTTACCATCAACGAAAACATTTGTATTGGCTGTTCCTAGATCAATACCAATGTCTTTATTTCCAAATTTAAACACATTATTTCATCCTCTCAAGTCTGTCTAACATCAGAATTTTTAGAATATAGTACAATTATTTTTAACTATTCATTAAACTCTAAGACAGTATAACAAAAAAAAGATATTTTTGCCTTGTCAGAAACCATCATACTTCATTTTTTTTAGCAAAACA
>DIDU01000223.1:17699-18047 GCA_002418295.1 Carnobacterium sp. UBA5792 | reverse complement strand
CGTATACCGTTCTTCGATTTCACGGATTTGTACTTCATCTAATGTGCCTGTCATTTCTTTTCGGTAACGGGCAATAAAAGGCACTGTATTGCCTTCTGCTAATAAGTTTAAAACAGTGGTTAATTGTTTAGTAGAGTACGTTTTTAATTCTTTTTTTAATAAATCTAAAACGTTTTTTTCAGCTGTTTCAGTCATTCAGTTCTTCCTCTCTCGTTCCATCTTACCCGTCTTATTTTAGCATATATCTTTTTGTTTCACAAAAGCACCTTTAATTTCTCCGTTGAAACAACTAAATTTTTCAGCCTCGCTGAGAATAAGAAAATTAAACGTTTACTGCCTAAGTTCATA
>DIDU01000223.1:17350-17538 GCA_002418295.1 Carnobacterium sp. UBA5792 | reverse complement strand
CTAAACAAGCACAAATAAATTGAACATGATCTGCAAAAAAAGTTTTTCGGAAATGAACATGCCCCATCACACTGTAAACAATGTTAGGGTACTCTTCATACAGCTTACCATAAGAAGAACTGCCTAAAAAAGCATTGAAATAATCATAGATTTTATGCGGTAAAGTCACAACAAATTTAGGGTGTGTC
>DIDU01000223.1:16294-17340 GCA_002418295.1 Carnobacterium sp. UBA5792 | reverse complement strand
GGGTCATTAAAATAACTTTTCGATCTCCGACTTTTTCCAGATCTTCTTCCATTTTCTCCAACATCCATTGAGCTACTGCTTGGTCTGATTCGCCCCAGTCACAGTACCGTTTATCTTGCCAAGTGCCCACACGCAATTTCATTTTTTGAAAATCCAGGTCATCGTATTGGTTTGTATCTGCAAACCCATAATCATACCAGCCTGAATTGCCCACCACAGCCCATTGATCATTAATAATATAAGGACGCTCTAAAATGCTTTCCGGCTGGCTTTTAAAATAATCATAAATTTTTTTCGTATCGGTTTCTCCATTGTTCCTAGACCAATAATCGTGATTGCCGGGTACAAACAATATCGGAATACCGCTTAATTGCCCAAGTTCATCTAAAAAAGCTTGCGACACACGGTAATCGCTACTGATATCTCCACCTATTAAGAAAAGGTCGATTTGCTGTTTTTTTATCTGATTATTCAATAAAGTCGCAAATGTCTCATTCTCCGGTAGATGCTTCCCGTTTGTATCGATATGCAAATCTGATAATACACCAATTTTCATTGTCTTGCCCCATTTCTTTACCTATCTGCTTCATTTACAGTAACTTTTTAAGCTGCAAAAATCAATAAAGTATTCTAATTCGTCATTAGAATACTTTACAGATTTATTTTTTTATTAATTGTTGTTCTATTAAAAACTGATGCGCGACTGCTTGTGGATTCGCATTATTTACATTGACTTCATAGTTCATCTGGCGCATTTCTTCATCTGTGATTTTTCCGCCTAATTGATTTAACACTTGTTCCAGCTCAGGGTGTTTTTCCAACGTTTTAGTCAACAATAAAGGTGCCCCTTGATAAGGTGGAAACAACCCTTTGTCGTCTTCTAGAACCGTTAAATTGTATTGAGCCAATTCACTGTCAGTCGAATACGCATCAACCAAATTGATATCCCCCGTTTTAATCGCTGAATAACGCAATTTAGGTTCCATTGTCTGTAAATTATCAAACGTTATCCCATATAAATCTTGGATTCCTAAATAACCATCTTG
>DIDU01000223.1:9349-16283 GCA_002418295.1 Carnobacterium sp. UBA5792 | reverse complement strand
GTAACAGCTTGAAGATCTGATATTTTTTTCAACTGATATTGTTCGGCCAGCTCTGGTGTAACTGCTAAAGCATAAGTATTATTAAACGCCATTGGTTCCAATAATGACATATTATATTGTTGAGCTAGTCCTTGACGAGCTTGTTCAACGACCTCTTTTTCATCTGTCGATTTTGCTTCTTCATTTAAAAAGGTAGCTAAAATCGTTCCACTGTACTCTGTATAAATATCGATATCTCCTGATTCTAAAGCATTAAAAACAAAAGTCGTTTTCCCCATATTCGGTTTCAATTGAACCGATAGATCTGTTTGATTTTCAATCAATTCTTTGTACATATTCATGATGATTTCAGGCTCTGCTCCTAATTTTCCGGCAATCACAATCTCTTTATCTTTGCCGCTGATCAAAGGTACAATCATCAGCACCAGCATAACAACTGTCACTGACCCTAAAACTTGAATGGTCCGATTAAAAGAAACTTTTTCAAAATAACTCAATACATAATCAAAGCCAACTGCTAAAATGGCTGCTGGAATAGCTCCCATTAAAATCAATTGATTATTTCCCCGATCGATCCCCAGTAGAATCAAGCTTCCTAATCCGCCGGCACCAATCAAAGCGGCAATCGTTCCCGTTCCAATAATTAAAACCATTGCATTCCTGATCCCCGCCATAATGATTGGCATCGCAATCGGAATTTGAACTTTTAATAGTTTCCGCTTGCGATCCATTCCCATGGCATCAGCTGCTTCATCTAATGACGGGTCAATTTCTGTCAATCCGGTATATGTGTTGCGCAAAATCGGCAATAGAGCATAAATAACTAAAGCAACGACAGCCGGTACCTTGCCGATCCCGACCAACGGAATCAGTAAGCCGAGTAAAGCTAAGGAAGGAATAGTTTGAAAAATAGCTGTGATTTGAATAATAGGACCTGCAGCTTTTTTATGCTGTGCTAAATAAATAGCTAGAGGAATCGCAATCAGCACTGCAATCAATAGTGAAATAAAAGATAACTGGATATGTTCGATCAAAGCTGTCCCTAATGCACCTTTTCGTTCTTGAAAGGTCGTTATCCATGCGTTCATTCTGTTACACCTCCAGCAGTAATATTCGCTGCTAAGTAGGCCAACAGTTGTTTATGTGTCACCTTTCCAATAATGTGGTTTTGAGCATCTTGGATAAAAACAACTTCCTCTTTTGATAAGGCCATAATCAATTGGTCAACTGTATCTGTTGCCTTTAACAATTTCTCAGTATTTCCCCCCTCCGCAACTGGCTGTGTATATCCAGCTGTCACTAACTGTTGGATAGATTGTGATTCAACTACTTCGATATTGCCTGACTTTAAGAAGTCTTTGACAAATGTGGTATTAGGGTGTCTGCGAATCTCGTCAGGTGTACCGATTTGAACGATTTCCCCCTCATTCATTAAGCAGATTCTGTCGCCTAATGCCATTGCTTCTTGCATATCATGCGTTACAAAGACAATTGTTTTTTGTAATTTTTTATGCAGTTCCACAACGTCTTTTTGCAAGTTATGGCGGCTGATTGGATCTAGAGCACTAAAAGGTTCATCCATCAAGATAATATCCGGATCGGCCGCAAGCGCCCGTACCACTCCTATCCGCTGCTGTTCCCCGCCTGATAATTCGCTGGTTCTGCGATGGCGGTAACTTTCAGCATCTAACCCCACGCTTTCAAGCAATTCAGTTACGCGTTCTTGCATTTTGTCTTTAGGCATCTTTTTCATTTCAGGCACGACAGTAATATTTTCTTCCACCGTCATATTGGGAAATAAAGCAATTTGCTGTAAGACATACCCCATGTTCCAGCGCAATTCTTGAATGTTGTAATCACTAATGGGTTTGCCGCCGACAAGAATATAACCGGTGGTTAAGGTAATCAATCGNNACTTGGCCCGATCAAAACAAAAAATTCACCATCTCTTATTTCCAAATTCAAATTGGATACCACTGGTTTGCCAGGAACATATTCTTTTGTCACCTCTTTAAATTCAATCATTTTTATGCACCTGCTCTACCTTTATTTTTCGCAATTAATCAAACGCGTCCATCCCAAACATATCCTTGATTCACCAGCTTGTAGTCTTGCAACAATTTTTCCGAGTCAAAAACTACGCCGTGCAAGGCTCCACCATAAACGGCACCGCCATCAATTCCGATTTTATTATCTTGTATCCATAAATCAGTTGTTTTATTGTCTCCGTAAAGAGCAGGAGTAAGTGTATGACCAAAAACAATTGTCTTTCCTGTCTTATTCTTCATCGTATGAAATGGCTCGCGAATCCAAACGAAATCTCTTGGATTTGTCTTTTTCCAATCTTTCTTGGATAAATCTACACCTGCATGCACAAATACAAAATTTCCCCATTCAAAATATAACGGTAAATTTTTTAACCGTTCTTTTAAAGTAGGATAATGACTGATCATCAGCATAGCAATTTCAGTCGGAGAGTACTCATCATTTAATCCAGGATGCAAAAAGGTTTCTAAAGTCTGCAAGCCGCCATTTAGTAGATACAAATCGTAATTATCTTCTGGATGTTCTAGAAAATCCAGAAGCATTTCTTCGTGATTGCCTTTTAACCAGATGGCACCTTTTTCTTCAACTAATTCATTAGCCAATACAAAACAAGCTTTTGGGTTCTCTCCACGGTCACCCAAGTCCCCAATCAATAGCAATTGCTGAGTAGCTTCATTCCAATGTGTCAGCATTTCTTGAAAAAGATTGATCTGTCCATGAACATCGCCAATTGCAAATAGTTCTTTTTTCATACTGATCTCCTCATTTCAGCTTTTTTATAGACACATACTACTTTCTAACTTTCTTTAACTATACACTTTTTCGCAAAAAAACTGAATTATTTGCTCACGAACCAGAAGTATTTCCCTATCTTCAAACATAAGTTTTCATGCTAGACGTTGCGTACTAAAACCGTTATACTGAATAAATGACATCATGTCATACTGATGATCCATCAGTTGGATTAAAACCAGAGAAGAAAGGAAGATTCACCATATGAATACAAAAAAAGCAATTGGTATTCTGGCAGCATTGATTGTAGTAGGTTTCATTGGCTACAGTATTTTCGGAACTTCTACTAAAGAAGAAGCTATTTCAGTCAGAACCGGAAAAACAGCTAATGAGACAATCGTTGAAACTCTTTCAACCACAGGAACTTTAGAAGCTGAACAAACACAAGAAATCTTTGGACAAGGTCTTGTTACTGAGGTCGATGTAGCTGTCGGAGATCAAGTAGAAGAAAACGATCGGCTAGTTCTTTATCAAGACGGAACAGCACAAACAGCTAATTTTGACGGAACTGTAACCAATGTCAGCGTTGTCCCTGATGAAGCTGATTTAAGTGCACAGACCGGCGAAGCAGCTATTACATTAGCTGACTTAAGCGATTTAAAAGTAACTGTCCAATTAACTAAGTCTGATGCCCCATTAGTAAAAAAAGATCAAGCTGTTACCCTATCTAATGGTTCAGAAACTTATTCAGGAAAAGTAACCCATATTGATCCAGTCGCTACGACTATTATGAGTCAAACCGGAAATACCACTGCATTAGCTGCTACTATCGGATTTGATACCCCTCCTAAGGATTTATTTGCCGGATTTGATATTGACGCTGAAATCACCACTAATACAGCTGAAAATGCTGTTGCTTTGCCTATTGAAGCCTTGCTTTATAACGATAAAAACAAACCGTTTGTCTATGTTATCGAAAAGGGAACAGCACGTGCAAAATTGATCGACATTGGTATTCAATCCGATACCAAAGTTGAAGTGAAAGATGGCTTAGCNNCTTAGCTGCCGATCAAACTGTCATCTTATCTCCTGATGAAAAAATCAAAGATGGCGTTTCAGTATCAGCAAAATAGAAAGGCGGTAAAGCAATGATTGAATTAAAAAATATCGTCAAAACGTATCAAACAGGAGATGAAAAACTTGTGGCATTAGATAATATTTCCTTAACCATTGGAAAAGGCGAATTTACTTCTATTATGGGCCCAAGCGGATCTGGAAAATCAACGATGATGAATATATTAGGTTTATTGGATCATTTTGATTCAGGAACTTATTTTTTAAACGGAGAGAATGTGAGTAACTTAAGCGACAATCAAGGTGCTCATGTCCGAAACAAAGAAATTGGTTTTGTTTTCCAATCCTTTAATTTGATGCCGCGAATGACGATTCTGGAAAACGTGGAATTGCCCATGGTTTATGCTGGTGTCCCCGCTAAAGAGCGTAAACAGCGGGCTTTAAAAGCGCTAGAACGCGTGGGTTTAAGTGATCGAGTAAAGCACAAACCAAACGAAATCTCAGGTGGTCAAAAACAGCGTGTAGCCATTGCCCGCGCTATTGTGAATGAACCTTCTGTTCTAATGGCAGATGAGCCTACCGGTAATTTGGATTCTAAGACGACTATTGACATATTGCGTATTTTTCAAGAATTAAATGCTGAAGGAACAACTATTGTAATGGTCACACATGAACCGGAAGTCGCCATTTATACTAAACGCATCGTGTCGTTTTTTGACGGGACTCTCCAAGATGATCGTCTCCAAAATCCAAAAATGTTATAGAAAGGAGCCAGATCTTTGAATATTAAAGAAAATTTTAAAATGGCCATTGATAGTATTTTCGCAAATAAAATGCGTTCTTTCTTGACCATGTTGGGAATCATCATCGGAATCGCAGCTGTTATTGCTATCCTTGCTGTTGGGAATGGAGCTACTTCTGAAATCACTGGGACATTTGACGATTTAGGAGCTTCAACTATTTCTGTCTCATTGAGTGATGAAGCTTCTAGCAGTGATGCCTTTACCGATGAAGATCTTAAAGCTTTAAAAGCGTCCATTCCGGCCATCACGCATATTTCTCCTGACAAAACTATCCGTGCATCTGCAAAATCTGAATTTGATTCCCGAACGGCTTTAGCTTTAAGTGGAACTCCTGATATGCAGTATACAAATCAAACAATGGATAGTACATTGGTTTACGGGCGCTATTTTAATCAAACAGATTATCAGGATGCTAAAAACGTAGCCGTGGTCAGTGAAGATACCGCAAAAGCCTTATTTAATGAACGGACAAACGTAGTCGGTGAAACGCTGCAACTCAGCGGAGAAGCCGGAAACAATCTACGCTTAATGATCGTTGGTGTTGTAAAAGGAACATTTGAAGATTTACAAGGCTCATTCGATCTTAGTCAAATGCCGATTTATTTAGCGGTACCTTTAACAACTATGGAAAAACTAAATCCAGAAGCCACGACAATGGATAGCTTAACCGTTCAAGTAACGGATAAAGAAGCAATCGAGACAGTTTCAACTCAAATTGTGCGGTTATTGGAAACACGACATAATTCTTTAGGAAAAGATTACTATACCGCTACCAACTTTTTACAAGCTTTAGATCAAGTAAACTCTGTCTTGAGTTTATTTGTTAATTTCATTGCTGCAGTTGCTGCAATCGCCTTATTGGTTGGCGGCATTGGAGTCATGAATATTATGTTAGTTTCCGTTACGGAACGTACCCGTGAAATCGGAACCCGTAAAGCGCTTGGTGCAACTACCGGAACCATTTTGATGCAATTCTTAATNNATTTTAAGTTTGATCGGCGGTATCATTGGATTGGTATTGGGTATCCTACTGGCAAATGGAGTAGCCGGAGCCTTAAACATTATTCCAAATATCACGCTCACTTCGGTTGTTCTAGTTTTACTTTTCTCTACTGCTGTAGGTGTGTTTTTCGGCATCTACCCTGCGCGAAAAGCTGCAAAATTAGATCCAATTGAAGCACTTAGATACGAATAACCAAACAGAAAAAGCTGAAGTTCCTCTTTTAAAAGGGAAACTTCAGCTTTTTAGTTTTTATTACATATCTGATTTAACGATCGCTTCGTCATCATTAAACATCGCTGTATCAAAGCGTTTGATTCGTTTTGATGAAATAATCCCAGCTATGATGCTGTCATTTACATTTAACATTGTCCGAGCCATATCGATGACCGGTTCAACTGAAATAACTAATCCGACAATAGCTACCGGCAAGTCCAGAGCTCCTAAAACGATCAAAGCAGCAAATGTTGCTCCGCCGCCGACTCCGGCAACGCCAAATGAACTAATCGTTACAACAGCTACGATTGTCAAAATATAGGTTGGGCTGAAAAGGTCAATCCCCATCGTTGGCGCAACGATTGCCGCCAACATAGCAGGGTAAACTCCTGCACAACCATTTTGTCCGATCGACATCCCGAATGTGCCAGAAAAGTTTGCAGAAGCATCGTCAACACCTAAAGCTTTTGTTTGCGTTTCGATATTCAATGGCAAAGCACCAGCACTTGAACGTGAAGTAAAAGCAAAGCTTAAAACAGTCCACGTTTTCTTCAAGTATTGGATCGGACTTACTTTCACACCCAANNAATCAGCATATGGATCAGGAACATCACAATAATAGCCGCATAAGAAGCTACTACAAATTTTCCTAGATTCAATAAAGCATTAAAATCACTTGTTGCTAAAGCTTTTGTCATTAATGCAAAAACTCCGTATGGTGTTAATCTTAATACCAATGTCACGATCCGCATAACGATGGCATACAAGCTCTTGATGATTTTTTCAAAAAAGGCGCCGTTTTCCGGGTCTTTTTTATTTACCCCTAGATAAGCAACTCCTACGAAAGCTGAAAAGATGACAACTGCAATGGTACTTGTTGAACGAGAATTGGATAAGTCCGCAAAAACATTCGATGGAATGAAGTTCACTACTTGTTCTGGAATAGATAAGTCCGCTACTGCTTCTTGGCGCTCATCCAACGCTGCAATCTGCGCCGTTTCAGCATCTCCTTGGACAAATTCTGCTCCGTCCAAATTAAACAGCATCACACTTGAAACCCCGA
>DIDU01000223.1:8896-9343 GCA_002418295.1 Carnobacterium sp. UBA5792 | reverse complement strand
CAAAAATCAGCGGCATAATGAGCATTTGTAAAAAGCGCACATCCCCTGTTCCGACGATATTGATCCACTCAATGGCTCCTGTTGTAACGTCTCCTGTTGCTCCAAAAAGCAATTGAAGCAGAGCTCCAAATACAATCCCTGAACCTAGAGCGATAAAAACACGTGTTGAAAATTTAACGTGTTTCTTTTGCAGACGCCAAAAACTATAAATGACAGCTACAAATAAAAGTAATGCAATAATAATATAAAGATTTGTCATAGTGATCCTCCCTTTATTTTGCCTTCCTATGACTGGGAAAGCTGGTGTATCATAAGATTAAAGGTCTCAGACGAACATTTTTTCCGGATGCACGTCCTAAAAATGAGGAATAAATAGTCAAATTTAGTGATGCTTTATTTTACTTTATTTTAGTAAGAAGTTCAACTATTACTATTTTGACTCTATCC
>DIDU01000223.1:8536-8851 GCA_002418295.1 Carnobacterium sp. UBA5792 | reverse complement strand
GTTATTTTATTCTTTGCAAATTATTTTTTAACTGTTCGAATTCCAAATTTGATAATTTCTACTATTGGAATAATTGAAAACGAAGCGGCTAAAACGAGCAGCCATTGATGTGTGTCCAAATGACTGACTTTAAACGCATCGTTTAATCCTGGAACTAAGACGACTGCGGCCAATAAAGCAGCTGAAGCTAATATTGCTAAATTAAACATTTTGTTTTTAAAAATGCCCACTGTAAACAAAGATTTTTCAACTGATTTAACATTGAACGCATGGAACAATTGCAACATGCCTAATGTAACAAATGCCATTGTTAAA
>DIDU01000223.1:7970-8405 GCA_002418295.1 Carnobacterium sp. UBA5792 | reverse complement strand
ATTGCTGGGAACGTATCCGTCACTAAATTGATCCACAAGATATGAACAGGCGCCAAAATACTCCAGCCTAACAATGTAGCAATGAACAAAGTCAATACTTCGCCTAAATTCGCTGATAATAGATATTGAATCGATTTTTGAATATTTGAAAAGACTTTTCTTCCTTCTTCAACTGCTACAACGATCGTCGAAAAATTATCATCGGCTAGAACCATATCGCTGGCGCCTTTTGATACTTCTGTTCCGGTGATTCCCATTCCAATACCGATATCCGCCGTTTTCAATGCTGGTGCATCATTCACGCCATCACCAGTCATTGCCACGATCTTACCTGCTTTTTGCCATGCTTTAACAATTCTAACTTTATGTTGCGGGGAAACTCGTGCATATACAGAATACTGTTTTACTTTAGTGGCAAAATCTTCGTCACTGATC
>DIDU01000223.1:1640-7955 GCA_002418295.1 Carnobacterium sp. UBA5792 | reverse complement strand
CTCGTCCAACTCAGCTCCTGTAATGACACCATCTTTTTGTTTTTCTTCTAAAATACCTAATCTCTTGGCAATGGCTTCAGCTGTGTCGCGGTGATCTCCAGTGATCATGATAGGCCGAATCCCTGCTTCACGTGCTACTCTTACCGCATCTTTAGCTTCTTCACGTTCTGGATCGATCATGCCGGTCATACCTGCAAAAACCAAATCCTGTTCAACAGTTGCTGAATTGAGCTCGCTTGGCATTTGATCAACGACTTTATAGGCCATTGATAACACCCGCAACGCTTGAGTGGCCAAGTCATGGTTTGTATCTAGAATAGCTTTTCGTGTCTTATCATCCATTGCCTCGACTTTATTTTGATTATCTACTTGAGTACATCTTTTCAATAGTTCATCCGGTGCCCCTTTAACAGCAACTAAAAACTGACCATTGGCTTGCTTGNNTGAATCAAAAGGTATTTCTGCTACTCGCGGCTCTTTAGCTAGTTGCGCTTGTACGTCTATTCCTTTATTCATAGCAAACTGGATCAAAGCTGTTTCAGTGGGATCGCCAATCAATGTTCCGTCTCCAGCTATTTGTGTATCATTGGCATAAACCATTGACCGCAATGCTGGTGATTCCATATCAAATGCTGCTTTGTTATCTAGTAATTGTCCATTGACATACATTTTTTCAACCGTCATTTTATTCATAGTCAATGTTCCTGTTTTATCAGAACAAATAATATCAGTGCTGCCTAATGTTTCAACTGCTGGCAATTTCCGGACAAGCGCTTTCCGTTTAGCCATTTTCTGTGTTCCTAAAGCGAGAATAATTGTAACGATTGCTGGTAAACCTTCAGGAATGGCCGCAACTGCCAATGAAATAGAAGTCAACAGCATATCCAGCCATTCTCTTCCATTCAGCATACCGACAACAAACATAATGACAGCAATCACTAAAATCGCTACTGTTAAATATTTACCTAATCGGTTTAAATTTTCTTGCAGCGGCGTCATGGTTTCTTCTGTTGAAGCCAACATAAGAGCAATTTGACCTACTTCAGTATCCATTCCTGTTGCAACAACGACGCCTTCTCCACGTCCATAAGTAACATTGCTGTTCATATAAGCCATGTTGGTCCGGTCGCCGATACCGGCTTTAGCGTCTTCAATAATTGTCAATTCTTTATCAACAGGAACTGATTCACCGGTCAGACCAGATTCTTCTATTTGCAAAGACGCTACTTCGATCAAACGCAAATCAGCAGGTACAATATTCCNNCTTTTTAATGAGATCACTGCTCCGTCTCTTCTTACTCGTGCTTCAGGTGACGACATTTCTCTCAGCGCGTTAATGGCTTCTTCAGCTTTCGCTTCCTGAAACACCCCTAAAACAGCATTCAATACTACCACAACAAGGATAATGATCGAATCTGTTACATCCCCAAAAATACCGGAAATTAATGCCGCTGCCAACAAGACTATGATCATAAAGTCCTTAAATTGTTCCAGAAACTTCATCAATAAGCTTTTACTTTTTCCTTCATCCAACTGATTGGGTCCATAGTCGGCAATTCTTTTTTCTGCTTCCTGAGAAGTCAACCCTTCCTTAGTTGATTGCATCTTTTCCAAAACAGTTGATTCATTTTCTGTAAAAAAGGTTTCTTTCAGCTGCTGCTTTTTTACGTTATCATTATCCATCGCTGTTACCTTCCTTCCCTTAAGTAAAAAAATATTAGTGCGCTACCATTCATTATTAAGTTGATTATATCTTTCTCTTATAAGCAAAGCAAAGAATTTGATGAGCTGCTCTCGTTATTTTAGCTCTTTTCAACGTGTGTTGATTTTTCGTGTTCATTTTGAAATGGAGGCTGATAACGGTAGGTTGTTAGATCTATTGTTCCAGACGTTGTAAAATGTATTCCTTCAGCCATTAATTTCTCTTTCTGAGTGAACTTTCCTTCCGGATCGGTCATTCCAATTTCTCCTTTAGCATTGATCACTCGATGCCAAGGCAGATCGTGCTTTTTACTCATGGAATGCAGTATCCTAACAACTTGGCGTGCTCCTCTCGGACTGCCGGCGAGTGCTGCTACTTGTCCATAAGTCATTACTTTTCCAGCTGGAATGTGCTTTAAAATGCAAAGAACCTGTTCTGTGAAAGGCGTCATATTTTNNGAGGCAAAACGGGCTTACTAGACAGTGAATGAAAAAATTTTAACATACCCTATGGTAAAATAAAACTGCCTCCATAGCTTTCAGTTTACCATGTTCTGAAGGCAATGGAGACAGCGAAATTCTATTTTTTTAAATCATTAAATAAAGGCTAAGACGATGAAGTTTAAAATAAACAGACCAGTAGAGATCCATAGAACGGGATGAATTTCATGNNCAATTCCATAAGAAATGCTGTAAGCCAATCCCATAAAAATGGAAGTAAAGAATGCTGGAATTGCTTCTTCTAAATCATCCCATTTGATTTCCAAGAATGAAGACATCATCATGATACCGACAATAATCAGTGAAGGCGCAGTGGCTTGTGTGGGAACAATCGCGATCAAAGAAGAGAAAAAACTAGCTAATAAGAAAAGAACCGCTACTACCACACTGGTCAAACCGGTCCGTCCGCCTGCTCCAATTCCAGCTGCACTTTCGACGAACGTAGTCGTATTGGAAGTACCAAAAATGGCCCCTACAGAAGTTGCAATCGCATCTGCAAACAAAGCTTTATCCATTTTTGATTTGACTCCTGAGCTATTGTCTAAAGCTGCTTCATCTTCTGCAGTAAAAATTCCTGTTTTACGTCCTGTTCCAATAAATGTCCCGATCGTATCAAAAATATCCGATAAACTGAAAGCAAAAATCGTCATCAATACTAATGGCAAACGAGTGACATCTGAGAATAGAGCTTGCATGCCTTCTGTTCCGAATGCAGCTCCAAACGTTACTGTCAATTCAGAAAAAGCATTTCCTAATGAATTATCAGGATCCGAGATTGCTGATAAATCCACAATCCCCATCGGAATACCGATCAGTGTCGTAGCGATGATACCAATCAAAACTGCCCCTCGGACATTTAAAACAATCAACACTACTGTGATGATCAAGCCAATCAAAGCCAATAAAGTACCCTTGCTAGTGAAATCCACTAGCCCGGGAACGATACCGCCGTCTGTTACTACGCTGGTAATGCCGCCTTCATAAGTAGACGTTGCAGCATCAAAAGGAGTATTATTGACAGATTGGATATTGGGAGTTTCAGAAGTAAACTTTAGAAATCCAGCATTTTTAATGCCGATATACGCAACAAATACCCCGATACCTCCGCCAATCGCATGTTGGATTAATTCAGGAATCGATTTGATGATCAATTTTCGTATCTTTGTTACCGTAATAAAAATATTAAATAGTCCACAAATAAACACCATTGCTAAGGCTTCTTGCCAAGTAAAACCTAAAGCAAAAACGACTGTATATGTAAAAAAAGCATTCAAGCCCATACCGGGAGCTTGGGCGTAAGGTACATTTGCAAAAAGTCCCATAACCAATGTGCCAATTGCAGATGCAACCAGCGTAGCTAAAAAAACAGCTTGTGAAGGCATGCCCGTTAACGATAAAATTGCGGGGTTAACAAATATAATATAGGACATTGCGAAAAAAGTAGTGACTCCTGCCATGATTTCTGTTGAAACAGTTGTTTCGTTTTCTTTCAATTTAAAAAAATTTTCCATCTTTTCTATTCCCACCCTATTTATATTTGAAAAGAAATACAAAAAGAAATGGAGCTTCTTTATCTAGTCTAATCAACTTTATGAGAAGATAACGCTCATGAAGATAGAGTAAGAGGTTAACTACTGGTACAATCACAAAAAACAGTTAGCACTCTGCCAACCGTTCTGATTCGACTATTTAAGGACAAACAAAAAAAGCGCTTATCCTACTAATAGTCGGAACATTTACGGTGTCCGGTAGAAACTTAAAGCCCATATCGCTTAATTATATTAGAGTATATTCCTTTATCTTCATCAGTATAAATGATTTTTTTGATAAACACAACGAACAAATTAACTATTTCTTTTTATTATAATTAATCGTTCGTGTTTAACTAGTCTTAGCAGTAGTATAACTAGTTTAAATACTACTTATGATCTTTTTTGCTTAAACTTTCTTTTTTGGCAAGCTGATACAAATATCTTTAATGGAAGTGATAAAAATGTTAATTATTCCTAGTGGAAAACCTAAAATTTGGGATAAAAATCCAGATATAAAAACCGTTTCGGCCGATGAAGCCTATACAGGAACTTTTCACAAGCTTTGTCGACAATATTCAGAACAGTTCGGACTTGAGTATGTGATACTCTCTCCTTTCTATGGCTTTTTAAGGCCAAGTGATGCAGTTCCTCATACCTATGATGTCCGTTTCACCCTAAAAGGCGTGAACGCAAACACAATTCTATTGGGAACGTTGAAAAAACAATGGCAAAGTTTAGCTGTAAAAGAAACTGCCATCACTGTCCTGGGTGGTAAAAAATTTGTTTTCTTACTGAACTCTATTGTGAGTAAGGAAACTACTCTTTCGTTTCCTTTAATTAATCGAGGCGGCATCGGTATGATGCAAAAAGCCTTAAAAGAAGCTATCCAAAGGCAGCAACCTCTTCCATAATAACCCATTAAGTTAAGGGAAAATTATTTTTCTAGGACCGCTAAACCTATAACCTATAAAATGGTTTTTCCACATATTTTTTTAAAGTTATCCACTAATTTTTGTGGATAACTAAACTATTTCGTAAACTAGTTCTTATTATTTCAAGCTTAATTGTTCTGTATTTTAGGTTTATTCAGTTTAACCACAGCTTATGAACATAGTTATCCACAAATTGTGCACAACTATAATCAAGGATAGTGTAGCTGATTTTTTTAAGAGGTCTGCGTTTTGTTATCGTTTTAGGGACAGTCCTTGTATAATGAAACTATGAAAGAAAATAAGAGAGGAGAATCTTATATGGAATGGGATCAAGTCAAAGGATACGATCAATTGGATGAAAATCAAATCGAACGACTCAGTCTGGTTTATGCACGACACATGGAGGCTCTAAGCGACCCCACAGTATACGCCAAAGAAAATGTACGCGAAATCAAACGCAACCAAGAACAACACTCATTAGCTCTTTATTTTAAAAATGGAGATGTGATCAACTATACCCCTGAAGGTGAATGGTTTAAATCTGTCTGATGCTCTTTAAAAAATGGAACAAACGAATTCGCTCAATTTAGATTAGATAAGGATTTTGTCCGAACAAGAAAAGCAGGCTCAAAAGTTAAACATAGTAAAAAAAACGTAGGAAGCTGCCAAATATTTTTGGCGCTTTCTACGTTTTTCGCATCTCTTCTTAATTGAGTTGTGTGACCTAGACGCTTTGCAATTTAGATACTTATTTTAAGGATCAACCTTTGCCTTTGCTCTGTTCATCTTGATTATTTCATGGTTACGAATTCTTCTGCTCCAGTCGGGTGGATAGCTACTGTGTCATCGAAGTCAGCTTTCGTTGCTCCCATTTTGATAGCTACTGCAAATCCTTGCAGCATTTCATCCATACCGGCGCCCATTCCATGCAAACCGATAACTTTTTCTTCTGGTCCACAACAAACCAGTTTCATATAAGTCTTTTGTCTATTTTCAGTAATAGAACTGTGCATGGCTGTAAAACGCGTTTCATATGTTTTGATTTGCGCTTGGCCATATTGATCAATTGCTTGTTCTTCCGTCATTCCAACCGTACCGATTGGCGGATGGGTAAAGACAACTGTGGGGACGTTATTGTAATCCAAATGCTCCATCGGTTTATTGTTAAATAAGCGTTCAGATAAACGTCTCCCGGCCGCAATTGCAACAGGAGTCAGTTCAATATGCCCTGTAACATCGCCGATAGCATAAATTCCTTTGACGGATGTGTTTTGGAATTCATCTACTTTGATATAACCTCCATCATTTACAGCCACATCTGTCGCTGCCAAATTCAAATTACTTGTGTTTGGCTCCCGGCCGATCGCCCAAATAATAGCATCGGTTTCGTGCGCTGTTCCATCTTCTAAATGAAGAGTCAAACTGCCGTCTTCATTTTTTTCAACTTTTTCGGGGACTGCATACGTATGCAAAGTTGCGCCTTCCCGTTCCATTGTTTCAACTAATCCTTCTACGATGATGGAATCAAAGTTGCGCAAAGGAGCATGTTGGCGAACAAATAAGTGTGTATCTGATCCTAATCCATGCAGAACACCCGCTAATTCTACTGCAATATACCCAGCTCCTACTACAGCTGTCCGTTTGGGCAA
>DIDU01000223.1:612-1607 GCA_002418295.1 Carnobacterium sp. UBA5792 | reverse complement strand
AATCTACTCCATATTCAGCACCTGGAATATCTGGGAACACCGGTTTTCCGCCGGTAGCAATCAAAATATGATCGGCTGTATACTGTTCCCCGTTCACTTCAACGGTTTTATTGTCTATAAACTTAGCATACCCATGAACGAAATCTACTTCGTTACTGTCTAAGCCTTTTTGATAACTGCCGTGCAGGCGTTCAATAAACGTTTCTCTATTTTGAACTAATTTGGCAAAGTTTAAATTTTTTGATGGAATATCAATACCGTAATCTGGTGCATACAAATTCATTTCATCCATCATTTGTGCTCCATGCCACATAATTTTCTTAGGTACGCACCCTACATTCACACAGGTACCGCCGATGGCATTTCCTTCTATTAAAACGCCTTTAGCTCCATGCATTCCTGCACGGTTGATTGAAGCGATCCCGCCGCTTCCGCCACCAATAGCAATATAATCATACTGTTTCGCCATTTTTTCTCCTACTTTCTTTCGAGTATTAAGTTAAGTATAGGGAGTTTGCTATTAAAAAGAAAGTAAAAAATTTGTTTGCTCTTTCTACTACTCCTTAAGTTTGCGGACAGGAATTTTCCAATGATATACAAAAGATAAAATGCGTAAGGTAGTAAAAACAATAAAGAGCAGATAGAGATGTGTCGTTGTCGTGGCCCATCTCATCCCAATGAATATCCCGATCAGAAGAACCCATAATCCATAAATTACTTCGCCTAAAACGATTGGCTGCCGGTGTGACAGCAAATCGCGCAAAATCCCTCCGCCAGTTGCTGTCACTAGCGCAGAAACCACTACCGCCCCAACAGGCAAATCTAATTTCACCGCTACTATTGAACCTTGAATTGAAAAAGCAATCAGACCAATCGCATCAAAAAAATTTCCCCATAATTCTCTGCTTGCTAGAAAAATAGATGGAAAAAGCAAGATCAATGTAATCGCTATAATTGAAATGTAGAATAATTTACTTTGATTCCACAATTGATAG
>DIDU01000223.1:0-604 GCA_002418295.1 Carnobacterium sp. UBA5792 | reverse complement strand
TCCTCCACCAAAGGCTGTTAGAATCCCGAATAAGTACACTCCGAATAAATCATACTTTTTTTCCATTGCAATCAATCCACCTTGCAATGAAAATGAAATGGTTCCTATGATGGTAAATATTTCCCAAGTTCCCATTACGTCTTCTCTCCATTCTAAAATTAACCAAGAATTAAGCTAACTAACATTTATTCTTTCTCTTATTCTTCATTATTATTAAATAGTTTGTTCGTTTTTGCAATTCAGTTGCTTGACTCCTAATTACCATAACAGGAAAACCAGATAGGATATGCAAATCTTTCTGAAACCAATCGATTTTCATGTATACTAGAACCAAATAAGTAAAAATAGAACTGAGGAGGAAGTTTTTTTGGAAAAAGACAAAAAATTTTATTGGACATTATTTTCGTCTACTTTTACATTAAGCGCCTTTACCTTTGGCGGCGGTTATATTATTGTGCCTTTGATGCAGAAACGATTCGTTAAGGAATTAAATTGGATTGATGAGGAAGAAATGATGGACTTAGTGGCTATCGGGCAATCTGCTCCTGGACCGATCGCTGTGAACACGTCCATTATTATTGGTTACCGTATGGCTGGATTTCTT
>DIDU01000205.1:7144-20072 GCA_002418295.1 Carnobacterium sp. UBA5792 | reverse complement strand
CCCGCAAATAACGTGTACAACGGGTCTCCTGCTGTTAGCCCAGATAATGTAGGATAAACCAGTGAAGCTCCAATCGCCATTGCCGTAAACTGATTGACTTTCATTTTTTTGCTGGCTGTAAAGGCTAAGAAAATCGGGAAGAAATAAAATAATGAATCTCCAATTGCATTTAAAATTTGGTATGTGCCTGATTCTGCTGACAACCATCCCAAAGCTACAAACAAGGCATTGAAACCCTTGATCATCCCCGTAGCAGCCAATGTTCCTAAAGTTGGTGCGAAAATACCGGAAATCAAATCGACAAATTTATTAAAAATATTTGTATCATTACCTGACTCAGCAGATGCTGAATCAGATGAACCTAAATGTCCAACTTCAACAACTTCTTGATAAACGTCTGGCACATGATTTCCAATAACAACTTGGTATTGTCCACCACTTTTAATTACGGTCACAATGCCGTCCATCTTCTTTAGAACTTCTGTATTCGCCTTGCTTTCATCCTTTAGTTTAAAGCGCAATCTGGTCACACAGTGAGTCAAACTGTTAATGTTTTCTGTTCCACCTACATTTTCTACTATTGATTTAGCTAATGCTTCATATTTCATCATAAGTCCTTCTTCCATTTAGTTTTTTTAGAAAAAGAAAAACCCAAATCAATAGCAGAATCCACTTCTCAATGAGAAATAGTCTAGCTATCAATTTAGGTTTTGCCTGTTTATTCAGTAACAATCCATCATTGATGTTTTATTTAATTGTTCGTTCACTCGTTACTCGTTGGATATGAATCGTTAAGTAAACTTGTTCGTCTTTTGTTAATGTTGTGCCATGTTTATTTATGAGGTACTCATTGATTCTATTCGTACATTCAAAAGCCTCTGGATATTTTATTTTGACTTGATCGAATAAAAAGTCATCACCAGAAGGATGAGTCGCGTGTTCCAGCATTCTACGGGCAAAATATTGCAGGTGAGTAACGAAACGCGTGTAGTTAAATGAGTCTTCATCAAAAACGATACCGAATTGCAGCCTGACAATCGTTAAGATATCTTGAACGATCTCAGTCATTTTAACGGTTATGCCGATTTCTTGACCATCTTGCCTAGCGTTTACAATATGCAGAGCAATGGATGCTGCTTCATCTTCATTCATTGAGACGCCGAGTTTAGTTTTGATACGTTCTAACGCTTTTAATCCAATTTCGTATTCTGCTTTATAAAACTTTTTGATTTCCCAAGTTAAGGGATTCTTTATTTCAATACCTTCTTGAGTTCGGTTTATCGCATAATTCAAATGATCGGTTAAAGTTAAATAAATATTATTGCTTAATTTTGTATTTAAGGTGCTTTGAGCGTATTTGATAATATCGGTTGCGATCTCTATAATTTCTGGATTGATTTCTTTAAATAAAGCGGCTAGAGTTTCCAAGCTTTCTTGGCCTTCAGGTACAAATGTTTTTTCAACTTTTTCTATTTCTATTTCTTCTCCGACTTTACGCTGAAAAGCAATTCCTCGCCCCATTACGACCATTTCTTCCTTCTTTTCAGTCAAGGCGATAATAACATTATTATTTAAAATCTTATCTATTCTCATTTAATGCTTAGCTCACCTACTTTCTAGAAAATAAAAAACCTAAACTCATTCCAAGTACTCTATCTATCTTACCAATAGAATAACTTCGAATCAATTTAGGTTTTGCCTGCCTCAGCAGTAACAATCCTTTTGTTGAAATAAATATATCACGGCACCCAAATGAATGCAAGCGTTTTTTCACTTTTAATAAATAAAATTTGCTTGAATGTTGAAGGATAGTCTTTTCAAGTAAAAACTGTTAAAATAATAGACAATTGAAGTCATTTGATATTCGCTTTTAAATGACTGTATCTTGAAAGAATGGATGAGTGTAATGAACAAAACAGCAAGACAAGCTTTAACTTTATGTAAACGAATCGTTATAAAAGTTGGTACCAGCACCATTATGTATCCTAATGGTACAGTTAACTTACAACGGATGGAAAAATTAGCTTTTGTGTTAAGTGATTTGAGAAACCAAGGAAAAGAAGTCATTTTGGTATCTTCTGGTGCTGTCGGGGTCGGTCTTCATCGGCTAAAATTGCTTGAAGCTCCTAAAACCATCCCTGAACAACAAGCCGTTGCTTCTGTTGGCCAAAGTGAGCTGATGAATTTATACAGCAGTTTCTTCTTTAATTATGGACAAGTCATTGGGCAAGTACTGATGACCCGCGATATTGTAGAATTTCCTGAAAGCCGATTGAATGCGATCAATACATTTGAACAATTATTAATGAAAAAAGTTATTCCGATTGTAAATGAGAATGATACAGTGGCCGTTGATGAACTGGATCATGAAACGAAATTTGGAGACAACGATCAATTATCCGCGATTGTAGCAGGAATTACAGAAGCTGATTTGCTGATCATGTTGTCCGATATTGATGGTTTTTATGACCGGAATCCCAACGAAGACGAAAAGGCCCAACTATTCCATGAAGTTCATCAAATTACACCTGATCTTCTTTCACTTGCAGGAGGAGTCGGATCAAAATTTGGCACGGGTGGCATGATCACTAAACTAAATGCAGCTGAACACATTTTAGAGCGCTCCGGTCAAATGGTCTTAGCTAATGGAGAAGATCCAACAGTTATCTTTAATATTATTGCCGGTGAAGATATTGGGACACTTTTTACGGCTAAATAAACGAATTAAAGAGGAGGAAAATAAATGGAAACATTAGTGGAATTAGGTGAAAAGGCAAAGAAAGCTAGTCGTTACTTGGCTCAAGCCTCAACTAAAGAGAAAAATGCTGCTCTTCAATTAATGAGTCAGGCTTTATTGGAAAATACTTCAGCCATTCTTGCAGCCAACCTGCAAGACTTAGCAGCAGCTAAAGAAAACCATATTGCTGAGACTTTATTGGATCGGTTAGTTTTAAACGAAGAACGAGTGCAAGCTATGGCTGATGGATTAGTAGAGATTGCTGATTTACCAGATCCAATTGGGTTAGTGAGTAGCATGTGGAAAAATGAAGCAGGTTTAACCATCGGTAAACAAAGTGTTCCACTTGGAGTTATTGGTATTATTTATGAATCACGGCCCAATGTTACTACAGATGCTGGTGCCTTGTGCTTTAAATCAGGCAATGCGGTTATTTTACGCGGTGGACNNCACTGTCTTGCAGCAAGCTTTAGCTAAAACCAACTTTCCAACAACAGCTATCCAATTAGTAGAAGACACAACCAGAGAAACTTCTCGCGACATGATGCGCTTAAACCGCTACTTAGATGTTTTGATTCCTCGGGGAGGCGCGCGTTTGATCCAAACTGTGATGGAAACAGCGACTGTTCCCGTCATTGAAACCGGCACAGGTAATTGCCATGTCTATATTGATAAAGACGCGCAATTGAAAATGGCTACCGATATTATCGTCAATGCAAAATGTTCTCGCCCTTCCGTCTGCAACGCCGCTGAAACTTTATTGATTCATGAAGACGTCGCTGCTGAATTCTTACCTGTGATTGAAGCCGCCTTGGATGAATACCACGTTGAATTGCGAGCGGATGAAACAGCTCTCCGTATTTTTAAGAAGGCACTACCTGCAACAGAAGAAGATTGGGCAACAGAATTTTTAGATTTTATTTTAGCTATAAAAGTCGTTTCTTCCTTGGATGAAGCCATTACCCATATCAACCAATACAGTACAGGGCATTCTGAAGCAATCGTAACCGATAATTACTTTGCTGGACAACAGTTCCACCGTGAAGTCGATTCGTCAACCGTCTACATCAATGCTTCTACCCGTTTTACTGATGGCTTTGAATTTGGCTTCGGCGCCGAAATCGGCATCAGCACTCAAAAACTGCATGCTCGAGGACCAATGGGGTTAGCTGAATTGACTTCTTCCAAATACATCGTTTTTGGAGAAGGACAAACTCGGTAGTTTCTTTTGAATTAGAAAGTTATTTAGCAAAATGAATTCACTTAAAGGCATCATTTCGAACAGGATCCGAGATGATGTCTTTAAAAAAATCAACAATCACTTGTGGACAGTCTGTGGATAACCTGTTGATAAGTAGGTTTTTTGCTCTTAAAGTTATCCACATGGGGATAACCAAAATAAATAAAGTAATAGGAGGTTATCAGATGGAGTACCAAGAAATCATAAATTTTTGGTTCGAAGAAGTTGAACCCAGTCAATGGTTTGAAAAAGATGACCAGTTAGATGAAGAGATTCGCCAGCGTTTCGGAGCTTGTCATCAACAAGCGACGCAAGGAGAGCTTGCGGAATGGCGCGATTCGCTTAAAGGCCGTTTAGCCGAAATCATTGTTTTGGATCAGTTTTCTCGANNAAATATTTTCAGAAATGATCCCCGTTCCTTTGCTTATGATGGGATGGCCTTGGTTTTAGCTCAAGAAGCTATCAAACAAGAAGAATTGAACCAATTAAGTACAGCACAGCGCAGCTTTTTGTATATGCCTTTAATGCATTCCGAATCTTTAGTGATCCACGAAGAAGCCTTGAGGCGCTTTTCAGAAAAAGGGTTGGAAACAAACTTAGAGTTTGAAATAAAACACCGAGATATTTTAATGAAGTTTGGCCGTTACCCTCATCGCAACGACATTCTTAATCGTCAATCAACACCAGAAGAACTCCGTTTTTTAAAAGAACCCAATTCATCTTTTTAATACTATCTTTGCGATTTTCTTCTTTAAAAATAACTTTACTAAAAATGGATCTTCTATTCCGAGAACTAAGGCTAATCAGCCTTAGTTTTTTTACTTTCTATCTAAGCCAAGCTTTAACTAAAGAACCGAATGGGTATTTCTGAAACTCTCAAAATAAATAAACTTTTTCTCTTTGTTCTTATGCTNNACATCCATTGCAATTATTGGTGCTGGCATTGTGGGAGCAACCACTGCTTTTTATCTTAGTGCTGCAGGTTATACGGTCACGATTTACGATGAAGGAACTGGGCAAGCGACTTCAGCTGCAGCGGGAATTATTTGCCCTTGGCTCTCCCAACGCCGCAACAAACAATGGTATCAATTAGCTGCTGCTGGTGCAGCTTTTTCCCCAACATTACTGCAGGATTTAAATGAGGATATTAACCACTCTGCTATTTATCGTCAAGTTGGGACGTTAGTCTTTAAAAAAACGCCTAAATTATTAGCAAAACTTGAAAAAATAGCGTTAAACCGACGAGAAAGTGCTCCAGAGATTGGGGAACTATCCATTCTTTCACCTACTGAAATTAAAGCCAAGCTGCCTTTGCTAGAAACGGAACAATCAGCTTTATTTGCTTCCGGCGGAGCACGAGTTGATGGGGCCTTGCTGACTAAGAAATTAGTGGATGCAGCTATTTCGAATGGAGCAAATTATTTTACTGAGAAAGCTCAATTAACGCTATCTCCAAACGGTACTTNNGTATACGATCGCTACGCCTGCACATACCAAATCATTTTCTGCTGTCGTATTAGCAACAGGTGCTTGGTTGCCGGAAATTTTACAGCCTTTAGGTTTTTCTGTCGACATCCGTCCACAAAAAGGACAGTTGATTCATGTAGAAGTAGAGCAAGAAACTGAAAATTGGCCTGTCGTCATGCCAGATGGCGAGAAAGATATGATTCCTTTTCCAAATGGACGCATCGTAATCGGAGCTACTCATGAAAATGATGAAGGATATGATTTGACCCCCACTGAGGAAAAGTTAGCTGTCATGTTGAAAGAAGCTGCCGAACTTGCTCCAAGCTTAGCTAAAGCAACGATCAAAGAAACACGTGTCGGTACACGTGCTTTCACTTCTGACTTTGCGCCTTTCTTCGGCGAAGTCCCTGACTCTCCCGGATTGTATGCAGCCAGCGGGTTAGGGTCTTCAGGCTTAACTTCAGGACCAATTATTGGCCGTATCTTAACGCAATTAATTATGAAAGAACCAACTGACTTACCTGTATCCGATTATCCAATAGCTCATTATGTTCAGAAAAATTAAAACAAAGAAAAATAACCATGAATTCTAACTGTGTTCATGGTTATTTTTTGTAGTTTATTACCAATAAATAATCGTGTGTTCTACGATTTCCATCCTCCGAGCACTGATTTATAAATATTTAGACATACTTATGTCAGTCATATTAAACCCCATTTTTTCGTACAGCGAGAATGCCGTTTTGTTATGCGCAAATACATGAAGCATAATTTTTTCTATTCCCATCTTTTTAGCAGTTTCTTCAAGAGCTAGCATGGTTTGTGTACCGTAACCCCTGCTTCGAAACTCTTCAAATACGATAAAATCAAAAATAAAAGCGGCTTTCCCATTCAAGTCTTCGCTAGATCGGAACCACAAATATCCTACTTTTTGAGAAGAGTCACTTTTTACAATTGAAAAAAGGTAATGATCTTTTGTTGCTACGCCATTTGGCAGCAACTCCGCAAAAGAGTCCTCAGATAATTTTTGTGCTTCCTCTTTAGCCCAAGTTCCAGCGCTAATTTTCTCGGCTGCATAATCAGGAATGGCAAGAGAAAGATAATCGATAAAGTCTCGTTCAGTCATTTTTTCTAACTGTATCATTTTTTCAGCTCCTTTATTCTAGTTTCACACGACTGCATTCTGAAATTTTATTTTTTTCATTTGTAATGATAAAATTTATTAACTGATTGATTTTCACCAATCTCAGCAACAAACAAGTCTGGAAACTTCATCATAATGAATCTAGTCTTTTCATTTGTCATCATTCTCTCCTTTTTTTGTCAGCTTCATAACCATTACTTATCTGTTGTTTCTTCGCCCTTCTATAAGCAATAAATACATTAAGCATACAACTTAGAAACCAGATACAACCAGCAAATTTCGTGAGAGTTCCCTCCTGAAAAATATAAAAGAATCCTAGAAAAAAACTAATCAAAGCAGTATAGGTATTTATTTGTTTAAATATTGCTTTATTCATCAAAAACGCCTCCAGTGACTTTAGCGTATAATTTCTACGTATTACTTATTATAGCAAAAACACCTATTTTATTTTGCCAGATTAGTCTTAATGGGTATATGGTATTTTTGACTAAAGGGTGATTCTAATCTAATATGATAAATAAGAAAAGAGAACACTATCAAAGAGAGGTGTTGTTCGCATTCCTTATTAATAAAGTTTAGAACTTTTTAGATAGTCCAGTTTAACTTTGGGGCAAATCCTTATCTGCTATTGTTATGTTACTTATAGCTTTTACGACGACTAATTTAACTTTTTCAGCACTATTCAAGATTCTTAAAATCGTTGTAGTTTTATTCAGCCTACTGCTTGTTAGTAAAATTGTGAGTAAAATATTAAAAGAATATAGTTCTTAGATTTCAAGTCATACAACCATGTAGCTAAAACGAATAGGAGGAAATGCAGTGAGTGTTTTTACTGAAGAGCAAAAGATAAAGATATTAGAAGATTTAGTTGCTATCAAAAGCGTGAACGAGAATGAAGTTGAAGTAGCTGACTATCTTAAAAAGCTATTTGAAGAGCACGGTATTGAAGCAACTATTGTGTCGGTAACAGATACTAGAGTAGATTTAGTTGCTGAAATTGGTTCTGGTTCACCAGTACTTGGTATTTCGGGTCACATGGATGTCGTGTCTCCAGGGGATCTCTCAAAATGGTCAACTGATCCATTTGTATTAACTGAAAAAGACGGGAAGCTTTATGGACGTGGTGCCAATGATATGAAATCAGGACTTGCAGCTTTAGCAATAGCGATGATTGATATTAAAGAAAACAATTCTTTACAAAAGGGTTCAATCCGTTTTATGGCAACGACAGGCGAAGAAGTCGGCGGCGCTGGTGCGAAAAAACTGTATGAAAATGGATATATGGATGATGTAGATGCATTGATTGTGGCTGAACCTTCTCAAGATGTAATTGTATATTCTCACAAGGGATCATTGAATTTTAAGGTTACTTCAAAAGGCAAGGAAGCACATAGTGCACTGCCGCAACTTGGATATAATGCTATCGATCCGCTTGCAGAATTTATCACAAAAGTAAATGCTGAAGTTCGTGATTCAAACCGTTCAAACGAAACATTAGGCGAACTAGTTATGAATTGTACGATTATACACGGCGGTCAGCAAGTAAATTCTATTCCTGAATTGGCTACAGCAGAATTTAACGTGCGTACGATTCCTGAATATGATACAGAAGAAGTTATTGAAAAGTTCAAACAAATTGCTGAAGAACTAAACAATGAAGGAGCAGATATCATTGTTGAAGTAACTATGTCGCTTCCTAGCGTGTTTACAGATGGAAAATCTCATTTGGTTAAAACTGCTCAGCTATTAGGTGAGAAATACTTTAATGACAAACCCGAATTGATTGGTTCTCCTGGTGTAACAGACGGTTCTAACTTATTACGATCTAAGGGAGATGATTTTCCATTTATAATGTTTGGACCAGGATTAACAAAAATGGCCCACAAAGTTGATGAGTACGTTCATAAAGATGTGTACTTGAAATTCATTGATTTGTATGAGGAACTAATGCTCGAATTCAACCAATAAATTTTCGGATCATTCATTCTCGGCGTAGTTAAGAAATTGAACCTTAAACCCTCAGAAAAATTCTATGGTTTAAGGTTTTTTCTTGCTGATTCTTTTTTTACATTCTTAAAACCTTAGCTTTTAAATTCAGACTTCAACAAAGAATATTTGTTCATATCGCGTAATTTATCATACATCACTATGTCTTCTTTATCTGTTCCAACGAAAGAAAATCCACTTTTCAGTGCCACTGCGTTACTACCTGCATTTTCAGTGTCAGCAACAATAGATAGTTTATTCAGTCCCATTTCTTCGAAAGCTATTTGGCATACTTTTTTTACACATTTAGTTGTGATCCCCTTTTTCGCTTGAGAAGAATGGATCCAATAACCTATTTCTGCCTTTTTATTGCGAGAATCGATAAAATGCAAATCAATAGAACCAACTAATTCATCCTCGTAGGAAATCAAAAATAATCTATCTGTTCCTTTTATATGCCCAGATAATTTCATATTTATGTATTTGATTTCATCACTTGGTTCTTTTGTGGTATCAACAAAATCCAGAAACTCCCTAATATGTTCTCTATCACTATCCACTAAATCAAAAAGAATAGTTGCCATATCTACGGTGGGTTGTACAAGTGATAGTTTTGAATCTATTGGCAGATAAAAATAATTTTTCATAAAGCATTCTCCTTTTGTTAAAACTATAATTTTCATACTTTTAAAGCATGTTATTAAAAAGCATTCTTTAAAAAACTTGCTAAATAAATTTAACATTTTCCAAAAAATAAATTAAGCTTTAGCTTTAGCTTTTCTATTATTCAAAAAAATTAATACATACTGAATAAAAAGGACTATCCCTAGAATGACAGCTATTCCAATTTTGCCTTCTCTTGAGTTTAAAAGGCTTGAAAAAACATTCAGTCTAATAAGAATTCCTAAAACAGCAGAAACAGTCAGAATAGGGATAAAAGGCAACCACATTTTTTTATCGTTTTCTTTGTAAAATATCAGCAGCAAAGAGCCAGATACAACAATTATTGTTAAAATTCCTAACATTCCACTAAGATTCAAATTGATTGGGGTAGATATATAAAAATTGAGTATAAAACCAAGGACGACACCTATCCCAACTAATAAAATAAAAAAACTTTTAACTAATTTATTCTTAAATCGATATAAACTCATTCCTAAAAGCCATAATGTGAAAATAACCAAGAGAACCCAATATAATCCCGTCACTACAAAACGCCCAATATCTACTCCGTCCTCCGGAAAAATAAGCTCAGGCAAAATACAAATAAGACCGTAGATTCCTAATGAAGTCAAAAAAATCTTTACAGTATCAAAAAGGTTAACAGGCAATTGCTTAATAATTTCATCAGCAGTTTTTTTAGGGTTTTCACCAAAATATTCTTCTGCAGAAACACCTTGATCTTGAGCATCTAACATATCTTGTAAAACTTCTAGTAATAGTTCTTCACTCTTTTTTTCATCTCTAAATAATGCCATTCCCCTAACATAAATAAGTAAGTTCCCATAATATTTCTCGTTTTCTTTTGTTAAAGACTCTTGTAAGGTAGTATTTGTTTTTATCAATTCACTCGTTTGCATTTAATCCACTTCCTCCAATCAGGTTGTCCACGCTATTTTTAAGATCATGCCATTGCATAATGAACTCATCTGTTTCCGTTATCCCGGTATCCGTAAGCGAATAATATTTCCTTTTAGGGCCTGTATCAGAAGGTTGCATTGTTCCCTTAATCAGTTTCTTCTTCTCCAGAGAGAGTAGTAAAGGATAAATTGTTCCTTTAGGGATACCATTGAATCCAAATTCTGTGAGTTTTTCACTCAATTTGTACCCATATAGTTCTTCTTGAGAAAGCAATAGTAGTATACTGCCTGATAAAATACCCTTCAACATTTGGGAGTTTATTTTGCTATCCACGGTGTTCCTCCTCTAGTTTGTTTTACAAGTTAGTTATAACAAATATGCACTAACTTGTAAAGCAATATAGTATAGAGCTTTTACTGATTAATAAATTATAGTAGGTACTTTTTTCAGAAGGTTATTCTTGGTAATAGAAAATACAACCTTGTATAATGAAAAATAAATGTTTGATAAATAAAGTGAGGTAAATGGATATGCCAAAAATTAATCGTAAAAAACATGATCTNNAAGATATCGAAATAAAAAGCGGTCGCTTTCGCTTATACTTTCAAAATCGTTATTCACTTATCTCTTTAACCACTGATCTCCTTACAGGAATATTTTATGTTATTGGAAGTATAGCCAGCCTAACCCCTATCCCAGATGTTTATGGGACGTATCTTTATTTAGTGGGTGGAATCTTTTTAACTGCACGCCCTATTTTAAAAATCTTCCATAATATCTTTATCTACGACGACAAAAAAATAGCAGAACGAGAAGAGCAAAAAGATACAGAAGATGAAGAATACAATGAAGGTTATTATGGTGAGGATAACGATAAAGAATATAAGGAGGAAGAAGAGGAGGAAAAAGAAGAACAAAAAAACAACCAAAAGAAAAACTGATCTGATTTTTCTAACTTATTCAGTAAATAATTTTGGCAACTGAAATTTGGATAAAGGAATTAAAATGAATAAAAGAAGGTTATTTATTTTATTCATTTTTAAAAAAATATTTACAAAAAAAAATACTTTAGTTCTAGTGAACGTTTACCGCCTGTTGTTGATTTAGGTAAAACAGTAACTGTAGAAAATTTAATCCATTAACTTATTCGTGTTTTTCCTCTTATCTTTACTTTCTTTGTTGACAATGCTGTGTGAACAATGATAGGATAACACTCAATTAAATGCAGTGATGAGAAGAGTAAACAAGTTGCCATTTCATAGAGAGCTCTGTTAGCTGAAAAAGAGTAAATGAATGCTTGTCGAAACAAGCCTCTGAGTAGTGCATCGGAACTTCATTTTGGTGATGATGTAACAGAATGCCTCTGTTATCGGGCAAAGGTATAATCAGTTTATTTGCTGACGTACCTGCTAAGATCAATATGGCGACATATTGGTAAAATGGAGTGGCACCGCGATGAGATTAAATTTCGCCTCCAAGACAAAATAGTCTTGGGGGTGAATTTTTTTATTTAACTTAAAAATTGCGGTGAAGGCGGATGATAACAATGAACAGTAAAACAATAGCAGCTTGGAAAAATCCTATGATTTTATTAGTAACCATCGGAATAGCAAATATTGGAGAATGGATTTATTTTATTGCGCTTAATTTAGCTGTCTTAGAAAGCAGCGGCAACAATGCACTTGCTGTCACGGGGCTCTACATTATGCAACCTTTAGCCACTGTGCTGACTAATTTTTGGGCAGGCAGTTTGATTGATCGTTTGAATAAACGCACTCTTCTCATTGTTCTGAATTTATTTCGTGCTGGAGTGATTGCTTTGCTTCCCTTTTTCTCTTCTCTTTGGATCATTTATTTCATTGTTTTTATCTTAGGCAGTGCCAATGCTGTTTTCCAACCGACTTCCATGTCTTATATCACACGTACTTTGGCCCCGGAACAAATCAAAAAATTTAATTCCTTTCGCAGCTTAATCGATTCAGGAGCATTTCTAATTGGCCCAGCAGTAGCCGGAATACTTTTAGCATTTGGAACACCAAACTTTGCTATTTTAACAAATGCTGCAGCTTTATTTTTAGCCGGTGTTCTAACTTTACTTTTACCGAATGTTGAAGCCATAGGCGAAAAAATCTTAAATGAAAAGCTCTCTTTCAATATGCTGAAAGCTGACTTCAAAGCTGTTCGAGCATTTAGTTTAAGCCATCGTTTAATCATGAAAATTTACTTCTCTTTTAGCGGAATAACCGTCATGGCCACCGCGTTGGATTCCCTTNNAACTTATCCAATCAAGAATATGGCTTTTTAGTTAGCATAGCCGGTGCTGGAATCTTAATAGGATCGATAGCCACAGTAGCATTAGCTGATTCTCTTTCGTTAGCTCTTATGATGGGCGGAGGGACTCTTTTGGTTTCTATTGGCTATCTCATTTATGCCTTTTCAACTTCTTTTATTGCTGCTAGTATCGGATTTTTTATTTTAGCTTTTTCTCTAGCTTTTGCAAATACAGGCTTTCAATCCTTTTATCAATTAACTATTCCTGTTGATCTTATGGGCAGAATTGGCAGTTTGTACGGATTAGTTGAATCGCTCTTTACTATGATAATGACTTTATTATTCGGACTCGCCACTCAATTCATTCCACTTCGAAGTATAATCCTTCTTGGTTCTTTAGGTACTCTTTCTATCTCCTTAATTTTGTGGAAAGCCAGCAGCAAAAAAACAGAAACAAATTTTGAGTTGATAGACTGAATGAGAGTGGGACAAAAGGCGTTTA
>DIDU01000205.1:0-7124 GCA_002418295.1 Carnobacterium sp. UBA5792 | reverse complement strand
CAAATTATTAAAATATGATTTCTTTTTTTATTCTGCGAGTGTTATCCTTGGTTTTTAGCTTTCTCCCATATTCTGATTAAATTAACAATAATTATCAGCGGCATAAAATAAAGTGTTTGCTTATCAAATGGAATATTCATATATAAGAAGCTTATTCCAATAATAATAGCTATAACTGTAGATGTTTTCGTTATCTTCATCGTTATTTCTCCTTATCCTTACTTATTTTATTAAATAAGCTAGAAAAGAGGTACCAATTAAAGCTCAGTCCTGTAAATAATAAAAAACCAGGAACCCAGATTAAATTTCCATAATAATTAACATAAGAGACGTAAACAATTACAAGTGATACCAACATGATAAATGAAACTATATGAAATAATATTTTCAAATAAACCATCCTCCTGTTTTAAGTAATTTGAAGAGGCTTTTTACGAAAACCTTACTACTTTATTTACTTTTTATTATTCTCAGTGTAGTGAGCATAATAAAAAGCAATACCCATAAGAAAAGAAATAAAAGCAAATATTGAAATAAAACCATTTATCTCACCGTAATACATATCACTTAATACATAATTACCTATAAAAATAAAAAATGAAGCTATGAAAAATAACGTTCCAGAAATTAAGTACATAAACATTCTCCTTTTATAATTCTCTTACTTTTTTAAATAAATTAGCACAATTTCAAGAACTAAATAAACGCTTACAAATTCTTATTCTTCACTATACTATCATACTTCTTTTAGTTCCGAATAAGAACTTATTCATCAGGTGTATATTCCAAAATATCCCCCGGTTGACAATCTAAAGCTTTGCAGATGGCATTCAACGTCGAGAATCGGATGGCACTGACTTTTCCCGTTTTGATTTTGGAAAGATTAACGTTTGCAATACCAACTTTTTCAGAAAGTTCATTCAAGGACATCTTTCTATCTGCCATAACTCGGTCTAATCTTAAAATAATCGCCATGTTGATCCTCCCACTCTATAATGTTTCATCTACTTCTCTTTGCAGTGCCGCACCATAAGCAAAAATTTCGGCTAAAATATAAAAAATAATGGCTGTAACCAACTCTGTTCCACCTAAACTAATAAAATAATATCCACCTGGAATTAGGATCCAATGAAGAACATTTTGTAAAATGAGGGGAATAAAAATCGTACTGGTAAACAGCCAAGAAACTCTTTTTAGTCGCTTTACTTGTAATTTTTTAAACGGAGATTCACCATTTGAGATATCGCTAAAAATAGAACTCGCTACAAAAAATAGAACTGCATAAATCATACTCACTATTATTCCAATACTAAATATGATGTATCCTTCTCTTAGCTGTGCTAGTTCTACATTAGTGGTAGAGCTATATCCCATACTGAAAAGCGGAAAAGAACTTTGCGTTAATTCAAAATCTGTCACCTTCATAAAACCAAACTTGGCACCGACAATAAAAAAGATAATTATAAAAACACTCAATAACCCGAGGAATTTCAAAAAGATATTCAATAGTTTGCTTGTAAAGGTAATTTTTTTGTTCACATCTATCACTCCTTTTATTTAATTCACACAAAGTATAGCGTTTTAAGTCACGATAAACGTTAAATAATTAATAAATATCATTTAAGATAGAATAGATGACTTAAGAAAACAATACCTCAGCTATTTTTGCTAAAATTACCTATAGATTCCTCTTTTTTCAGAAAAGAAGTCTTGTATCGCGTCTTTATGCTGTTGATTGGCAATTTGGGGAAGGTTATCTTGAGAAAAAAATTTTAAATCTAAGGTTTCTGCTGCATCTCCAACCGTTAATTCCCCTTTAGCTGTTTTGAAGATAAACATCGTTGTAATAGTTTGCGCTTTATCTCCATTAGGATACGTATCAAAATAGGCTGAATAAATGCCCAAAAGAGAATCCACTTCAACTTGCAAACCTGTTTCTTCTGTTACTTCTCTTTTAGCTGCTTGCTCTACACTCTCTCCTCTTTCAACTACTCCGCCAGGCAACCCCCACAGCTTCTTATCGGTTCTTAGCTGCAACAGTATTTCGTTCTTTTCATTGGTAATTATGCCGCCTGCAAAATTTAGTATGATTTCTCTATGCCCTACATAACTTCTGATCCATTTAATATAATCCATGATTCTCCTCCTATTACTGCTTACTCAACCTTATGTTACCAGAATTAGTGCCTAGATAGATAACTCTCTAAGCAATAATTTATTCATATGGAAGAGAAATTTCTATTATTAAAAGTTCACTTATTATAAAACTACTTCTAGGAATTTTAATCTGTTGCTTAATAAAGCATTTAGTGTTAACTTTAACTTACCGGTTAAATAAAATTAACCATACGATTAGAAAAGAGGATTTTTATGAATAATAAATATTTAATCACTACTTATACTCAGCTTAAAACAATCTCCGACCCTTTGCGCGTACAAATCATTATCTTATTAATCGAAAAGGAAATGACCGTCACAGAAATTGGAAAAACTATCCAGTTGCCTAAAGCAAAAGCCTTTTATCACCTTAAAGAATTAGAAAAACAAGGGATGATTCGCATTACTAGAACACAAGAAGTAAAAGGAAATATTCATAAATACTACCGAGCTACCCACAATGGTTTTGAAATAGACGAGCAATTATTACCTCAATTAAAAGAAGATATAGGAACTGTCCATAGTTCGATTATTATCCAGCAACTAGAAAATACTAAAAAAGCTGTTTCTGAAAATGTCCATTTACTTAAAGAAAAAAATAGCATTTCTCAAACCAGACAAGTCAATTGTACAGAAGAGCAATTTACTTTATGGACTACTAAATACGATCAATTAATGACAGAGCTTGATCAAATGAAAGAAGATGAAAACAGTAAACTTTTTTATATTACTACGGTAGGAATAGAAATCGAGCACAAAATATTCGAATAAGGTTATAAAAGGAGGAGTGCTTGATGTTAGGGAAAATAATTTCAAACTTAGTTAAACTAAATAAGTATACTCTCTTTTTTCTATTCGTTAGTTTTGTAATTACCTTCTTTCGCTTTCTTTCTATGCCTTTTTTGACCATATTTTTAAGTTCCACAACTAGCTTTTCTTCTGGACAAATTGGATTAATTATCGGGATTCCAGGTTTAGTTCAGCTTTTTTTAGGCGTAATAGCTTCTAACATCATTGATTATCTTTCTGATAAAATTTCTATTATCTTTTCTCTTTTATTGCCTGCATTTGGAATCCTTGGGTATATTTACTTTGACAGCTATATACTTATGCTGCTTTCTTCAATTATTTGTGGAATAGGATGGTCAATTTATAATCCTTTATTAATGAGTTGTTTAATGAGATATTCCAGCGAAAATTCAGGTACTATTATTGAAATCAACTATTGGATCATCAATTTAAGCGGAGCAATTGGACCGCTTGCCGGTGCATTATTGAGTGATGGAAATTCAACATTCCCTTTCTTTCTATTTTCAGGAGCACTTTCTATCTTAGCAGTCATCACTATGATCTTTTTCCCTTACAAAAGAAAACAAACTACATTAATAGAAAACCAATCTAATTTTAAATTTTCAGTCGCTATTTTATCTTTAGTAGAAACTATCTTTACGTTAGCTAAAAACAAAATTTCTATTTTTCTGTTCTTATCTTTCTTTAGCATTAACTTTATTGAAGCCCAATACAACACAACCTTTGCATTGCATTTAACAGCTGTTACAACAAATGGGATAAACATTCTAGCAAGTATGATGGTCGCAATGACTGTCACTATTTTAATATGTCAGCCCATTTTCATTAAAGTCTTTGAAAAAACTAAAATCAATTTTCTTTTCCTTTTAGGCTCTATATTTTACTGTGCTGGGATTGGTGTATTCTCCATTTCTATTTTCCCTTTATCTTTTATTATAGCTGCAGTTTTATTAGCTATCGGAGAATTATTTATTGCACCAAAAATACAAGTACTGACAGGAAAATCAGCTCCGAATGATTTACAAACAACAGCTTTTGCGTTTACAACCATGGGTGGAAACTTAGCTTACTTTTTAGGGCCTACTTTAGGTGGTTTTATGTATGAGCAGAGCTTCTCCGCTTTATTTATGCCATTCTTGCTCTCTATTGGTTTTCTCGCTGGAGTAACAGCCATAATAGCTAATATACTCTATCAGAAAAAAGGTTGAGTTTTCTACTACTCTAAAAGAAGTTTTTTTGTAAAAAAATTTTATCAATAAGTTTCTATTACTTTCTCTTATTCATATACAAGCCTCTTTCGTTTACCTTAAAAAAAGGAAACGGTATCCTTAAAATAACTTAATAAAGAAGGATGCTTTTTTATGATAAAAAGAAAGAAAATATTTCGTTTTCTGCTGATTGGATTTTGCGGAGCCATACTAACAAGTTGTTCAACTAATAATAACAGTACAAACGATACAACTACGACTAAATCATCAGAAATAGATAGTGGAGATACAGTGAGCAGCGAAAGCAGTTCAGCTACTTCTGAAATGAGCAGCAACATGGATAATGCAGAAACGAATAGTTCAGGAGAAACAACCGCTTCTTCCACTGATCAAGAAAATCAAGAAACTGTTGATGTAGCTTCGAAACTAAAAATAGACCCAGAAAACATCTTATTGCCGACAGATTTTCCAACTGCTGATCCTTCTTCAGTGACAGCTGATATCCTAATAAATAAATCAAATAGCTATACCGTTAGCTATACGGATGATCAAGGAGAGATAGTGGAAGTTTCAGGAACACTTTATGAAGGTTCTGAAATGGCAAAACAAGAACTAACAAACTTTACGGATGGAATATTCATAGTAGAACCTAAGAATGAAAATGAAAAAGCCAAGGAAGAATTAGGAACAGACTTGGGACATGGAATTACTGGATATGGGGAAGGTTCAACAGGCAAAAGCGATTTTAGCTGGAAAGAAGGAAATTGGCAATTGAGCATTCATTCTAGGTTAGAAGATCAAATGAAACCGGCAGAGATAGCGAAGAAAATAGTTGGTTATTTAGAAGACAATACACTTCCTGCTCCAAAGGATCAAGGAATGATTTATATACAATACCCTCAAGGTGGAGAAGAAGTTGATGTAGACATTCGTTGGCAAGACGAAGACAACATTTATCAACTACATACAACAAGAGTCCCATTAGAAGCATTGGAAATGACTGTTTCAATGCAGTAATTGTAGGGTCAAACAAGAATGCAAAAAAGTACTGCACCTCAAAGGAAGAGACTTCTCTCTGCTTTTGAGGTGCAGTACTTTCTATAAATTTCTTTCTAATTAGTAAGAAAGGAGATCCATTTTTATGTCTTGGTAAAGTTGTTTAGCTGCTTCTTGTTGTTTTTCAATGGAAGGTTGTTCCTTGCTGCATGATTTAAAAAAGATACTTTCGATATCGATTAACAAATTTTTAAGCATCGTATTTTTTTTGCGGTCACTTAACTTATCTGAATGGATAATCGCTTTATAATTAGCTTTGAATTCTTCAATTAACTCGATCAAATGAGTGTTTCCTCCCTTATTCCCTTCCTCTTCTTTTACTTCTTGATTATAAATGGAACTGTTTTTTTTTGCTATCTTTCTTGTCCACGAAAAAGGTATTTTTTTGCGAAGTGACACTTTTTTGACACTTCTAGCTTATTTTTTATCAATTCCCGACAGAAGACTCCCTCTTCTCTAAGGGGAGATGAATGTCGTTTGAACGTTGTTCAACAAGTTGTCTCGTTTTTTGTTCCCATTCAGGCATAAAAAATAAATCCAAAAATGTAAGCGTTACTATTGAAGCGGGACTCTTTTCGGAGTATACTAACAGCACAAAAGGGGGAACGGATGTTCAAGTACAAAACTTATCGCTACCGGATTTACCCAAACAAGAAACAACAACAGTCCATTAACCAGACGATCGGTTGTGCTCGTTTTGTCCTCAATCATTTCTTACACCAGTGGACTGAAACCTACCAAGAAACAGGCAAAGGATTATCGTACAGTACGTGTTCCTCCCTCCTCACACGGCTCAAAAAAGAAACTGAAACTCTTTGATTGAAAGAAGTTGACAGTATTGCGCTTCAGTCTTCTCTTGAACATCTGGCGGATGGCTTCGAACGTTTCTTCAAGAAACAAACCAAGTACCCGCGATTCAAAAGTAAAAAGAACCCTGTCCAATCTTATACCACTAAACAAACGAATGGAAACATTGCTATCTCAGGAAACCAATTGAAACTCCCTAAGATAGGCTGGATTCGTTTTGCGAAAAGCAGAGAAGTTGCTGGCAGAATAGTGAGAGCTGCTATTCGGAAAAATCCTTCTGGAAAGTGTTTTGTCTCGCTTTTGTGCGAAGTGGACATTCATCCCTTTCACAAGACGGGTTCTGCCGTAGGCATTGACCTAGGGATAACGGATTTTGCCATTTTGTCCAACGGAAAAAAGAGAGACAACCAACGGTTTACTGCTCAGATGGATAAGAAATTGAAGCGGGAACAACGGAAACTCTCCCGAAAATACGAACAAGCGAAAAAAGACGGGAAAGAGTTGTGGAAAGCCAAAAACTATCAGAAACAGAAACAAAAAACAGCGAAACTCCATGAGAAAGTTGCCAATCAACGAGAAGACTTCTTAAACAAGCTCAGTACAGAGATCATCAAAAATCACAATATCATCTGTATAGAAGACCTGAATGTGCAAGGCATGAAAAGGAACCATAAACTCGCCAAAAGTATTTCCGATGTGTCGTGGTCGGCTTTTGTACAAAAATTGAACTACAAAGCAAATTGGTATGGAAAGAAAGTCATTAAAGTCAGTCGGTGGTTCCCTTCCAGTCAGATCTGTTCTGCATGTAACCATCGGGACGGAAAGAAACCCTTGAACATATGAGCATGGATCTGCCCGGAATNNCGCGAGTATTACTATTCTGCAAGAGGGATTGAGGTCCATACAACTTGTATAAAAAAACAAAATCGCAGGTACTGCGGGGATAGCTTGGTCCATAAAAGCAACCTCTGACAGTAAAGACATCCGCTGTTAAGTCTACTTTGTTCCCAAGAATCTCCCACTTCTAAGCGCCCGCGTAAGTGGGAGTAGTTCAAAAGTTTAACTAAATTAACATCTTTTTGTTAA
>DIDU01000014.1:9189-9528 GCA_002418295.1 Carnobacterium sp. UBA5792 | reverse complement strand
AACGCCTTGTGCGCCTTCAAATAAAACACGTTTGCTGGCATCTAAAGCATCATTTAAAATAACGGAAGTGTCGCAAACGTATTGTTTGATTTCTTGGCCGTATTGATAATACTCTTCAAATACATCAGTAAACTCAATCGGTTCAGCATCAAACATTTTAGTAAAAATACGGTTTTTTTCTTCTAAATTACTGCGTAAACGTTCTTCAAAAATTTCTTTATCTAGTAAATCAGCAATCCGGATCCCTACTCTTGCGGCTTTATCCATATAAGCAGGCCCAATTCCTTTAATGGTTGTGCCAATTTTTTGATCGCCTTTTGCATCTTCTTGTAATTGGTC
>DIDU01000014.1:1296-9139 GCA_002418295.1 Carnobacterium sp. UBA5792 | reverse complement strand
CGATCAGAAATACGGAGGTTGTCTGTACTTATATTGTGTTCATGTAAGTAAGCGAGTTCTTGGATAAGTGATTTAGGATTGATCACTACCCCATTTCCAATTACACTGATTTTATCAGCTGCAAATATTCCAGATGGAATCAAATGGAGTTTATAAGTTACACCATTGAATTTGATTGTATGTCCGGCGTTGTCTCCACCTTGATAACGTGCAATTACTTCTGCATTTTCACTTAAAAAATCTGTAATCTTGCCTTTTCCTTCATCGCCCCATTGTGTACCTACTACTACTACAGAAGACATATGAACACCTCATTACTGTTTATTTTCTAAAATACTTATCTAGTTTAGCAGTATTCTTTTAAGGATTCAACAAAAAAGCGAATATTTAACATTTTTATAACTATTTTAACGCAATAAAACGAACATTTTTTTGTTAAACAAAAAAATAAGAGCTAAAAACGAACGATTTCGTTTTTAGCTCTATTTTATCTTTGCGGAACATCATCAGGAAAATAAGCTAATGATGAAAACTTATTGTATTCTTTAATAAATAATAATTTTACAGTTCCACGGGCTCCACTTCTGTTTTTCTCAATAATAACTTCAACGATATTATCTTGCCCAGCCATATCTGCTTCTTCCTCATCATCGCCTTCTTCTCGGTCGTAATAGTCATCACGATAAAGAAAAGCTACGATATCCGCATCTTGCTCAATGGAACCAGATTCACGGATATCACTCAATACAGNNTTTTTAACTGCCGTGAAATCTCAGAAACTTCTTGTTGCCGGCTTTCACGACCAGTTCCTTCAATCAATTGCAAATAATCGATTAGTATCAAACCCAATTCGCCTTTTTCTTGTTTCAAGCGGCGGCATTTAGCCCGAATCTCAGCAACACGAATACCCGGAGTATCATCAATATAAATACTGGCTTTAGATAAACTTCCCATCGCCACAATTAAATTTTGCCATTCTTCTTCCGATAAATTACCTGTCCGCAAATTACTGGCATCAATACTGCCTTCTGCACATAACATCCGATTGACCAAAGATTCAGCACCCATTTCCAGACTAAAAATGGCCACTGTCTTATCTGTCTTTGTTCCGATATTTTGAGCAATATTTAAAGCAAAGGCCGTTTTACCAACCGCTGGTCTGGCAGCTAAGATAATCAGTTCTTCTTTTTGCAAGCCGGCTGTCATTTTGTCTAACGCTTTGTACCCTGTTGGCAGTCCGGTAATTTCTTCATCGTTTTGATACAATTCATCAATTCTGGCAATAGAGGTATTCAACACTTCTGAAATAGATAAAAAACCGCTTCTGCTGCGCTTTTCAGATACTTCGAGGATACTACGCTCAGCTTCATCTAAAATCGCTGCTAGCTCGTCTCCTTCTTCATATCCTTTAGTCACAATTTCAGTAGCTGTTCGAATCAAATTGCGTAAAATAGATTTCTGTTCAACTATTTTAGCGTAATGCTCCATATTAGCTGCAGTTGGTACGGTCACAGCCAGCTCAGCTAAATAAGCCATTCCACCTACATCTTCTAGTTGGTTTTTAGACTCTAATGCATTTGTGATGGTAACAATATCAATCGCTTCATTATTATTATTTAAATCTAACATCGTTTGGAAAATCAATTGATGTCCTCGGCGATAAAAATCTTTTGCTTCAATAAATTCCAATGCACCGACCACTGTGTCCGGATCTAAGAAAACCGACCCGAGTACAGCTTGCTCCGCTTCAATACTTTGAGGTGGTAGGCGGTCTTGAAAAGCTTCATTTGCCAAATTTCCTCTTCCTTTCAACAGTCTGGTTTTTTTGATTAAAATCTTTAAATCAACGTTCTTATTTTACCTCAAAAATAGAGGGAATACAATGCAACAACAGGAACATGCGTTCTTTTTACTGTTTATTGGTTTACTTCAGAGAGAAAAAAGTCCAGCCAGAATTTTCTGACTGAACTTTTTTCTATTGCTCACCTATTTTTATCTTACCTATTCCGGCAAAACATTTACCGTCATTGTGGCAACTACTTCTGGGTGTACTTTAACATCTAATTTCATTGAAGTGACTGTCCGAATCGGCACATTTAATTCGATTTTGCGCTTGTCCAATTTAATACCCAATTGTTTTTGGGCAGCAGCAGCAATTTGCTTTGTTGTGATTGATCCAAATAACCGACCATCTTCAGCAGCTTTTGCTTTAATCACAATGGCATTGGCTTCTTTTTCTAAAAGTGCTTTTAGTTCTTCTGCTTCTTGTTTGATTTCTGCTTGTTGTTTTTCTTCTGCCTTTATTTTTCCTTTTAATTCACTCAAACTGCCGGATGTTGCTTCTTTAGCTAAACCATTTTTAATTAAAAAGTTATGTGCGTATCCATCAGCAACATTTTTTACATCACCTTTTTTACCTTTGCCTTTTACATCTTCTAAAAATATAACTTTCATTCTTTTTCCTCCTCTTCTTGATTTACTATTACAGCACGCAGCATCTCTTTTACTTCTGCAACCGTATGATTCTCTATTTGAGTGGCTGCATTAGATAAGTGACCGCCTCCGCCAAGTTTTTCCATGATTACTTGAACATTGATCTCGCCTAAACTGCGTGCACTGATCCCTATGCGCTCATCGGAACGTTTCGTAATCACAAAAGCTGCATCCACATTTGTCATATTCAACATAGTATCTGCTGTTTGTGCTGCTACTACTGTATCATAAACCTGATCTTCTTCACCAGTTGCTACGGCCATAGAATCGCTGATAAATTCAATTGTTTCAATCAAATGGCTGCGAAGCAAATACGTATCTGTATCTTCTTTTAACAGTCGTTGAATTAAAACAGCATCTGCTCCACATGACCTCAAATAACTCGCTGCATCAAATGTTCGTGTTCCTGTCCGCAAAGAAAAACTTTTTGTGTCTACGATGATGCCGCCCAGCATAGCAGTCGCTTCAATTTTATTGATTGGATTTGCATCATTAGGCTGGTATTCAAATAACTCTGTAACTAATTCTGCAGTTGAAGAAGCATAAGGTTCTATATAGACTAAGACAGGTTTTTCCGGAAATTCCTCACTACGGCGATGATGATCAATAACTACCACGTTATTGATCTCTTCTACTAGATCCGGTGCTATTGATAATGATGGACGATGGTGATCGACCATAATCAACAGCGTATTCGCAGTCGTCATTTCTTTAGCTGTTTCCGGTGTGATAATGTACCGGCTAATCGAGTTATCTTTTTCTATTTCATCCACTAGTTGTGAAATGTCTTTGCTAAATTCTTCTGGTTCAATAATGATCCAAGCTTCTTTGCCATTCATTTCAGCAATTCTNNCCATAATAAAGATTTGATCTGCTTGTTTCATTAATTCTTGAAGTGCTTGACTAATGATTCTAGAACGAACACGCGTTCTTTTTTCCATTGGGTTTGTTTTCCCGCCATAGTAACGGGGCTCCCCATCTGTCGATTTAACCACCACTTGGTCTCCGCCTCGTCCTAATGCTAAATCTAAGTTACTTTGAGACAGCTTCGCTAACTTACTTAAATCATTGTCTCCATAAGCTAACCCGATACTAAGCGTTAAAGGAAAGTTTTGTTTAGACGTTCGTTCACGAATACGATCAATAATGGCAAACTTTTCTTCTTCGATAGTAGCTAAAGACGAGCGGTGCATCATCACAATAAAACGATCTTCTGCTACCCTTTTTAAATAAACATGGTGTTCCTTTGCCCAGTTGGATAATTCCATTGTAATAAAATTATTTAGACTCGAAATACTGCGGTCATTCATCCCTTGTACAATTTCATCATGATTATCTACGAATATATTTCCAATCACTATTTTTTCATCTTCGTATTTTTCCTGAATTTGAGCATATTCAGTAATATCCATTAAATACACAACCCGGATATCCTCTTGAACAATGATTTGATAAATGTTTCCGCCCCAATGAGCTGTTTTCAAACCTGATGTATGGCTGTTCTGTATCAACTCAGCTAGTTCTTTATCGACCTCATTGATTTTCTTGCCTAAAACCTCTTGATATCCCAAATGATTTTGAAGATAAGGGTTAGTCCACTGTACTTCATACTCTTCATTAAACAATAAAATACCAATCGGCATTTTAATAAGAGCTTCTTGTTCTCCTCTCTTAATTCGATAAGATAAGTCAGCAATGTATTTAGTAGTTTCAACACTAATTTTTTTAGCCATGTCATATAACAAAACGACAGTAACTGCAAAAACGACTGTCAAGATGATACCTAATGCAATATGTGTTAAAAAACCTAATACTATTGTTACTAATTGTAGTAAACCAATACCAACAGCAAACCATTTGAATTTGTCATCATTCAAAAACTTTGGGAGTTTTTCTTGAGACAGTTTCTCCATAATGAGCTCCTTTTTCATATGTTACTTTTTAAATATCCAGACTCTATTTTACCATGTTTTACTTTTAGATACTAGTTGCTTAAATTGTTCCACATGAAACAATTTAATTACTTCTCTCTTACGAAAAGCACGTCCAGCTTTTATTCTTTTTTCTAAAACCTATAAAAATAGAAAGAAAAAAAGGAACATGATAAATGAAATTACCATGTCCCTTTGCTATTTTTTTATTCAGCCGTAACGAATGGTAATAGTCCCATGATACGTGCACGTTTAATTGCAGTAGTTAATTTACGTTGGTTTTTAGCTGAAGTTCCAGTAACACGACGNNGAGGTAAAATTTTACCTCTTTCAGAAATAAATCGTTTTAAAAGATCTAAATCTTTATAATCGATGTATTCAATATGGTTAGCTGCGATATAGTCAACTTTACGGCGTTTGCGTCCGCCTCTACGTTGGATAGCCATTTTTATTCCTCCTTTATCCTCTAATTTAAATTAGAACGGTAAATCATCATCTGAAATATCTATCGGTTGGCTACTCTTTTCAAATGGATCAGAGTTTCCAAAATCAGGATATTGAGAATTTTGATTTTGAGGAGCCGATTTTTGTGAGTAATTATTTTGTGTTTGGTTATATGAATGTTGTTGAGAAGTTTTTGCATGGTCAGTATCATCTGAGCCGCGACGTTGGTCACTTGTGGCTTTTGATTCCAACATTGAAAAAGTATCAACAACAACTTCAGTAACGTAAACACGTTGTCCTTGTTGATTATCATAAGAACGCGTTTGAATACGTCCTTCCACACCAACTAATGAACCCTTACGCGTAAAATTAGCTAATGTTTCTGCTGTCTTTCTCCAAGCAACACAGTTAATAAAATCTGCTTCTCTTTCACCTTTTTGGTTTGTAAATTGTCTATTTACTGCCACAGTGAAAGAAGCAACAGCTGTACCATTTGAAGTGTATCTTAAATCCGCATCTTTAGTTAATCTTCCAACTAACACAACTCTATTAATCACATTAATCGCTCCTTCCAAAAATGTTTCACATGAAACAATCTTATTTTTTAAGCTTCTACTTTAATAATCATATGACGTAAAATATCATCATTGATCTTAGACAAACGATCGAATTCGTTGATTGCCGCTGCATCTGTAGCAGTTAGTTTTACGATATGGTAAATTCCTTCGTGGAATTTCTTGATTTCGTAAGCTAAACGGCGTTTCGACCAGTCTTTAGATTCAGCGATTTCAGCACCATTATCTTTTAAAATAGTATCAAAACGTTCGATCAAAGTAGCTTTTTCAGCTTCTTCAATATTTGGACGGATAATGTATAAAATTTCATAATTTACTGTTTGGCTCATCTTGACTGTCACCTCCTTATGGACTTTGGCTCATTCATTTGAAAGAGCAAGGAGAGCATTCTATAATAGATTACTCACGTCCATTAAATATACCATATTAATTNNTTTCTCAGCAAATTATCCACTAGCTAAACATAAACTATTTCGCAGCCATTACTGTATCGAAAGCCTTTATCCTATGGATTTTCATTCTCAAAGATACTTTTTTTGGAAACGCACTGCACTACTTTAATCCGTCTACTTCATAAAAAAAGGATCCCAAAATTTTGGGATCTCTCTTTTTCTTTTGTTTTTTATTCTTCAGAATTTTGTTGTTCTTCCTCAAGTTGTTTTTCTGTTTCTGATACTACTTCAACATCNNTGATTCATGTCCATCTTTAGCTGAAATAATTTCCACATTTGCATCTGGTGCTTCATTTTCAGCTTCTTCAGCATCAACTTTTGCCATTGTAGAAACGATCCCATTGTCTGCTACACGGATTAAACGAACGCCTAGTGTAGCACGACCAGTTTGTGAAATACTGTCTACACTAAAACGAATAATAACGCCTGAATTGGTAATCAGCATAATGTCTTCATCACCTTTGACAGTTGTCAAGCCAGCTAAAGGACCATTTTTTTCAGTGATATTAGCCGTTTTCACGCCTTTACCACCCCGGCCTTTAACCGCATATTCACTTGCGTTGGTCCGTTTTCCATAACCTTTTTCCGTAATGATCAACACTTCAGAATCAGGTGTCAACAGATCCATTCCTACGACGTAATCATCGTCGCGTAAGCGAATACCGCGTACGCCGCTTGCACTACGTCCCATATTCCGTACAACCGTTTCTTCAAAGCTGACGGCATAACCTAAATGCGTTCCGATAATAATCGTTTGTTTTCCATCTGTAACCGAAACGGTCATCAACTCATCATCTTCTCGTAAAACAATTGCTCTAATCCCGTTGCTGCGGATATTTGAAAAAGCAGAAATGTTTGTCCGTTTGACGGTTCCTTGACGTGTTGTAAAGAAAAGATAATGATCATCGTCTGCTTTGCCTTTGATGTTGATAACGGCTTGAATCGTCTCTTCAGAATCGATTCCCAGCAAGTTGATTACTGGTATCCCTTTTGCAGTCCGGCCATACTCAGGAATTTCATATCCTTTAGAACGGTATACTTTTCCGTTATTGGTAAAGAATAACAAGGTATCATGAGTCGAACAAGAAACCAGCGTTTCAATAAAGTCATCATCATGAACACCCATTCCTTGAACACCGCGTCCGCCTCTTCTTTGCGACTTGAACTCAGAACTTGGAAGACGTTTGATGTACCCATTATGTGTTAAGGTAATCACGATTTCTTCTTCTTCGATCAAATCTTCATCTTCAAGGCTCAATACTTCTCCGACTAATAATTCTGTCCGGCGAGCATCGCCAAAACGTTCTTGGATTTCTAGTAATTCTGTTTCAATAATGGAATGGATTCGTTCCGGATTGCTTAAAATATCTGCTAGATCCGTAATCAATGCTATTAAATCGTTGTATTCAGATTCAATTTTTTCGCGTTCCAATCCCGTTAACCGAACCATTCGCATATCCAATATGGCTTGAGCTTGCTTATCCGATAAGCCATATGTCTCAATCAACGTATTTTTNNNTTTAGAACTCCGAATGATCCGAATGATTTCATCAATATGATCCAAAGCAATGCGCAAACCTTCTAAAATGTGTGCACGAGCTTCTGCTTTGCGCTTATCGTATTCTGTTCTTCTACGAATAATATTTTCTTGGTGCTTTAAATATTCTTCTAGAATCGATTTTAAGCTCAATACTTTCGGAATGCCATTCACAATGGCTAACATATTAAAACCAAAGGAGGTTTGCAATGAAGTCAATTTGTATAAATTATTTAAAACAACACTTGCACTCATATCACGACGGATATCAATGACGATCCGCATGCCGTCACGGTCTGATTCATCCGCTAGATCGGTAATACCTTCAATCCGTTTGTCTCTTGCTAAATCTGCAATCCGTTCAACTAAACGAGCTTTATTGACCATATAAGGCAATTCATGAACAATGAT
>DIDU01000014.1:349-1286 GCA_002418295.1 Carnobacterium sp. UBA5792 | reverse complement strand
AGTCGTTTCAATCTCCACTTTCGCACGGATAATAATTGAACCTCTGCCTGTTTCATAAGCTCGTCTGATTCCTGATTTGCCCATCACCAGACCACCAGTTGGAAAATCAGGTCCTGGTAAAGCATCCATCAAGTCGGCTGTTGTGGCTTCTGGATCTTTCATCAAAATGTGCAGAGCTGAAATCACTTCCGTCAAATTATGCGGAGGAATATTCGTCGCCATCCCTACAGCAATTCCTGTCGCACCATTGACCAGCAAATTGGGGAAACGAGCCGGTAAAACATCCGGTTCTCGTTCTGAACCATCGTAGTTATCATGGTAATCGATTGTATCTTTGTTGATATCGCGCAGCATTTCTAAAGCCATCCGGGTCATCCGAGCTTCGGTATACCGCATAGCTGCGGCTCCGTCTCCATCGACTGATCCGAAGTTGCCGTGTCCATCTACTAATGGGTAACGGAAACTAAAGTCTTGAGCCATCCGAACCATGGATTCATAGATAGCACTGTCACCGTGAGGATGGTATTTCCCCATAACATCCCCAACAATACGTGCTGATTTTTTATGAGCTTTGTCGGGCGTTACGCCTAACTCGCTCATGCCAAACAAAATCCGGCGATGGACTGGTTTTAAACCATCCCGTACATCAGGTAAAGCACGCGCTACAATAACACTCATCGCGTAATCGAGGAATGAGTTCCGCATTTCATAGCTTAAATTGATATTTTCAATATTTTCTTTAAATTCTTCGGCCATTCTTCATTATCCTCCCTGACTAAATATCTAAGTTTTGAACATAGCGAGCATTGTCTTCGATGAATTTACGACGTGGCTCTACACGGTCTCCCATCAGCATATCTAGTACTTGATCGGCTTCAATTGCATCTTCGACTGATACTTGAAGCATCCGTCTATTTTCTGGATTCATCGTTGTTTC
>DIDU01000014.1:0-335 GCA_002418295.1 Carnobacterium sp. UBA5792 | reverse complement strand
TGGTTTAGGGGAAGCAGGTAATTCTTCTAATAACTCATCTAATTCAACATCAGAATCTAAATAAACCACTTTTTTTCCTTGTCTTACTTGATACAAAGGCGGTTGCGCGATATACACGTATCCTGCTTCGACAACTGGACGCATGTAACGATAAAATAGAGTCAATAAAAGCGTACGAATATGTGCTCCATCCACATCAGCATCAGTCATGATCACTAGTTTATGGTAACGTGCTTTGGAAAGATCAAAGTCTCCGCCAAAACCAGTTCCCATCGCTGTAAAGAGGGAACGGATCTCATCATTGGCTAAAATACGGTCCAAAGTCGCTTTTTCAA
>DIDU01000059.1:14243-14400 GCA_002418295.1 Carnobacterium sp. UBA5792 | reverse complement strand
TCCTTATTTGTCAGCCAGTGATTGGGGCTGGACAATTGATCCGGTAGGGTTGCGTTATGTATTGAACCGCTTCTGGGATAGATACCAAATCCCATTATTTATTGTTGAAAATGGCTACGGAGCAGTGGATACTATTGAAGAAGATGGCAGTATCCAT
>DIDU01000059.1:578-14141 GCA_002418295.1 Carnobacterium sp. UBA5792 | reverse complement strand
AGTATTTGAATAATCACATTCAAGAAATGATCAAAGCAGTGGACTACGATGGTGTTGAATTGATGGGATACACACCTTGGGGAATCATTGACATCGTTTCATTCACAACAGGAGAAATGAAGAAACGGTACGGTATGATTTATGTGGACCGCGACAATGAAGGCAATGGGACCATGGAACGCTCTAAGAAAGATTCATTCTATTGGTACAAAAATGTCATCGAAACAAATGGTGAAGAGTTAAAATAACAGTTTAATTTAAGACATGCATAAGCACCTTTTTAGGCTGTCGCACCTCGAAATGACAACGAGGAGTGGCAGCTTATTTTTTTTGATACAATGATTGGAAATCCTTTACGGTTTTTATTCAGGGGAAACATTTCCTAAAGGATAATGATATTGTGTATACTAAACTTATAAAAGAAACGTGCAAAAGAAAGAAGGGGATAAGGAAATGAATAAAAGTATAAAAAAGTTGATGGGTATTGGTTTTATGGCTTTTCTGTTCAGTATGGCATTTGGAGAAACGGTTTTTGCGGAAAATGAGTTGTCGGATATGACCATCGAAGTGGAATTGCAAGAAGACGGTTCTGGTATAGTAACCGAACATCGAAAAATGAATATGGATGATGGAACTGAATTATATATTGTATTAGATGACCTGCAGAATTCAAAACTGCTTGATTTTTCAGTAGCTGGTTTTCAAGAGGTGAACGAATGGGATTCAGATGCTTCATTAGAGGAAAAGGCCGGGCACTATGGCACTGTAGAAACGGGTAGTGGATTAGAGCTTATTTGGGGGATTGGTAAGTATGGGCAACAGGAATACGAAGTAACTTATACTTTATCAAATTTAGTACGTGAATTGGAAGATGGGCAAGCATTACTATGGAATTTTGATACCTTTTCTGACATTCCAGCAGAAAATCTGACTGTTGAAATTTCTGGATTTGAACCTTTTACAACAGAAAATGTCCGCTTCTGGGGATTTGGCTTTGAAGGAGATCTCCAATTAGAAGGTGATACGGTCGTTTGGAAAGCTGAGGAAGAAGTCGACAGCAGCAAAGATGTAACGATGCTGCTTCAATTTCCACAGGGACTGTTTCATACACAGGCTAAGGTAGATATGACCTTAGAAGAACAGCGTGAAATGGCGATGGATGGTTCAGCGTATAATAACGAGGCTTCTTCAAATACAATTCCGATAGTTATCGCGTCTCTCTTTGCAGTAGGTGGTGGAGGAACTGCTGCTTTTGCGATTGCCTACTTTAGAAAATTAAAAAAAGCAAAAGAAGAAGCGGGACAAATGCGTTCAGGAGCACAAAGGATCCAAGAAAATAAAGGGATTTTATTAGAAGAGATACCCTATCAAGGAGAAGATTTTGCGGGAATTGCCTATTTGCTGCAAGACATTCAAAAAGGGTATTTTGAAGATTATTTCTCAGCTTATCTACTGAAATGGACTTCAGAAGAACGAATTATTATCCACACAGCCGAAGATAAAACGTTGTTTGGTGATGGGTTTAACACGGAAATAGAAATCTTTCATTTTGAAGAAGAGCGTGCACATTACCATCAGTCGTTCACTGACTTTGTTGATCCAATAGAGACGAATCATGAGACAACGTATGAAACGGGATTATGGCTCATGCTGTTAGATGCTGCAAATAGTAGTGGCTTCATTGAAGACAATAAAATGAAGAAATGGGCAAAAAAACANNAAAACACGCCAAAGAAGTAGAAACCTTTGCGGATTATTTGATCGATTACTCAAAAGAGTATTTAGAAAATGAAGGCTTTATTTCATTTAAAGAAATTGAAGTCTGGGGAACGAAGCATGAGGTGGCCGTTGCTAGTCCTGAAGGTGACAAACTATTTGATCGTCTAGTTCAATTTGATAATGATTTAGAGGAAGTTGAATTAGAAGGATTTACTGACAATACAACTCCATTTTCTTTTGCAGAATTTTTATTCTGGAATACTTTATATTTTAGAAGTGAGGAGATAACGAAGGAATTCAAGAAAGTAATTCCAAATCCAACGAATGTCTCTGGAGGGAATGACTTTATTTACTATTACTGGTATTGGAACGGTATGACAGGATTTAGAAAGAATTGGTCCAGCGGCTTAGCAAGTGGCGGATTCCATTCAAGTGCTTCATCAGCAGTATCCGGAACAGGAGGTTCAACTTCATTTGGTGGCGGAGCAGGTGCCGGTGGTGGAGGTGGCGGAGGGGCTCGCTAGGGAAAATACTCTTAGTTATGCATTTTAAAAAAATATATTTCTGGGACTATCATAAGAATAGGACGAGGATTAAATAAAACCTAGGAGCAGTTTTAATGCTAGTTATCTGAAAGAGATTGTAAAGGAGATCGCTATGGCTATAAAAGTACAAGATATTTTGGAGCTGGAAAGTTTTTCAGGAGCTAAAGTAGTTGCTGGAAAAAAAGGATTAAAAAATATGGTGGAAAAAGCTACCTTAATGGAAGTGCCAGATATAGGGGCTTTTGTTGAAAAACACAGCTTGATTATTACCACATTGTATCCAATAGTTAATAGTATAGAAGCTATGAATAGTATTATACCTAAAAGTTCGGCTGCAGCTGCAGCTGGAATATGTATAAAAACTGGTAGGTATATTGAAGAAATTCCACAAAGCATGTTGCAGCAAGCCAATGAGTTAAACTTTCCTATTATTGAAATTCATAGCGATGAAAACCTATCCGACTTAGTGTCAGAAATTATTAGTTTTTCTTTAGACCAACANNCTCATTTAATTCTTTTGGATGGGAATGAAAAAAACCAAAATTTAGTAATAGCAGTTGAAGAAGCTTCTTTATTATTAGCTTCAGCTTTTTATAAAAACCATGCTGTCGCAGAAAAAGAAAAAAACTTTCAAGACTCTTTTATTAGAGATATTTTGCAAGGAACAAACTATACACAGCTAGATACTATAGAAAAAGCAAAACTTTATGGTTGGGAAATGGAGTTTCCAGAAGTCATTTTTGTATTAAAATTATTAAATGAAGATGAGTTATTTAAAATAGGAGAGTATGAAAAAATAATTAGCAGCCGAGTAATCGAAAGGANNTCGAAATGGTATTAAATCGTGAATTGATTACGACAAATAAAAAAATAAAAGTTACTTATATAGATGGGTCATTGGTAGTATTTGTAAATGTTGCTTTTATTAGCAATAGTAAACAAAAAATGAAAGAAATTGGGAATTTGCTAACTGATAAATTAAAAAAAGATTATTCTATAGGAATAGGAATTTCTAATCCTATATTAAATTCTCGTTCATTCCCCGCAGCCTATAAAGAAGCAAAAGATAGTTGGTTTATCGGTCGTAAATTAAATGAAGATTGTTTTGTGAGCCATTATGACGACAATGAGTTATTTAATATCATTAAAGAAGTGAAAGATACAAAAGTTTTGGAAAAATATGTTGAGCGTAAATTAGGTGATATTTTAGCTTATGATGAAAAAGTAAATATGGATTTATTAAAGACCCTTTTTGCACTAATTGAAACTCAATTTAACCATAAAGAAGCAGCAAAAAAGTTATTTATCCATTACAATACATTGCGATATAGAGTAAACCGTCTTAAAGACTTAGGAATAAATATAGATGATGGGCTAGAAATAGCTGAAATTATTCTAGCTTACTATATAAACGTGTGGACAGAAATAGATAGAAAGGAATAGTTCATCAAGTATAAAGAAATTAACTGATAATGAAATTGAGATAAAAGCGTTTTGATTGTTACTTTATAACAATTAAAACGTTTTTTGTTATGTTTTTACCACGATGAANNTACAATATTTGCTACAATAAACCCATAAGAAAAGAAACGAGAATAGAAAAGGGTAATTATACTAATGTCTATAGATTAATATATCTATTTAATAAAGTAAAGGAGGGAGAAAAAAGAAACTTATAGGAATTCAATTGCTTATTTTAAGACTAAAGAATATAAATAAAAAGCAAAGGTGAGAAGATTGTCTCAGCAATGTCAAGGAAGCATAACGACTATAGATCAACAATTAGTGACCTGGTTAGGAAATAAAGAAGCACATGCCTTAATTGGAACGGTTCATAGTATTTTTAATACGGTCATCAATGTACTATCTTCCGATAGGAATAATCTGCTCACACTCGCTCTTGACGAAGTCGTCTCTTCGCCATGGATGATGAAAACGGAAGATAACTATCTATTTGAGTTAATGAAAAGCAAGATAGCACCTGGTGATTCAGTAACATTATCTGAAAATTTTACAATAGAAATAAAACAAATAGAATGGAACTACAAAAATGCAGTTTTCAGCGATACAAAAATAAATAAAAAGAATGCAAGCGAGAAGATATTCAATAACGGTTTTTCAAATAAAGTTTACCAATTCATTAAAGAACAAGGAAAAGATAGTGGATTAGTCTCTGCTTGGGACAAATACTCAATGGAAAATCCAAACGCAAATGAAGATGAAAATGTATATGTTAAATCTTATCTTCAAGCGATAAAAAAAATGAGCGAAGCTGTAGAAAATAATGATAAGAGTGCAGTTTTAAAACATAGTTATAGGCTGATTGGACTAGGACTAGGTTTGACGCCAACAGGTGATGATTTCATACTTGGTTGCTTAGCCGTTTGGGGATTTTTTGAAAGCCCTTTAATAGAACAGTTTAAAGAAAGTAATTGGATTGAAAATGCTAAAAAGAAAACGACTGTGATCAGTGCTTTTATGCTCGAAAATGGTGTAAATGGATACATGAATCAAGCTCTTGGTGATTTGCTTATACATCATAAAGAAAAAGATTTATCTACTTATTTAGGGCCATTTTTAAAAATAGGTGCTACATCTGGAACAGACATGCTAATAGGGGTAATTTTCGCTTATAAACAAATGAATTAGTTATATGGGAGGCAAAAAAATGGTTTCAAAAGTAATGATAGAAAAAAACGCATATCATGATTCAGTGACATTAATGTCTTTATCAGCAAATATCAGCAAATTAGATGGTGTAAAACAAGCAGTTGTTTCTATGTCAACTCAAATGAATAAAGAATTATTAGAAAACATCGGCTTATTAACGGATGATGCAAAAAATGCATCTGAGAATGACTTGATTATTGCTATAGACGCAGTTAATAAAGAGAGTATAGACGAGGTATTTGCTGAGATAGAAAAAGAGTTACATGCAAAAAAAGGCAGTAAGAAAAAGAACGGGGGAACAACGACAGAAAATACAGAATCAGCGTTGAACTTATTGCCCGATGCAAACTTAGCAATTATTTCTGTACCAGGAAACTATGCAGTTCGAGAAGCACGCAAAGCTCTGAATAAGGATCTTAATGTCATGATATTCAGTGATAATGTAACAATTGAAGAAGAAAGAGAATTAAAAGAATTAGGAAAAGAAAAAGGTCTTTTCGTGATGGGACCTGATTGTGGGACAGCGATCATTAATAATGTAGGACTGTGTTTTGCAAACAAAGTTAAATCAGGAAATATAGGGTNNGGTTAGGAGAAGGCATTTCGCAAGCGATCGGGGTAGGCGGGAGAGACTTGCAAGAATCAATTGGTGGAATAATGATGCTTGAAGGAATGAAGGCTCTTGAAAAAGATGAAAATACTAAAGTCATTGTCTTGGTTTCTAAGCCTCCTGCAGCAAGTGTTCAACACAAAATTATGGAACAAATAAAATCAATGACAAAACCTGTAGTTGTTTGTTTTTTAGATGGTGACGCAACAGAAGCAGAAAGCGTTGGAGCTTCATTCGCAGGAACACTGAAGCAAGGAGCGGTACTAGCTGTAAATGCATTAGGCAATCCTGATAGAGAGCAGGCTGAAGAAATCAGTGATAAACAAAATGAATGGATCAAGAAGCAGAAAGAAGAAATGAGTTCTTCTCAAAAATACATTCGCGGTCTATTTTGCGGAGGGACACTTACTTCAGAAACACTAACAGTAATCAGATCTCATGTTGATGAAATAAAAAGTAATGTTGCGAAAAGAGAAAACGAAAAGCTTGAAGATGTACATGTTAGTCAAGGGAACACGTTAGTTGATTTGGGAGACGATGAATTTACGCAAGGTAAACCACACCCAATGATCGAACCTTCTTTAAGAAACGAACGCATTATCGAAGAAGCAAGAGATCCGGAGACAGCTGTTTTGTTACTTGATTTTGAGTTAGGTTATGGTTCTCATGAAGACCCTGTAGGCGTAACTTATGAAGCTTTACAAGAAGCTCAAAAAATTGCAAAAGAAGATGGACGTCACTTGCCGATAGTTGCTTACATTTGTGGTACACGTGACGACAAACAAGATTATTCAGAACAAGCTAAACAATTAGAAAAGTTAAGTATCTGTATTGCGGATAGTAATGAACAAGCTGCAGAAATAGCAGTGAGATTGATATGAAAGCGGGGGAGATTGATTTGAGTAAAGAGAATAAATTATTTGGTCAAGATTTAAAAGTTATTAATATAGGAACAGCAAAATTTAACGAAGAAATGGAAATTCAACATATAGAATCTGTTCAGGTTAATTGGCAACCACCTGCCGGAGGGAATATCAAACTTTTAAATGCCTTAGATTTAATTGTAGACAATGAAAAAATCAATGAAGCGAATCAGGAAGTAATAAAAAGAATGAAAGAAGCACATCCATATTTGATAGACATCGGACTAGCTCTAGATGTTATACCAGGTATGCATTCAAAACTGATTCTGCATTCAGGTCCTCCTATAACATGGGATAGAATGGCAGGGCCAGTAAAAGGAGCGATTATTGGGGCATTGATTTTTGAAGGTTTAGCATCGAACGAAAACGAAGCTGTAAAACTTATTGAGGCTGGCGAGATAGAATTTGCGCCTTGTAATGAACATAATACTGTCGGACCAATGGCAGGAATTGTCTCATCTTCTATGCCAGTACATGTTGTTGAAAACGTTGTTCACGGAAACAGAGCGTATTGTACAGTTAATGAAGGGCTTGGAAAAGTTCTTCGCTTCGGTGCTTACTCAACAGAAGTGATTGAACGCCTAAAATGGTTGCAAGAAGTTTATGCTCCAGCGCTTAAAAAAGCACTAAGTCTTACTGAAGAAGGAATTGATATAAAATCTATTACAGCTCAAGCGTTGCATATGGGAGATGAGTGCCACAACCGAAATAAGGCTTCTACTAGTTTATTCTATCGAGAAATATCCGGCTACTTCCTGCAAACTGATTTAGCTAAAGATGAGATAGAAGAGGTGTTAAACTTTATAAAAGGTAATGAACATTACTTCTTAAATCTATCAATGCCGGGATGTAAGGCTGCTTTGGATGCTAGTCATGGTGTAGCTGATTCTACTATAGTAACAACTATGGCAAGAAACGGTGTGGAATTTGGTATTAGAATCAGCGGATTAGATAGAAACGAATGGTTTACTGCTCCAGCGAATTTTGTAGAAGGTCTGTTTTTCCCCGGTTTCAGCGCAGAAGATGCAGCACCAGATCTAGGAGACAGCTGTATTACAGAGACAATGGGAATTGGCGGATTTGCAATGGGAGCTTCACCTGCAATCGTTCAGTTTGTAGGCGGCGATGTAGATGATGCTATCCATAATAGTGAACAAATGTATACTATTACAGTTGGAGAAAACAGCAATTATTCTCTTCCGCCATTAAACTTCAGAGGTTCAGCTTTAGGTATTGATTTGCGTAAAGTCATTGATACAGGCGTGTTGCCTGTCATCAACACAGGAATGGCTCATAAAGTAGCCGGAATTGGGCAAATTGGCGCAGGTATCGTACATCCTCCAAAAGAGTGTTTTGAGAAAGCATTGTTGGCTTTTACTCAAAAATATGAAAAGGAAACAATAGAATGAGCAGAATTGTTGTCGCCTTAGGTGGTCATATTTTTGGAGACACTCCAACCAAGCAGCGACAACTAGTAAAAACAGCAAGTAGTTCAATTGTAGATTTAATCGAACAAGGACATGATGTCATCATATCTCATGGTAATTCTCCGCAAGTAGGTATGATACAGCAAGCTTTCGCACTTGGAGCAAAGCAGCAGAAAAGCATACCCTTGATGCCACTTTCAGATTGTGGGGCAATGAGCCAGGGGTATATTGGAAACCATTTACAAAATGCTCTTAGAGAAGAATTTAAAAGACGCAGTATAGAAAAATCTGTTGTTGTTATTGTTACTCAAACAATAGTTGACAAACATGATAAAGAATTTCTTTTTCCAACTAAGCCAATTGGTATTTTTTATACAGAAAAAGAAGCAAAAAAATGGACGAAACAAACAGGAGACAAATATATAGAAGATTCAGGAAGAGGTTATCGAAAGGTGATTCCTTCTCCTATTCCTATTAAAATTGTAGAACAAGATAGTATCAAAGTATTAGTAAGAGAAGGAATGATTGTCATTGCAGGAGGCGGAGGAGGTATCCCGGTTGTAGAAGATGGAGACCGTCTAGTAATTGCGGAGGCTGTAATTGATAAAGACTTATCAAGTCAACACTTAGCTCAAGAATTGGATGCAGATTACTTATTTTTTCTAACAGGAGTTGATAAAGTAGCGATAAATTTTAATAAATTAAACCAGAAAAACCTAAAAAAAATGTCCGTTAACGAGGCAGAAAAATGGATGAACGAAGGACACTTTCTAAGTGGTAGTATGCTGCCAAAAGTTCAAGCAGCGATACAATTCGTTAAGTCTAAATATGGCAGAAAAGCGATTATTACATCGATGGATANNACAAAAGAAGCTATTCTAGGGCTAGACGGTACGATTGTTTATGATAAATCAGAGGTATAAAAAATAATACGATTATTAGCTAACTACTAATCATAAGATAAGCGTTATTATATTTTAAAAGGGGGTGATAAGACAAAGACGAGAACCTTAACACCTATTGATGTGTATTGGTTATCCAATCACAAAAAATATGAATTATAGTGCAAGCTAATTCGAAGGAGAAAAAGGTATGGAATCATTTAATGGTCATATTAAGCTCTGGCAAAAAACAGATATTGACGGTTTTTTCGGATTATTTACAAACAATCTAACAAATTTACTTGTTATGGGTGGTTTGCTGATAAGCACAGGCATACCCGCCACAATAATTTTTGGTTCAATTTTACCAGCAGTAGGACTATCTATTTTTGTAAGCAGTATGATTTATAGTTTGATGGCTTATCAATTGGCAAAAAAAGAAAAAAGAAATACAGTGACAGCGTTGCCTTCAGGAACTAGCGTGCCTCATATGTTTTTAATTGTTTTTCTAATCATGGGACCTGCTTACCGAGCAACTGGTGATCCCTACTTAGCTTGGTATGCTAGCTTAGCTTGGGGATTTATTGAAGGTGTCATTGAGTTAGCGGGGTCTCTTTTTGGGGCAAAGATTAGAAAACTAATACCGAGGTCAGCTATGTTAGGTTCATTAGCTGGCGCATCCATTACTTTTATAGCAATGGCACCTGCCATGCAGACATTCGAATTACCATATATTGGTCTAGTATCCTTAGTTATTATTTTACTAGGCTGGTTTGGAAAAGTTAAATTTCCTTTTCATATGCCGGTTGGTTTGGTTGCTATTATTGTAGGTAGTATCATAGGTTGGGCCACAGGCGTTATGGACTTAGACACTCTATTAGGTTCTATAAATAGTGTTAAACTTTCACTTCCATCTTTTTCAGTTAATCGAATTATAAGCGGGTTTTCTAACGCTTTACCTTTTCTTGTTTCAGCTATTCCTCTTGGAATCTATAATTTGCTTGAAACAATCGATAACGTAGAAAGTGCTGAAGTAGCAGGTGACTCATATAGTACCACAATTACTATGATAGCAGATGGAGGTACAAGCATCTTAGCAAGCTTATTTGGCAGTCCTTTTCCCACAGCCGTATTTATTGGACATCCAGGATGGAAAGAAGCGGGAGCAAGAATTGGCTATACAATAGCAACAGGTGTAGCCGTTCTGGCGATTACTTGGTTAGGAATGATTTCTTTATTATTAACTGTTATTCCTCTTGCAGCTGTTTTACCAATTTTAATTTATATTGGTCTTATGATAGGTGCTCAAGCTTTTCAAGAAGTTGAACTTAAATACGCTCCGGCAATCATCTTAGCTTTAATACCTTGGTTAGCAGATTGGGGAAAGAATATTATTGGGAATGCGTTAAACGCAGCTGGAACGGATGCATTAACCACAGGTTATGATGTTATAGAAAAAGCGGGTCTGCCATATGGCGGATTAATCGCTTTAAGTTCTGGAGCTATTATAATCAGTATGCTTTGGGCAAGTATATTATCTTTTATAATTGATCAGAAATTTCATTATGCAGCAATAACAGCACTACTCGGATCAATTTTTGCATTCTTTGGATTAATCCATTATGAAACTGTTGGGTTTGGTATTGGTAGAGAAACAGCAGTTAGTTATATAGTAGTTAGTATCATCTTAGGCATTGTTTATAAAAAAATAAATAAAAACAAAAATGGAGGAATTAATTATGACTAAACAATATACAGTACAAGCTAAACCATATGCATTTGAATTTGATTTGGAAACGACAGCTTTTATTATAATTGATATGCAACGTGACTTTTTATATCCAGGCGGTTTTGGAGAACAATTAGGAAATGATGTTTCAACAACTAACTCTATTATACCTAATGTTAAACGTGTTCTAGAGAAAGCAAGAGAAAAAGGGCTTCTTGTCATTCATACAAGAGAAGGTCATCGTCCAGATTTGACGGATCTGCCAGACAGCAAATCAAAACGCGGCGGTGGTATTGGAGAAGAAGGACCTATGGGACGTATATTAGTTCGTGGTGAATATGGCCATGATATCGTTGATGAGCTGCAGCCCATAGAAGGCGAAGTTGTTCTTGACAAACCGGGAAAGGGAGCTTTTTATCAAACTGATTTGGAAAGTATTTTACACAATAAAAAAATTAAGAGTTTAATCCTTGCAGGAGTAACAACTCATGTATGTGTGCAGTCGACCATTCGTGAGGCAAATGACCGTGGTTTTGAGTGCTTAATGTTGGAAGACTGTTGTGCTGCATTCGATAAACAAGACCATGAAGATTCCATTCGAATGATCAATCAACAAGGTGGAATATTCGGTTGGACAACAGAATCAAAAAAACTTTTAAATTCGATAGACTAATATATAAAGCAGAGGTGAACAATAATGAAAGAAAAAGCAAAGGGCACTCCTTGGTTAGTTAAAGGAGATGCAAACGGGTTTTTTGGTTTATTTAGTAACGTACTAACGAATTTATTAGCAGCTGTGGGTTTATTAGCAGCTATTAATATGCCGTCAAGTATTATTTATGGCAACATCGTTCCTGCAGCAGCATTGTCCATCGGTATTGGAAGCATCATATTTGCTATACAGGCACGGCGTAAGTCGCTAAAAGAAAACCGATCAGATGTAACTGCCTTGCCATATGGGCTTAGTGTACCTCATTATTTTATTGTAGCATTTGGGATTATTTTGCCTGTGCATGCACAAACAGGTGTTTGGGTACTCGCTTGGTCAACAGCATTAGCTTGGAATGTGGTTCAAGGCATAGTGATGACAATTGGAGCGTTTGTAGGACCCTATATTCAAAAATATATTCCCCGCACTGCTTTATTAGGGTCATTAGCAGGTATAGCTCTAACCTACATCGCCATGAATCCGATGGGAGAAGTATTTTCTACTCCTTATATTGGTTTGTTGACGTTGACTATTGTTCTAGCTGGCTGGGTCGCTCATAAAAAGCTGCCTGGAAATATACCAGCAGGTCTATTAGCTATTGTTATTGGGATGATCTTAGCCTGGGCAACAGGGTATATGGATATTTCAACTGTTAAAGAAGCTGTTCAAGGATTTTCATTGTCGACACCTTCTTTTGCCATTGGTCATTTAATGGCTGGTTTTGCTTACTTGTCTCCATTCTTAGCAGCGGCCATTCCTCTAGCTATTTATGACTTTTTAGAAAGTTTAGATAATGTAGAAAGTGCTGCAGTTGGAGGAGATGAGTATCCTACAACTTTATCTTTACTTGTTCCTGCTCTGTTGANNGCCCTTACCCAACGATCATTTATATTGGACATCCAGGCTGGAAAGCTACGGGAGCACGAGTGGGTTACTCTTTGGTGACTGGTATCAGTATTATCGTGATAGCTTTTATTGGATTACTACCTCTGATGTTATCTATTATTCCTCTAGTAGCATTGTTGCCGATTTTAATTTACATCGCTATGTCTATCGGAACACAAGCCTTTACAACAGCTGAACCAAAACATGTCCCTGCGATGATATTAGGTTTGATGCCCTTTGTTGCTAGTTTTGTTATTCTACAAGTTAATAATGCCTTAACAGCTGCAGGTACGAGTGCAGGAGAAGTAGGATATAATGTATTACAAAACAATGGAGTTTATTATGAAGGATGGAGTGTACTAGGTTCAGCAGACATATTAGTCTCTATGATGTTGATTAGTATTGTTATCTTTTTAATTGAAAAACAATATAATAAAGCTGCTATTTATAGTTTTGTAGCTGCTATACTTTCGTTTTTTGGTTTTATCCATGCTGGTCAAATCGGGTTTGGAACAGGATTAAGTGCAGCAATTGGATATTTATCAATGACAGCAGGTTTGCTATTCTTCCATTTTTATCGTCATTCAGAAGATGTAGCAGAGAATACTGATAAGGTGTAAGCAAGAAGAGATTTGAAGAACATTTTAGATATATATAACTCAATAGCAGTGCAATCATTAAGTTAATGATGAGACTAGTACAAAATCTTCAATAATTAAGTAAATACGTAAAAAGATGTTATCAATTTCCTTTAGCAAGTGGAAACTAATAGCATCTTTTTACATTGAATCTTTTCTTATAATCTTAGATTATTTTATAGAACATGTTGTAAAGACAATCACGTTGTCAACGAAACCGTCAAATATAAATGCAATCTGTTTCTATGAGAAATTTGGGTTTAAACGTAACGGAGAAGGGAATGGAGAAGAAGTTATTTTACAAAAGAAGTTGGATAGTTAGAAAAATGGCTTCTCAACTTTGAATTTATTCTACTCAGTAAAATGAAAGAACAAGATTTGCAGAACTGCTATCAGATAGCAGTTGATAAGTGGTTGGAAATTAGCGATAATGTTAGGTGAAGGAAGATTGAAAAAGCTTCAGTAAGGAAGTGGATGGATGAGGAAAAATGTAACGATTTCTCAAGTTGCCGAAAAAGCGGGTGTATCTAAAACAACGATTTCTCGATTTTTAAATGGGCATTATGGCAATATGTCTAAAGAAACAAAAGAGNNTGGATTTGAAATACCGGCCTAACCGCCAAGCACAAGCTTTAAAGTCTAAGCGCAGTTATTTAATTGGTATCGTAGTAGCCGACATCTCAAACATGTATTCTTCTTTATTGCTAAAAGGAATTGGGGAAGTTTTAGGAAAAGTTGAGTATCAAATGATTATTGTTGATGCTGCTAATTCAGTTAGGCAAGAAAGAGAGCTTTTAGAAAAGCTGATTGACCAGGGAGTAGAAGGG
>DIDU01000059.1:0-435 GCA_002418295.1 Carnobacterium sp. UBA5792 | reverse complement strand
TTGAATAAAGGGTATGAAAAAATCGTTGTCGTTAGTGAACCGTTAGCAGATATCGTTACTCGAGAGTTACGCTATCAAACAGTCAAAGAATTGACAGACGCAGCAAATAGAGAATTGGTTTTGATAGAAACAAACTTTGAGGCAAGTTTAAAATCAGAAATAGTGACATTAGTCAAAGATCCTAAAAAAACTGTGTTATTTGCTTCAAATGGACGGGTTCTAATGCAACTGCTTACCATTCTAATTAATGAAAAGATAAAAATACCAGATGAAATTGGAATTACAGGATTTGATGATTGGAATTTAACTGCTTTGGTAGGTCCTGGAATTACTAGTATTGAACAGTAAACAAGACTTATTGGAGAGACTGCTGGCGAGCAGATGATGAAATTTATTAATCAAAACGAAACTTCTATAGAAAGACATATCGTTCCA
>DIDU01000065.1:15877-16169 GCA_002418295.1 Carnobacterium sp. UBA5792 | reverse complement strand
CCATTGTTTTTTGTAATTCTGATGTCAATGAAACAACTTCACCGTTTAATTCAACATACTGACAAACTTTCAGCATTTCTTCTACTGCACCCTTAGTAATCATCAGTTGCTGATCTCCTGCTTTGACAGCTACCGTTAAGCGACGTCTTGAAAAATCAAATGGAATCTCATCGATTTTTTCAATTTTCTCTAATTCACTTTCTTCACGGTTTTCACTAAAGTATTCAATAACAGCGTGATCCATCACGTTTTTCCAACCCGTTTGGTAATTTGAATTCATATAGGCTAATTC
>DIDU01000065.1:10929-15760 GCA_002418295.1 Carnobacterium sp. UBA5792 | reverse complement strand
AGTTGCTTGTGATGATCATCGGCAGCATTTCTGGTGTGAGGCCGACTGCTACTGCGATTGAGAAGAAGAACGCTTCCCCCCAATCGCCTTTTGAAATTCCATTGATCAAAAATACAATGGGCACCATAACCAGCATAAAGTTAATCAATAATTTACTGACATTTTTTACTCCACGGTCGAAACTCGTTTCTCCTCTAGATTTAGAAGATTTAGCAGCAATGTCTCCAAAGAAAGTATCTTCTCCAGTTTTTAATACGACTACTTTTCCTTGTCCACTCAAAACATCTGTACCCATAAAAGCTAAGTTGTGAAGGTCCAAAGCCGTCATATTCGCATCTTTTTTCTCATTCTCGATATGAACAAATTTTTCAATCGGCATTGATTCACCTGTTANNAAACGAGCATCAGCTGGAATCAAGTCTCCTGTCGACAAATTAATAATATCTCCAGGAACCACTTCATCAATTGGGATTTCTTTTGTTACTCCTTCTCTGGTTACTGCACAAGTGGTTTCAATCAGCTCTTTTAAAGCTAAACTGGCTTTTTGAGAACGGTATTCTTGAATAAAATGAAGTCCCGCACTAAATAAAATCATTAGGCTCATAACAATACTAGCCTCAAAATCTTTAGTAGCAGCTGAGACAACTAATAAAAGTGCTAAAACATAAATAAAGGGATCTTTAAATGCTTGGAGCAATAGTACATACCAAGGAATCGGTTTTTGGGANNTCAATCCAAATTCTTCTAAGCGTTTTTCCGCTTCTGATTTGCTTAAGCCTGATGCTTCTGTCTTCAATTGTTTTAAAACCGCTTCTTCTGTCAAGTAACCTAATTCTTTCAATTGATTGTTTTTAGATTTCTTTTCTGTGTAAATATGTTTTTTTTGATTTGCCATCATTTTTTCCTCCTCTTGTCTTACCGGAAAAAATAAGTTTTACTACACTCCTATACTAACTAAGAGGTGTATGGCAGGTTTACTTATTTTTTCTTTATTTTTCCAATAATCATCATCTGGGTTATCACTACTAGATCCTTTTTCCATACCATTCACCTCTTTCCCATTTTGTTAGGTTTTGTTCTACTAAAAACTAGCTGTTGCTCATAATGGATAAGTTTTTCAGTTTAATCAGCACAACAAAAAAAGTACATACTCTATTCTGCGATAGAGTATGTACCCGAATTGTTTATCTCAAATAAACGGTTCACATATTTAATACTGAGTGAAGTGCAAAACAAATAAAGACACAGTATTAGTTCTCCATCGTCGAGTTTTAGCACTATATGGCGTAGATTATTCATCAGCTACATTAAATATGGCCTTAATTCGACCATCTCTGTTGACCCATTGGTGTCTCTCGACGTTTTTGGGCAGCAGCATATTTCCATATAGGAGCCTCACCTAACAGAAGCTTATTCATTTCTTGTCACCTACTAAGCTAACTCATCTCAGATGAGATGTCAACCAACACGCTGGTTTTAATTTTTCTGCGATTTACAAAAGGATGGTTTTAAACTAAGGAAAACTAGACTATAATAAAAGAAGACACATGCAGAAGGGAAGTTTTTAAATGAAGTACAGTATGAACTGGGACCTAGATTCTGTTTTTTCAGGCGGCAGTCATTCCACAGAATTACAAGAAAAAATAACATTGATTCAAGAGCAATTAACTGAATTCTNNTAAGCCTTATTTCAAACAATTTTCTTCTATTTTAGGATTACAGGAAAAACTCACTTTTGGCTTAACACAAGTACATACTTTTGTTGAAGCTGTTCAGTCAGCTGATGTCAATGATAAAAAGACCACTACATTATTTGGGCAAATATTCTCCTTGAGCAGTAGTTTCAGCACGATCCAAACTATCCTCACAAAAAAACTTGTTGCTATGCCGGAAGAGGAATGGAAAAATTTACTTGCTTTGCCTGAATTCCGTCCTGTTGAATTTGTCTTACAAGAGACAAGAACACAAGGAAAAGAATTATTAAGTGAATCTGAAGAATCTTTAATTAACGCTCTTTCGATTGATGGCTTCCAAGGTTGGAGTGACCACTACGATACTTTAGTCGCTACTATTGAAATTCCATTTGAAGAACAAGATGGAACCATTATCCATCTTTCCGCTGGACAAGCCTATAATAAAATGAATACAGATCCTGACAGCGAAGTCAGAAAACAAATTTTTGATAAATGGGAAACCGCTTGGGCCGAAAAAGCGCCTTTATTTGGCGATATACTAAATCATTTAGCTGGTTTTCGATTAGCCGATTATAAAGCACATGGTGTCTCTGACTTTTTAAAACGTCCTTTAGAATACAACCGGATGAAAAAAGAGACTTTAGAGACAATGTGGAAAGCTGTCAGTAACCATAAACAACCATTTATTGATTACTTAAACCGTAAAGCTCAATTAATGGGCAAAGAACGATTAGACTGGCAAGATATTGAAGCACCTGTTTTAGTTGGAGATGCTAAGCCGCAAGTTTATCCTTATGATAAAGGAGCCGCATTTATTATTGAAAACTTCAAAAAAGTCAGCCCTAAAATGGCAAATTTTGCTCAGTCTGCTTTTGAAAAAAACTGGATTGAAGCAGAAAATCGTAATGGTAAACGCCCAGGAGGGTATTGTGCAGAATTGCCGGAAAGCAAAGAATCTCGTATTTTTATGACTTATGCTGATTCACCCGGAGAAGTTTCTACTTTAGNNAATGAACGATCTTCCAGCTTTAAATCAGCAATATGCTATGAATGTTGCTGAAACTGCAAGCACCTTTGCAGAGCTTATTGTTGCAGACGCCACCGTAAAAGACGCCAAATCAAAAGAAGAAAAAATCGGTCTGCTTGATACAAAAATCCAAAATGCTTTGGCTATGTTCTTGAATATCCATGCCCGCTTTATTTTTGAATCAAAATTCTATGAAGAACGTCAGATGGGCGTAGTAACAGATGAACGGTTATCTGAATTGATGGTAACAGCTCAAAAAGAAGCTTACCAAAACTCTTTAAATTCTTACCACCCGCATTTTTGGGCTAGTAAGCTTCATTTCTTTATTGCAGATGTGCCTTTTTACAATTTCCCTTATACATTTGGCTATCTTTTCAGTTTAGGAATTTATGCTCAATCACTAGAAAACAGTAAAGGCTTTGAAGATCGGTACATCGCCTTATTACGGGATACAGCTTCAATGACTACAGAAGATTTAGCTAAGAAGCATTTGGATGCTGATTTAACAAAACCTGATTTTTGGACAGCTGGTATCAAAATCATGGGAAATGATATTAAAACTTTCCTAGAATTAACTGAAGAATACCTTTAAAAGATAACAGACCGGCAACTATGAAAGATAAAGTTGCCGGTCTACTATCTTTTTTTATATTCTGGACATTAAACACGAACACACAGCTTTCCTGTTCTTTTGCAAAAAAAAATAGGAGCTCAAAAGCTCCCATTTTTTTATTATTTTATTTTGATGCCGATAACTTTTGACTTACAACAAAACTAATCACATTTAATTGTCTTAACTTTCAACTAAATTAACATTACTTTCATTGCTATTTCGCTGGTTTCAAATTCCTCATGACTTTTATGACAATAATGAGCAGCAAAATAACTCCTGCAGTAAAAATCAAATCTGGTAACATACGAGCCCATAGTAATTCATAAACAGGCGTTGCTTTATAAAAAGAGGTTTGACGTGCATGCCAATATCCAAAATCTAATGCATCTTTTAATTGCAAATAACCAACGGGAAGCAAAGTGATTGAAACCATTCCTGCTAAGCCAATATTTAATAACCAGCTAGACCAAGTAATCATTTTTTCCATTTTCTTATCCCATATTTTTTTTTCGAAATGTTGCGTAATGCATAAAGCATAATAGCAATTGAGAACATACCATAAACCCCAGCCATAGAAGCATGTGCATGAGCAGATGTCCATTGCGTTCCGTGTTCAAAATAGTTAATTGCAGGAGCGTTGATCAAAAATCCTAATGCCCCTGCACCAATTGCATTCCATATACCCGTTGCTGCAAGGAAATTAAACGTCCCTTTATATGGAAATTCTTTTCCACTATCTCGCATAATTCTATAATGAGTATATGCATCCCAGATAAGTAAGCAAAGAGGGACGACTTCTAAAGCTGAAAAACAAGCTCCGAGTGCTAACCATATAGAATGGTCGCCTTCCCAGAAATAATGATGTCCCATTCCTACTACACCTGCACCTAACAATAAAATCAATTGGAAATAAAGCATACGAACAGTTGACCGAACAGTTGTCAATTTCATACTTACCATTAAGTAGCCAATTAAAATAACTGCAAATGACTCAAAAATTCCTTCTACCCATAAATGAACGATCCACCAGCGCCAGTAATCGGCAAATGTAATATGAGAATCTGGAACAATAAATAAAGAAGCTAAATAGAAAGCAGGAATTGCTATTGAACCAAATAATAACAATGTGATCAATACTTTCTTGTCATCTTTTTTATGTGATTTTATCCGAGGAATAAATCCACGAAGTAAAATAACGACCCAAAGTACCATTCCAAGAATGAATAAAATCTGCCAGAATTTACCTAATTCAAGATATTCCCAGCCAAAATGACCAACAAGCCACCATTTGTCATTAATAACATTTAAAATTGATCCCCACTCACCTAACATACTACCGCCGATAACGAAAATAAGAGCCCAAAAAAGAAGATCGACTAGTTTGCTTTGATGTTTAGGTTCTTTTCCTAACACACGAGGCACAATATAAATACCCGTTGCTAACCATGCAGTTGCTATCCAAAAAATGGCGAGCTGCAAATGCCATGTTTTTGCAAT
>DIDU01000065.1:4979-10913 GCA_002418295.1 Carnobacterium sp. UBA5792 | reverse complement strand
AATCGTTCAATTGGCAACCCAAAAAATCCATTTTCTATATAGTAGTGAGACATTAATTCTCCAAGCATAATCTGAAGCAAGAGCATTAACACTACGATCAAAAAGAACTTACCTGTTTTACGTTGACTAGAAGTAATAGGCAAATCTGCGTTTACATCAGGCACATTATTTCCGCTATAGGCTTGATCCATTTCAAAATGATAACGACGCTGTACATATAATATTGCAGCTACTCCTATAACTAAAACAGCCACACTGATAGCTGTCCAAACCATTGCTTCTGATGTCATAACATTTCCTGCATCCATATCGTATGGCCAGTTATTTGTATAACTATAAATCATACCTGGACGATTTGTTGAAGATACCCATGCACTCCAGAAAAAGAAATTGGTTAAGTGATCAATTTTATTTCCGTCTGTCATATAATCAGAAGTTTTTATTTGGTCGATCATATTTTCAGGAAGACCTGCTTCTTTAGGGTTATTAATAAACATTTCTCGATAATATTCTTTTAAATAATCAACCCCGTAAACTTGGGCATCTGTTAACACTAGGGTATCTGTTTTTTTAACATAGCGATTCTCTCGTATTTCGTTTTTTACTTTTTCTTTGATACCGCCTAATTCCGTGTCTGATAAGTCCTCATATTCTTTTCCATATAATTTTTCTCCGTAGTACTGATCCATTCCTTTTAAATAGATATGCAGACTTTGCGCTGTATAATCTGGTCCTAAATAAGAGCCATTTCCCAGAATCGTTCCGTAATCTGCTAATCCGTATTTTTCAAATACTGCCTGTCCACTTATCAATTCGTTTTTTGTCATGACTACAGTGCCATCTTCTGAGACCATTTTAGTAGGACGAGGCGCTTCATTTTTAAAAATTAAAATTCCTCCTGCAATCAATATTGAGAAAACGACAGCAAGTACCCCTATCAATATTTTAGTTAACCTTCTAAAAGGATGTTTTTCCACCATTACTTTTTTTCCTCCTCCAATGAATCTAACCTTTAAGTCTCGGCAGAACTTTTAAACTAATGCATTTCTAGTCTAATTATATAAATTAGGCTGTTTTTACTTTGTTTCAGTTAAAGCACAATCAAAACCTTACATAGCATAGTCCTATTTATTTTTTAAAAAATTGATTTAAATCAATTTTTTTATTTCTTTTTAAGAAATGAATCAAGTTCTCAATCTGGAAAAACGCTTACTTTTCTTCAATCAAAGAAATAAAAGGCAAGTTCATTTTAATTTTAATTTTATTTTTTCGGCTTCTTTATTTTAGTAACTATTAAAAACATCACGTGAATCATTTACCACATCATTCAAAAAAACGAGCAGTTTAGTTCATATGATACGTTGATTGCTTTATTATGATAGTCCGCCTATATCTCAAAAACGATTCGCTCATAAAAAAAAAGAAGCCGAATGGCTTCTTTTTTCACTAGTTCATATTTATCTGTTAGTATTCATTTTATTCGATACTCTATTTTAGTAACGTCCAAATCCAACAACTTTATTAGCCCACCATCCAGAAGTATAAGAGGTATATGCTACGCCTGTACTGCTTTGTGATCCGATGAACCCGCCGCCACCAGTAACGATGCCCACATGGTCAACAGTTGAACCGCCTAGTGAGAAGAACACTAAGTCTCCTGGTTGAGGATTAGAAACATGAGTCGATGCACTATATTGTGCAGATGCTACACGTGGAATTGAAACTCCAACGTTGTTAAAGACGTATTGCGTAAATCCAGAACAGTCAAATCCGCCTGATAGCGATGTTCCGCCCCATAAATAAGGTTTGCCTGCAGCTAAAGCAGCATTGATCGCTGGTTGCATCGCTGATAACGATGTTCCGCCAGATGACGGAGCTGGAGCTGGCGTCGGAGCTGGTTTTTTAGCCGGTGTTGAGTCTGCAGCTGGTTTGCTGGCTGCTGGCTTAGTTGAACTGTTTGAACTGCTTGTGCTTGAACTGTTTGAACTTGACGTGTTGTTATTTGCTGTATGATTTGTTTCACTTGAGTCGCTGCTTGATTGACTTGCTTGGCTAGTTGATGCAGCTGGTGTTGCTGCTGCCGCTGTTTCTGTATTATTTTGTTCTGAAGAGCTGGTTGCAGATACTGATTCATTTGCTGCTTCACTTTCTGTCTTTTCAGCAGCTTCAGCTTCTTCTGCTTTTTTCTGTTCAAATGCTACTTGTACAGCTTTTTCTGCTGCTTCTTGAGCTGAAGTATATTCAGCTACTGCACTTTCTGCTGCTGCTTTTTGTGCTAAAAAGGCATCTTTATCTTCTTGAGCTGTAGCCATTTCAGAAGCTAATTGAGAAACAATTACTTCTTTTTCTAATAACTGTTGTTCAAGTGAAGTTTGTGCATCTTCCAATTGTGCAGCTAAAGCATTTTGCTGTACAATCGTTTGTTCAGTTTTTGTTTTCTTTTCAACAACTAATTTTTGGTCTGCTACTTGTTCTTCAACAAGTGTTTTATTGGCATTAACCATTTGACTGACTACATCTACGCGTCCCAGTACATCTACTAACGACTCTGCTTCGATAATAAATTCTATGTAGTTCTGTGTGTCACCATTTGTTTGAACTGTCCGAGCTTGTTGATCCAATTGTTCATTACGTTGCTCAATCTTTTCTTCTAACGTTGTGATTTCAGATTGCAATGAATCCATTTCTTTTTGAGATTTTTGAATATCTGCAACTAGTTTTTGAGATTTTTCTTTGTTCACACGGATAGTGTTATTGATGCTTTCCAATTGTCCTTGTGTATTGTCTTTTTCTGATGCTAACCCTTTTATTTTTTGATCAGTTTCATCTATGTTTTTTTGGTTTTGATTTGCATTTTGTTTGGCTTCTTCAATTTTATCAGTATACGATTCGGCACTTGCTGTTGTTGGTAAAATAAGAGAACTAAAAGTCATTGTTCCTAAAATAGCAATTGAAAGTAATTTTTTATTCACTAATATTTCTCCTCCAAAAATTTATTTTCATTTCTTTAAATAAATTTAATAGTCTGTTCACAAGAACTAGTATAGCATGAACACCACGTCAATAAGATTTCTTTTAGGTTACAGTTAAGTGTCAAATAAGAAAATTTATCACTTAATTGAACAGTGTCTGCCCATCTATTTAAATCGGCAAGCTGATTCATGATCATTGATCAACCCCGCTGCTTGCAGAAATGCATAACAAGTCACGGGGCCAATGAAAGAAAAACCTTTCTTTTTCATATCTTTTGCTATTTTTTCTGATAAAGCTGTTTTTACTGGTGTCTTTTCTCCTTCTTCGTACACGTTAACAATCGTTTGATGACCTACAAAAGACCAGAGATAATAGTCAAAAGAGCCATATTCTTTTTGAACAGCCAAAAAAGCTGCTGCATTTTTAGGTATAGAGTACATTTTCAACTTATTTCGAACCAAGCCAGGATTCAGCAATAATTCTTCAATCTTAGTCTGATCGTAATATTGAATTTTCACAGGATCGAACTCTTCTAAAGCTGCTCGATAATTTTCTCTTTTTGCTAAAATAGTAGACCAGCTTAAGCCAGCTTGCATGGTTTCAAGAATTAGGAGTTCAAACAACGCTGCATCTTCATGATGCGGTTTTCCCCATTCTTGGTCATGATACTGCTTATCCAAATCTGTCTTTGCCCAAGCACAGCGCTCCATCGTCTCCATCCTTTCAAATTTCATTTTATCGTTATTGGATTATAAACAGCTTGACAGTTTATTTTACCGGTATCCGCTTAAAAAGTAAATCCACTGTTTGATTTTTCGTCTTGCTTTCTTAAAATAAGATAGTGTATAATATAGTGTCAGATAGTTTGTCTATCTATAATGTAAAGTAAGATATTTAGGAGGATTTACAATGTCTAAAGATTACCGTGTATTGCTTTATTACCAATACGTTCCTATTGAAGACCCTGAACAGTTTACAACAGAGCATCTTGCTTTTTGTAAAGAGATTGGTTTAAAAGGAAGAATCTTAGTAGCTGCAGAAGGTATCAATGGCACAGTTTCTGGGACGTTTGAACAAACTCAGCGTTATATGGACGAGATGCATGCCGATGCTCGTTTTGCTGATATGGTATTTAAAATCGACGAAGAAAGCTCAGAAGCTTTTAAAAAAATGCATGTCCGTTATCGTCAGGAATTAGTTGCGTTAAACCTAGAAGATGACATCGATCCAAATGAGATTACAGGTACTTATTTAGATCCTAAAGAATTTCGCGAAGCTATTTTAGATGAAAATACAATTGTTATTGATGCTCGTAATGACTATGAATATGATTTAGGTCATTTTAGAGGAGCTGTTCGCCCTGAAATCCGTACGTTCCGTGAACTTCCACAATGGATCCGAGACAATAAAGAACAGTTTATGGATAAACGAGTCGTTACTTATTGTACTGGCGGAATCCGTTGCGAAAANNGCTCCTTAAAGAAGGATTCAAAGACGTTGGTCAATTGCATGGCGGAATTGCTACGTATGGTAAAGATCCGGAAGTACAAGGAGAATTATGGGATGGACAAATGTACGTTTTCGACAGTCGTATTAGTGTACCTGTTAACCAAAAAGAACATGTAATAGTTGGACGCGACTGGTTCGACGGTTTACCTTGTGAACGGTACGTTAACTGTGCAAATCCGAGTTGTAACCGTCAAATTCTATCTTCAGAAGAAAATGAACACAAATATTTACGTGGCTGCTGTCATGAGTGTCGTGTTGCTCCTGAGAACTTATATGTTAAGCACCATCATTTGAGTCAAGAAGAAGTAAGCGAGCGCTTAGCGGCTATTGGAGAAAAAATGCCAACAGCTACTCTATAAACAAAAAAAAGCTGAGAACTCAGCTTTTTTTGTTGTCTTTTTTAATTATCCTAAAATCAAGGCATCATCACTTACACGGTCTCCACTGTTTTTATGGAACAACTCCAGCAAATCAGGAACTGTCATATTTTGTTTTTTCTTACCAGAAACATCAACTGCTACTTGACCATTATACAACATGATCAACCGGTTGCCGTATTCAATCGCATTTTCCATGTTATGTGTGATCATCATAGTCGTTAACTGTTCCTCTTTTACAACTTTATCCGTTAACTCAAGTACCATTTTACTTGTTTTTGGATCTAGGGCAGCTGTATGTTCGTCTAATAATAATAGTTTTGGTGTTTGTAATGTGGCCATCAGTAAAGTTAACGCCTGCCTTTGCCCACCGGATAAAAGTCCTACTTCCATTTTCAATCGAGTTTCTAATCCCAAATCCAATTGTTTTAGTCGTTCGCAAAACTCTATGCGCTGCTTTTCTTTAACTCCAAGTGACAGCCCACGCTTTTTCCCACGATTATATGCAACTGCTAAATTCTCTTCAATACTTAACCTTGTAGCTGTTCCCATTTTAGGGTCTTGGAAGACACGCCCAATATTTTTAGCTCGTTCTGCTGTTTTTTGATGCGTTACATCTTAGCCATCTAGAAAAATGTGACCAGATTCAACAAAAAAGCTTCCAGCAATACTGTTTAATAGTGTTGATTTCCCAGCACCATTTCCTCCAATAATCGTAACAAATTCGCCTTCTTCAATAGTTAGATTCAAGCCTTTTAATACATGATTTTCATTAATTGTTCCCATCTCAAAACTTTTATGGATATTTTTAATTTGTAAAATAGCTGTCACCTTAATTCACTCCTTTCTTCCATCTATTTTTGAACTGCATCGGAGCTTTTTTTCTTTTCTTTTTCAATAAGGGGGTTGAAAGCGCAATGGCTAGGATTAAAGCTGAAAACAGCTTAATATCTTGGGGATCAACACCCAATTGTAAAACTAAATCAATAATCAAGCGGTAAACTATCGACCCAATTACAATTGTTCCTAAACGTTTAACAAAAGACAAATTACGGAAAAGAACTTCTCCAATAAT
>DIDU01000065.1:4703-4948 GCA_002418295.1 Carnobacterium sp. UBA5792 | reverse complement strand
CCATTACTCAACATATAGCCGATAATTTTCATGGTATTCGTATGGATGCCATTTGCTTCACTCATCGCTTCATTGTCGCCAGTCGAACGAATAGCCAATCCGATTTCAGTATTAAAAAAGAGGTATAGAATAAGAATAACTAATGCACTGGCCATTGCTCCTACAACTAAGACCGCAGTTCGGTTAGTTAATCCATAAGCTTGCATTATCCGCATCAAAGTTTCTTTTCCAAGCAAAGTGATATT
>DIDU01000065.1:4257-4452 GCA_002418295.1 Carnobacterium sp. UBA5792 | reverse complement strand
GTGAGATGCTGGATAATAAGATACTCATAATTATGAAATTCTCCCTTTTTTATTTCTTATTTTGGTACGCTAATGCTTTCAGGATCTATGCCTAGAGCTTTAGCCATTTCTTCGTTAATAACCAGTTCTAAGTTTTTTGAAGTTTCAATAGAAAGTTCGGCTGGATCAGCACCTTCCTTGATGATTTTCAAAGCC
>DIDU01000065.1:3426-4203 GCA_002418295.1 Carnobacterium sp. UBA5792 | reverse complement strand
TGCGTCTACCATCTCTGCTGAACCTGGAACAACTGGTAGTTTGTACTCTGTCGCGATTTCCCCAACAGTCGGCATAGTACTTGCTAATGTGTTATCTGTAGGAATATAAACAGCTTCAACTTCTTGCGCTAAAGTCGTCATAACTTGTTGCACATCATTTGTCGTTGTTACGGTTAAAACCTTCACTTTTACTCCTTGGTCTTCAAGGGCTTTTTCAGCTAAATCAGCTTGGATTTTTGAATTTGGTTCGCTGGAGTTATAGATAATTCCAATTGTCTTTGCTTCTGGAGCTATTGATAACAACAAAGCAATTTGCTCTTCAATGGGAACCATATCACTTGTACCAGTCAAATTACCTCCCGGTTTTTCCGTACTCTCAACTAATCCTGCATCAACTGGATATGTAACAGCTGTAAATAAAATAGGGTCTTCTTTTGTACTGTTCGCTACTGCTTGAGCAGCAGGAGTTGCAATTGTCAGGATGACATCATTTTCTCCAGCTAATCGCTCACTCATACTTTGCAGATTAGACTGATCTCCTTGCGCATTTTGGTAATCTACCGTTAAGTTTTCCCCCTCAACATATCCCTCTTCTTCCAGCTTAGCTAAAAAACCTTTGCGTGCTAACGATAAAGAGTCATGTTCCATATACTGCAATATTCCTATATTGATCTCTTCTCCTTTATCTGCTTTATCAGAATTGCCGCATGCTGCTAATACCAATCCTGCAGTTAGTGCTACTAGACTTAATAATGTTTTCTTCATTTTCTTTTCCTC
>DIDU01000065.1:0-3420 GCA_002418295.1 Carnobacterium sp. UBA5792 | reverse complement strand
TTTATCAAACGGAGCTAAGCAATAAACTAAAAAACACCCACTTAGATAATAAACAATCTAAGTGGGTGTTTCGTTTATTTTAAATAAAAATAAAATAAGGTCATCTATGCACCACTTAGATTAAAATTTCATCTATGTGGTACAATCAGCTCAATACAAAATGCCTTAGCCATCATAGATACAAACATTACTGTTTCCTGTTTGTATCCAAGTCTTCCCTGTCTACAAACAGTTTCTAAAATAGCTAAAGAAATAATTATTTAGTTGTAGAGAAGATACTGGTAAGCAGTTCATATTGAATTCCTCGCAATCCGTATTTGATAATACTTAGTATAAAAACAAAAGAACCTATTGTCAACAATTTTATTAAATAATTCTCATTTACTTATTAATCAGAACTCATACTGTGATTTTTCTACCATCCTTTTTCCCGTTACTCCTTGCTTTTTTTCTCAAAAGTTAGGTTTTTTTATAACTTTTTGATATAATCAACGGAGTAACTTTCTCTAACTAAGAATATGAGGTGAATTAAATTTGAAAGAACCGAAAAAAGACACTATTTCACTGTTCTTAACAAAAATCAAATCCTTTTTTGTTGCTGAAGGACAAAAACTAAAAAAGAAATGGGTCTCTTTCAAACATAATGATAAAGTAGCTAAACCCCAATCGGTCAAGGAGGAGCCACATTCTGACATCGTACCGGATAGTCAAACTCGTTCAGAAAAAGAACAAAGAACAAAGAATACACGTAAACAAACAGATTTGGATTCTGCAACTCCCAGCAATAAATTTGTTGCTGGTTTATTAGCTCTTAAAGGATGGTTCATGATGAAAGGAAAAAATTTAAAACAAACTTTCAGCACTAAATCTTCTTCTGGGAAGCATCAAAAGCAGGAAGAAAAGGAAGAGCAGCGCTCCTCCCATCATACTGTTTTATTTGGCTTCAATGTAGGTTATACTGTCTTAAAAAATCTTTTTATAGCATTTATTGTCATTTTTTTAATTGGCACTGCTTTTGCAGGCGGAGCTGGTTTAGGTTATTTTGCCTATCTAGTTTCACAAGATGAGCCTCCTACTTATGAAGAAATGAACGCAGACATCAAAAATATAGAAACGACTTCTTCTATTTATTATGCCGGTGGAGAATTGATCAGCGATTTGAGAACAGACTTAAAAAGAACTTCTATTCCTTTAGCTGATATGTCTCCACTTGTTCAACACGCTATTGTCGCAACAGAAGATGAATACTTCTATAAGCATAAAGGTGTTGTCCCTAAAGCTGTTGCTCGTGCTTTATTTCAAGAAGTAATTGGATCGTCTTCTACTTCAGGCGGATCTACTCTTACACAACAGCTGATTAAGCAGCAAATTTTAACAAATGAAGTTTCATTTAAACGAAAAGCAAATGAAATCTTACTCGCTTATCGTTTAGANNGAAAATTATTTTACAAAAGATGAGATTCTAGAAGCTTATTTAAATGTTTCTCCATTTGGCCGCAATAATCGCGGGGAGAATATTGCGGGTCTTCATGAAGCTGCCTTAGGAATATTTGGCGTTTCTCCTAGCGATCTAACATTGCCGCAAGCTGCTTTTATTGCTGGGTTACCACAAAACCCCATTATTTATAGTCCATATACACAGAATGGAGAAACTAAAGAAGATCTGGCTCCAGGATTATCTCGAAAAGACGAAGTCCTTTTTAGAATGTTCCGTGAAGGATATATCAATAAAAAAGAATATGCAGATGCTAAATCATATGATTTAACTGCTGATTTTGTTCAACAAGATAGTTCAAATCAGCCAAATAACTCTTACCTTTACAATGCTGTTGAAAAAGAAGCTCGCAAAATCTTAATGGAAAAATTATATACAGCCGATAAATTAACGGCTTCAGACTTAGCAGCTGATAAAAGTTTGTATGATGAATATTACGAAAAAGCTGATCAACAATTACGAATGAAAGGCTATAAGATCCATTCGACTATTGATAAACCTGTCTACGAAGCTATGCAGAATGTAGTCGCTGCTAACGCAGACAGCTTAGGTTATAAAAAAGAAATTAATTGGACTAATCCAGACACTGGTGAAACGACGACGATCATTGAGCCGGTTCAAAATGGTAGTGTCTTAATGAATAATGCTACTGGGGCTATCATTTCTTTTGTCGGCGGTGTGGATTTTGAGCTTTCACAAATCAACCATGCGTTAGATATGAAGGGTCGCTCACCCGGCTCAACAATTAAACCCCTTTTAGTGTACGCACCTGCCCTAGAAAATGGTACCATTACTCCAGCGACTATCGTTCCAGAAACTAAACTAGTCGTGCCTGATGGAACAAATGGAACTCATGAAATTACCAATGATGGTGGACAAGTACCCAATACGTGGGTTAGTGCACGTGAAGGTTTAGCAAAATCAAGTAACTTAGTTACAACAAGAATTTATTTAGAAATGCAGAAATCATTTGTTCCTGGAGAATATCTGCCAAAAATGGGTATTGGAACAGATTCAATTTCTGAAAAAGAATATGCTAATGCGGCTTTAGCCATTGGCGGAACAGAAGGCGGCGCATCTGTGTTAGAACAAACAAATGCATTTGCTACTTTAGCTAATAAAGGAACGTATACGGAAAATTATATGATCGAATCTATCGAAGATTCATCCGGTACTGTTATTTATCAGCACGAAACTAAGTCAAATCCGGTCTTCTCCCCTCAAACAGCTTATCTCACTATTGATATGCTGCGAGACGTTTTAGATGCCGGAACGGCTACCGAAGTTAAAGGTCAGTTGAATTTTAGTGCAGATTTAGCTGGAAAAACGGGTACTTCTGAAAATCAAAAAGATATTTGGTTTGTTGCTAGTACCCCTCAAGTAACATTAGGGTCTTGGATTGGCTATGATAATTCTGTTGAAGATAATTATTTAGATAATTATTCAGGAGTTGGCAGTTCTGGTCGACGGAATCGTGCTTTTTGGGCCAAACTTGCGAATGCTGTTAATAATGCTAACCCAGCTATTATGGGTGCAAATCAGTCTTTCCAACAACCAGAAGGAATCGTTTCTACTACAGTTAATAAAAAAACGGGGATGAAAGCTGGGAAAGTTACTTTAGGTAACGGTAAAGTTGCTACTGTCTCTGGGGAAACACAGACAGAAATCTTTAATAACCAATTCCTTCCTGGAACAACAACTTATAATTTTGCTATTGGAGCAAATGAAAAAGAGTTGCAAGACTATTGGGGCGGAATTGCATCTGCGGAAGCTAAAGAAAAAGCCCAAAAAAAAGCTAAAGAAGAAGCAGATAAAAAAGCTAAAGCCGATGCTGAGAAGAAAGCCAAAGCTGAATCTGACGCTAAGGCTAAAGCTGACGCTGAGAAAAAAGCCAAAGCTGAATCTGACGCTAAGGCTAAAGCTGA
>DIDU01000097.1:12492-17015 GCA_002418295.1 Carnobacterium sp. UBA5792 | reverse complement strand
TCCTGATTTCATTTAATTGTTCATTTCGCTCTTTAGTTAATTTTAAAAACTTCGTTACGACGTAAACAACAAATACGATAATTGCCAACCAAAATAAACTAATAATCAATCCGTATAGTTGAAAAAAGCCATCGGTAAAACCCATATAGTTTCTCTCCTTTGTTTAACTAGTTATGTAAAATTAGGTTTATTCGAAAAATATACCTATTCAGAGATTAAAAACAAAGTCTATTTTTTTGTATGGTTACGATATAAAACCAAAGTTAGGCCGTTTAAAATAAGCGTAACGATTAGCAGGATAGCAGCGGCACTCGTTATCGTGGCAATCGTATCCATCAATGCAGATAGATCTCCGATGTTTACCAAATGTGAACTATAAACCAGTGGAAAATACAAGGCAACAGCGCAAGCAGCGACACTTAAGGTGGAAAAAGTCGCCCAATGTTGATGGCGGTTATTTTTGTACCTGATTAAATTAACGATTGCCAGTATCCAAGCAATTAATCCCAGTCCTAAACTACCGAAAATAAGAAAACTAACCATAATAAATCCTCCATTCAGTTAGATTACTCTATCATTAAAACTTTATTTCTCACCAGGGTATGACAAACAAATTTATTTATCATCGCTGTAAGCACTCAACCAGTGGTAGGGTTGCAGTTCTTCCAGTGTTTTAAATAGAAGACCATTTTCTTTAGTTGTAACGGCCGCTTTTACGGTTGATCCCCAGTAGACTAATCGTTCTTGGCATGTTCCACATGGAGTGAGAATTTTAAAAGGAGCATGTTCATCCTCTCTAGCGATACAGATACTGTGCGTAACAGCGGTGTCTAGTTTATGCGCTTCTAGAATGGCACCTGTCTCCATACACAATTCTGTGGAAGCGTTAAGGACATCGGGAGCCACACTTGTTAAAATTTGCCCGTCTTTTGTATACATAGCAGCAGCTCCGCCCCAGCCTTTAGGGTAGCGTTTTATTATTAATTGAATAGCAGCTTCGTATAAAGCATTTTCTATGTCCATTTTTTTACCTCACTAACGTTCTGTTTGTTAGTTTAGTTATACCATACCTCTTTTTTAAAAGTAAGCGATACTTTTATTCAAGGAGTTAATAGAAAAGATAACCTAATATTTGCTAGACTTGATTTAATAGAAAAAATAAAAAGGAACTGTAAGATTATGTGTATTTTAAGATATTCTGGAGAATGATTACGGATTAGTTAATTAAGAGATAGAACAAAATGATAATTCTAATTGTATCGAATTGTATTAATTATTGATTTATTATTTTATAAGATTTATGCAATAATAGTTTATATGATTAACCCAAGGACTTAAAATTAGATAATTGCCTATTCAAGAAGTGTTTTTAAATAAAAGTTTTGTCAAAGTATTAAACAAAGTTATTTCATTAAATAATTCATCATTTCTGTTTGTGCTTATATATTTTTACTATCAATGGCAAGGTGTCTTCTAGCTTTTTAATAAAAAAAATGAGTTAACATAAAAACGTGCACAATTATCTATACTAAGTGAATGACTTATATCCGGAAGGTGTGGTTTAACAATGAAGAAAGAAACAATAGATTATGCAAAATCTAAGTGTGAAAAAATAGGTATAAGTAATATCGAGGAATGTTTTTTTGATACAAGAGATCTTGCAGTGTTTTTAGATACTGGAAGAACAAATGCGAGTAAAATTGCAAACGCTTTAGTATCTGAAAAGATTTTTTTAAAAATTAATACACGCCCAGTTTTATTTTCAATGAAAGAAAAGTTCGAAGAATATTTTTCTATTATCCTGAAAGACACATATGGCAGCTTAGCTGAGCTTGAGTCAGCATTGAAGGCACTAACTTCAGAAGTGATTCTACAAAAAATGATTGGTTATGATATGAGCCTATCTGATGCAGTTGAACAAATGAAAACTGCTGTTTTTTACCCAGGAAGAGGGCTTCCGATGATGATAACCGGTGATACGGGAGTTGGAAAAAGCTTCTTTGTAAATATTGCTTATCAATTTATGAAATCAGCAAAAGTTGTTGATGATAATGCTCCTTTTAAAGTATTTAACTGTGCTCAATACCATAATAATCCTGAACTGTTGTCTGGAATATTATTTGGATACGTCAAAGGAGCTTTTACTGGCGCAGAAGAAGATCGTAACGGATTATTAAATGACGCAGATGGCGGAGTGCTTTTTTTAGACGAAGTCCATAGATTGCCGCCGGAAGGACAAGAGAAATTATTTGTTTATATGGATGAAGGGTTTTATTCAAGAATCGGAGAAACATCTAATCATGCCTCAAATGTGCGGTTAGTTTTTGCGACTACAGAACAGAAAGAAGATTTTCTTGAAACATTTATGCGAAGAATCCCTATTCATATCCATATTCCCAATATTGAAGAACGCGGAATTTTAGAAAAAAAGCAAATCGTCGAAAAAGCTTTCTTCGGTGAAAGTAAAAGCTTTAATAAGAATATTGTTGTGTCCCCAAGAGTATTTGATCTCTTATTGCAAAGCGAATACAGCGGGAATATTGGCGATATAAAAAACGTTATAAAGTATGTATGCGGGAGAGCAAATGCAAGAGAACCGCAAAGTGATGAGATCTATATCGTATTAAAAGATCTACCCGCAAAAATGTATCGACATAAGCCTATAGCAGAAACGTACACGATCGAAAAAAGGAAATACTTTTTCACGCCTAAAGGGAATACGACTTTTGTGCCCAGAATAACGAATGAACGTGCTTCATTAGACACTAAAATAATGGATGCGTACACAAAGGCCCAGTCGGAAGGCTTAACAACTTTTGAAANNATGAACGAGTTGATATATGCAAATCATACAGATACAAATGAAAATTTAGAAAAATTTGTCTCTGAAACAATGCAAGATGTTTTTCGTACTTTAGATTCTTCATCAAGATTAGTTTATGACGGCAATTTTGTTACAGGCGTTTCTTATTATATTTATAAGTTTGTTTTTAAAAGAAACGTTGAAGATAAACGTATCACACTAGCCATTTTGAATTTTGTAAAAGATTTATATCCAAATGAACAAATGACCATTTCTAAAATTATTCCTTTAATTGAAACCAGCCTTGATATTCATTTCAGCGAAGTTGATCAAATGTACCTTTCATTGTTTTTATCTATGGTAAACTTGAATATTTCAACTAATGAAATCGAAGGAATTATCGTTGCGCATGGTTATGCTACTGCAAGCAGCATTGCTAATTTATGTAATAGAATCTTGGGTAAAAGAACGTTTATAGGGATAGATATGCCTATTGTAGCAACTATAAACGATATATCAGAAAAAATTTTCGAATATTCAAGCAGAATAAATTCAGCTCGGGAAATCATTGTAATGGTAGATATGGGTTCTTTAAATACTTTGTATGCGAGTTTATGCGAGGCTCTAAATAAACCATTATTATTTATTGACCAATTAAATACGCTTATGGCATTAGAAGTCGGAAACATGATTGATCAAAAGCTACCTTTACAAGAAATTGGACAGCGGATAAAAGAAAATGTCGTACCAAATGTACAATTATATGAACCCAAACTGAAGAAAGAACAAGCGATTATCACAACGTGTTTAACCGGACTAGGAACAGCTATCCAAATCCAAACTTTATTGAGTAATTGTTTAGACGGGATCGTAAATATTCAAATCCTTTCAATAAATTTCGCTGAATTAAAAAATAATGGGATCCCGAGCGAAATAGAAAAGAAATATGAAATTGTCTCAATAGTTGGAACAGATGACCCTGAAATTAAAAATGTACCTTTTGTGTTCCTTGACCAAATTATTACTGGTGACGGAAAGAATGAGATGATTAATCTTTTTGATTCAATTCTTACAGAAAATGAAATTGATGAGATCAATAACCGTTTAGTGAGAAGTTTTTCGTTAAACAGAGTATTAGATTCTATCACTATATTGGATACTAAAAAGATAATGGAGATCTGTGAGAACGTAATAAACAGCTTAGAAAAGGATCTGTTGATTGGACTGACAAATGCGAAGAAAATCGCACNNTACTCTATGTCCATATCAGCTGTATGGTCGAAAGATTGATTCGAAGATCAGAAATAGAAGAATTTCCTGACATTGAAAAGTTTTCCTATGAAAACGAAAAAGCAATACGTGTCATTAAAAACGTTCTTAGTGTGATTGAACAGAGCTATAGTGTGCATGTCCCTTTACCGGAAATTGGATATATTCATAATATCCTTTATCCTGACAGCATTTAGATAAACTTTAAAAACCATGTCACTATGTTGGCATGGTTTTTGCATTATAAAAAGTATAGAAAGGAGAATAATATGAATTACTTAATTGCAACTCACGGGACCTTAGCCAGCGGATTCAAGGATAGTCTTGATTTAATTATGGGTGTTCCAAAAAATTTAGAAGTCTTTCAAATGACAAAAGAAAAATCTGCCAGTGACGCAGAAGAGGAAGTGAAAAAACTTTTAGACCACAAAAAAGGCAGAGGATTAATTGT
>DIDU01000097.1:11460-12457 GCA_002418295.1 Carnobacterium sp. UBA5792 | reverse complement strand
TTGGAGGGAGTGTAGCGAACTTATTTACACAATTTCTTTTAGAAGGATATGAGTTTAAATTGGTTACAGGAGTGAACTTACCAATGTTATTAACAGCCATACTTGAAGGAGAAACTTCTTCAAGTGCGGAAGCTGTAAAAAAATCAATTCAAGAAGGAACACAAGGTATTCAGTTTATAAACGAAAAAATTAAAGAGGTGAATAATAATGACATTAGCTTTGATGAGGATTGATGACCGTTTGATTCATGGACAAGTAGCTTTTGGATGGACAAATTCACTAGGAGTAAATACGATCCTGGTTGTAAATGATGATGCAAAAAACGATAAGATGAAAGCTACAGCTTTAAATCTTGCCAAACCCAGTAATGTAAATCTTTATATACGCGGAGTAGAAGANNAGTCTGGAGAAATCGTTGAAAAATTCAGTCAATCGAAAAAAAGTAATGTGTTGATTTTAGTTAAGGATACAATGGATGCTCGTAAGCTGATCGAAAACTCAAATGGTGTGATAAAAAGTTTAAATGTCGGTGGATTGCGCTACTCTGAAGGTAAGAAAAAGTTAACGGATCTTGTGGCTGTCGATGAACAAGATATAGAAAACTTAAAGGCTATTCGTGATACAGGCGCAAAAGTAGAATTTAGAATGCTGCCAAGAGATAAAATCAAAACACTAGAAGATTTTGAAATTTAAGAAAGGTGAGTGATTGTTCATGGCTAGTCAGGCACTAATGATTGGTTTAATCGCAGGTATAGGTATTCTGGATGGACGTATTTTTGGACAATTGATGTTTGAGCGGCCATTAGTGACAGGGTTGTTAGTTGGTTTAGTCTTAGGAGATCTTCCAAAAGGCATTATTATTGGCGCACAGTTAGAATTGATTTGGATGGGGATTGCAGGAATAGGGGCTGCAACACCGCCAGACGTTGTTACGGGCGGTGTATTAGGAACAGCATTTGCAATTATTCCTGGTCAAGGCGTAGAAGTCGCACTTGCA
>DIDU01000097.1:4587-11430 GCA_002418295.1 Carnobacterium sp. UBA5792 | reverse complement strand
ATTAGCTCAATCTCTAGGAGTTCTTGTTCGAATTGCTAATACGTATTTCTCGCACAAAGCTGACAAATACGCAAGAGAGGTTAATTATAAAGGACTTGCTGTTTGTATGTGGATGCCAGTTTTACTATTTTTTCTAAGTACGTTCTTACCAACATTCTTAGCTATTTTATTAGGCGCAGATAAAGTGTCTGGTTTAATCAACGCAATACCGAATGTAGTTTTAGAAGGATTACAAATTGCAGGGAATATCTTGCCTGCTATCGGATTTGCATTATTGATTGATATGCTGTACTCAAGAAAAATGGCGCCTTTCTTCTTTATCGGTTTCTTAGCAGCTGCGTATGGCGGTCNNGGCGGTCTGGATATTACTGCCATCGCATTATTTGCCGCATGCATTGCACTAATCATTCACTTTTACATTGAGCCCAAGAAAGAAGTCAAAGAGGATGCAAGTGAATCAAATCTAACGGAAGGAGAGATTGATTTTGACTAATAAGATAAGCAAAAAAGAATTGTCAAAGATCTTTTGGAGGTCTTTTGCTCTACAAGGAGCTTTTAATTATGAACGGATGCAAAATATTGGGTACTGTTATTCAATGCTTCCGGTAATAAGAAAGCTGTATACAAATAAAGAAGATCAATCAGAAGCCATTTCTCGTCACTTAGAAATTTTTAACACCACGCCTTCGATGGTTCCCACAATTCTTGGGATCTCTGCAGCGATGGAGGAAGAAAACGTCAACAATCCAGCATTTGACACACAATCTGTTAATGCTGTCAAAGCTTCTTTAATGGGTCCTTTAGCAGGTATTGGCGATTCATTATTCTGGGGAACTTTCCGAATCATTGCAGCGGGTATAGGAATATCATTAGCCAAAGAAGGAAGTATTTTTGGACCGATTCTTTTCCTATTATTGTATAATATTCCAAACATTTTGATCCGCGTTTTTGGATTGAAGTTTGGCTATAAATTAGGAGTTAATTCATTAGATAGAATCCAAAAAGAAGGATTGATGGACAAAATCATGGCGATTGCAACCANNACTAGCGGTAGTTGGAGGAATGGTTGCTACTATGCTGAATATTGTGACACCGATCACCTGGAATATTAGCGGAGCCGAAGTGGTAGTTCAAGATATTCTCGATCAAATTTTACCGAAAATGTTGCCGCTCGCCGTTACTTTACTTGTATGGAAAGCAATGAAGAAATTTAGTGTGACTTGGTTAACGGTAGGACTTATTGTTTTAGGGATTGCCTTACACGCTGTGGGTATTTTATAAAAATTGGAGGAATAAAGATGTCATTAATTGAAAATTATTTGCATGAGACACCAGAAAAAATGAGCGAAATTGTGGAAAAAGCAGAGGAACTATTTAATAAAGTGGAAAAATTAGATTTGAAAAAAGTTGTGATTACAGGTTCTGGAACGAGCTACCATGCAGGGCTGCAGATAGCACCCATGCTCCGCAAACTAATGAATATTGAAGTGGTTTCTCTTTATCCATTTATGATTACTAAGGAAACTTTTTTAAATCACAATGAAAAGACATTAGTCATCGGTATTTCGCAAGGCGGAAGCAGCTTCTCAACGTATGAAGCAATGAAAATTGCTAAAGAGGCAGGGTGTTTAACCGCCTCAATGGCCGGGTTGGAAAATGCTTATATTGATGAGCAGGCTGATTATGTGTTAACAGTTCATTGCGGCGAAGAATTAGCGGGAGCTAAAACAAAAGGATATTATTGTACAAAACTGAATTTGCTGCTCTTTGGTTTATACTGGGGATTAGAAAATNNTTAAAGAAAAAATAGAAGAAATAAAAGATGCTGTTTCTCATTTTGAAGAGGTTTATGCAGCGGGTGAAAAATGGATTGATGAGAATATAGATGTTTTAAAAAATACTAAAGAAATCCGGATCACTGGTCCAGAAAGTTTATACGGTGATACATTAGAAAGTGCACTTAAACTTCTTGAAACACTTCGTTGTCCAGTTACTGGGTATGAATTTGAAGAATTTATTCACGGTATCTATAATGCAATTGATGAAAATTCTACAGTATTCATTCTTGACAATGGCGAAGAAAAAAGAACTCAAAAGATGAAAGAAGTGTTATCTGATTGGTCGCCAAATGTATTTGTAATTTCTAATAAACAAGTAGATTACGCAGATTTGTATATTCCAACTACTCAGCTTAAAGGAATGGAAACATTTAACTTTATTANNGATCCTCAATTTCATATGAAATTGGGAAGCAAAAAGTTTAATAAATAACTAAATTAACGGCTTTAACAATTGTACCAACGAAAGCTACCCATAATTACAGCCTAATAAGCGTAATTATGGGTAACTTTTTGTTGTTTTTAGGATAAGCTGGTTATTTTTTGCATTGCTCAGCTTTATCCATATAACTACTAAGCTAATGAAGGAAATCAAAAGAGATCCAAAACCCATTATGAGCTGTAAAAGTTTTAATTAAAATGATAGTTTCTTTAAAATGCTCTTAAGAATACTGCTTAAACCGGGTGCATATATGATAAAATAAAGGCAACGATTTTTCAGGAAAAGAGGATACTTATGATTCGAGATATGAAGATGAAGGATGCAGAAGAAATCAGACGCATTAATGCGGAGTCTCTAGGATACGATGTTCCAATAGAAATTACTGAAAAACAAATGAAAAAACTAGTAGCCGATGATATACACCACATTCTTTTCGTTGCTGAAGAGGATGGGAAGGTTGCGGGATATGTACATGCAGAAGTATATGAAAGTTTGTACTCTGAACCCATGTTAAATATACTAGCTTTGGCGGTTGATCAAGACCATCAAAAAAAGGGCAATGGGAAACAATTAATGCAAGAGATTGAATTAGCAGCTAGTGAAAGAAACTTAGCTGGAATACGGTTAAATTCTGGAGAAACCAGACTCGGAGCTCATAAGTTTTATGAATCAATCGGTTATAGCTGTGACAAGACTCAAAAGAGGTTTTTAAAACTGTTTTCTTAAGTTAATATACGTGAAGCCGTTAAAAACAATTCCAAATGGATCAGTGAAAATAAAACCTTATTTAAGAAAGAAGGAGTTCGTTATGGCATTAGAAGAAAAAGACTTTATCATGCGTCAAGTCAAACAACTAGCAGAAGGTATGGGGAAATTTCTTGGTTTAGAATCAATCAAAGAAATCATTAANNATTATCGGATGATGAAATTGAGACAATTATTTTAATGACTAATATCCAAGAAATTCAAAAAGATAAAAGGTTATCGAATGAGGAGATTTCAAAAGAATTAGGGATTACGGAGCAGGACTTAGAAGAGTTATACAATAGCGAACGTTTCGCTACACCTGTAGAACTTATAGAAATTCGTGATTTTGTTGAAAAAAATGGATTTTAGCGACAAGTTTTTTGGACCCTACCTGTAACTTATCTAAGCTGTTAACTCCTTTTCTAATGGAACTTTTTAATATCTAGTTAAAAAAGAGCTTTACATCTGACCGATCTAAAGCTCTTTTTCTATTCAGATTATCCTTAGCACTTTTTTTTTGTTGATTGAAAGTGTATAATAACCAAAGCTTACTAATTGTTTAATAAAAAATTGTTTAAGCAGGGGATAAGTGTAAAAGAAGCAGAGCTGTTTTTGCTTTTTATTTTTTGTTCTGCTGTCCCGTAATGAGAGGATTGAATTTGAATATGAAAGAAAACTTTTGGCGTGAATTGCCGCGGCCGTTTTTTATATTGGCACCAATGGAAGATGTGACCAGTGTTGTTTTTCGTCATGTAGTGAGTGAAGCAGCCAAACCGGATGTCTTTTTTACTGAATTTACCAATACCGTCAGTTATTGTCATCCAGAAGGACGCAATAGTGTACGCGGCCGTTTAACGTTTACAGAAGATGAACAGCCAATGGTCGCTCACATATGGGGAGACCAGCCCGAATACTTCAGAGAAATGAGTATCGGCATGGCGAAAGAAGGGTTTAGCGGAATTGATATTAATATGGGCTGTCCAGTTCCGAATGTAGCTGGAAAAGGAAAGGGCTCTGGTCTCATCCTTCGTTCAGAAGTTGCAGCTGATCTTATAGAAGCAGCCAAAGCAGGCGGATTGCCTGTAAGTGTAAAAACGAGATTAGGTTACAGCAGCTTAGACGAATGGTATGAGTGGATCACACATTTATTGAAGCAAGACATCGCTAATCTTTCCATTCACTTACGTACAAGAAAAGAAATGAGTAAAGTCGATGCTCATTGGGAAATGATTCCAGAAATCAAGAAACTTCGTGATGAAATAGCTCCAAATACCCTTTTGACGATTAATGGAGACATTCCTGATCGGCAAACAGGATTAAAACTCGTTGAACAATATGGTGTAGATGGAGTAATGATTGGACGGGGTATTTTTAAAAATCCATATGCTTTTGAAAAAGAGCCGAAAGAACACAGCAGCGAAGAATTGCTTGGTCTTTTAAGACTGCAGCTTGATCTCCATGATAAATATTCGAGAGAATTGGAGCCGCGTCCATTCAGACCGTTACGCCGCTTCTTCAAAATTTATGTTCGTGGTTTTCGCGGTGCAAGTGAATTAAGAAACCAATTAATGGATACTGAGTCGACCGATGAAGTACGGGCTTTGCTGGATAACTTTGTATATGAAGATGATAATGAAACAAATTTGGCTTCTGATGCCTTTCAGTTTAACTCTGAGGGCAGAATCTGAGTTAAAGTCTATTGATACTGAAAGAGTGTTTTTAAAGAAATAGAATACTGTATTTATGCTCCGCTAAAGTTAGACACACGTTAGGATAAGTTGTGTCGATGCTTAAGCGGAGATTTTTTGTGTTTTTCGAAAACGGGTAAAAGGCTATTGTTAGGCTTTGCAGTCAAAGGTATGGTACTATTTTTTCAAGGAAATACATAATTAACCAGAAGATGAAATTTTATGCTAAAACTACCATGAAAAGTAAAGAAGGTAAAAACTTAATCAACTAGAAGGAGGAACTATGGATAAAACAACTGAAAAAGCATTAATGCATAAGGTGAAGAAGTATAAAAAGTGGTACGAAGGGGTATTTGTTAATCCGATATATCGGATGGTAAACGATAAACCATACTATATGGCCGGATTTACTATGAAGAATCAACCCGTCGCATCGGCTTATTTGTCACCAATGGGAGAAGAGGATAAAGAAGAAGCTTACATTGCACAATCTTCATTATCGTTATTTGCTGATGTTAGCAACAACATTTTTAGTATTGGCGGAGATCATTTGAAGATAGACTCTGATTACTATATAAAACCTTTAGAAATTCCGGTAAATACAGATAATTTAAATGCGTTGGCAGGTCATGAAGCATACAAAAATCTGTGGGAAATGCAAAAGAAATTCAATAGCTTGGTTATCGATTTTCAAAATTATTATGATGCATTACTGGTAAGAGGAGAACTGACTGATCAAGATATTGAGAAAGGAATTGAAACAGCTAACTGGGTCAATTTGTATCAATTTGAAACCCTCAGCATTTTAGCAGAGCAAAATGAAGGGATTCGGGCTTATGCTGCTTATTTAGAAACAACGAAGGAATGGAAACAACTTTCACGTGATCAAAAGACATTTGTTAAGAAAATAGCTGGAGATGTAGTTGAATTGGAAAGCAATATCCATTCATTAGGGTTGATCGTTGACGAAGATGCTGAAAGAATGGTGGCGCTAAACCTTGAAAAAGCTAAACGTGATTTAGAAACGGGCATTGCCAAGCAAAAGCGCTACATACGTTTTCCAGTGTAAGGGATAAGATGAAAGTGATAATAAAACTGTTTAGCAGACCAGAAGTTTATATTTATGTTCAGGACATGCTGCTATTTTAAAGTGCTTTTGCAACCGCCAGTTGCGGATTTGCCAGCTAGAGATGGTGGGATGCAACCAAGCACTATGGTAAACTTAAAATAGAAAATAGGAGGTGGGTGTGATATCTTTTGGAGAAAAGCTACAAACCTTACGCAAAGCAAAAGGTATATCTCAAGATCAATTAGCCCTGCACTTAAATGTCTCCAGACAAGCGATATCTAAATGGAAATTAGGCTCTTCTTTACCAGAAGTAGAAAACATTATAGAAATAAGCCGATTTTTTGATACCTCAATAGACTATCTGTTGAAAGATGACCTGCAAGATAAAGAAGAGGCGGAAAACAAGGCAAAAAAGACTGGTGCTGCTTTATCTAGTTCTGTGCTGCTTAGGTTGTCTACTGCATTTATAGTAATTGGTTTACTCATTTCATTCAGTACTTGGTATGATCACCAAACCTCTGAAGCCATCGTAAATGGTATGATCGTGCAAATCGTCGGCGCGGTTCTTTACGGTATCGGAAAGATGTTAGCTAAACCGAACACCATTTTATTTATCCCTCTATTGAATATTCTATTAATGACACTTATACCAGCTTCTGTCTTAGCAAATTTACTATCTGGAGACCCCCTGGCACCTTATCCTACAGAGAAAAAGGCTATACTAACCTTTGTTTTCCTAGTCTTTGTCGTTTTGGGAATAAGCTACATTTTCATTGGGAATCGCAGAGTAAAGAAGGAGCAGGTATAGATCTATAATAGAAGCGAGTCCGTTTTTTCAGTAAATATTAGTAAGTGTTAGATAGAAAAAAAGGCCATCTAAAATTATTTTTGGATGGTCTTTTTTTCAAGAAAACAGGAAAAATAATTTTATTCTTCAAAGAAACTTTCTCGGTTCATTTTTGATAATCATCTGACGGCATCTTTTACAAAGTTGTCTCTTTGTTAATGCTCAATAAACTTGATCTTTTTTCGTTTTCATCAGCTTTCGATAGATATTAG
>DIDU01000097.1:2196-4562 GCA_002418295.1 Carnobacterium sp. UBA5792 | reverse complement strand
GTATCCTCAAAAGAGTTTAGCGGATAATGTCCGCTAAGCAAAAGAGTAGGGAAGACTGTAACAAGCATCGTTATGTAATGAACACTAATTTGTTTGAAGAAACTCCACTGCCTGATTTCGTATATTACACTCGCTACACATAAAAAGAAAATAATGAGCCAGTTAAATAAGAAAGTGTTTGCTTCAAACGTTGAGCCTTGAGAGTTTTTCCACAAAGATAAGATGAACATGAAGACAAAAGAAAGTACTCCTCTTCTTAATCCTTTTAAAAATAACTTCATACAATTCTCCTTTCGTATTTTTACTATTTGTAAGGTTTCTATATTAATAGTATAATGCATATCTAATTAAAATAACATTTATTTTTAATTTTCAGGAGCTTACTAATAAAATTAACTAAAAGAACGTGGAACACGTTAGTTGGATTTTATTACAATTGAGGAGTTGATTGTTGCATGATAATAGTAAAAGAATTCAAAAAAAATAATCATATCTTTAGTTATTTTGAGAAAAATAATGATTCTAAAAAGAACATAATATTTTTACATGGTTTAAATAATAATAAACATTTTTATTATAACTTGATTGATTCTATAGATGACTATAATTGCTATGCATTGGATTATAGAGCTCATGGAAAATCAACTTCTGATGGAGCATATACTTTAGATAGTTTTTCTGATGATATTTTATCCTTTATAAACTATTTGAATGTTGAAGATAATTACTACATCGTTGCCAGTTCTTTATCTTGTTGGCTAGTATCAAATTTAGAAGGAAAGATTAACCCGAAAGGTGTTATTTTTTTGGATGGAGGCTATTATTCACCAAAGGATATTTCGGATAATGCTACTGTTGCAATAAAATTTCCAGTATTTGGATCCTTAAAAGATTTAAATGAAGAGATAGTGAAAGAGGTTGAAAGTTTAAGAGAAGAAGACATTTTTTTAACTAATAAAGAATTGCAGCACGTATATAATGCACTCATGAGTACATATACAGTCTCTGATAATGAGAAACGTAGTTATTCGAATATCCTTCCGGAAAGCGCGTTTAATTCTCTGATTAACGATTTAAATACAAAAGAAATAGGAATACTGAAGAACGATAAATTAATTCTTTTATTATCCAATTCAAAAAATAATAACATAGAAGGAAATCATATATTACAAAAAGAGCTAGACTTAAATTNNTACACCATAGTGATCATTTGCTAATGTTAACTTCTGTTAATGAAATAAAAGAAACTATACAAAGATATTTTAATTAATAAAAAAAGAATATGTTTGAACAGTATAGTTCATAGCAGAATGAAGAAGCGCTGGTATGTATAAGGATGCATATTGATTTAACTATTTCTTTTTCACAAAAGTAAGGGTACTTTTTATCCCATTAAATGGAGGACTCAAAAATGTCTATAAAGACTGCGACTCAAACCATATTAAATTTTATTGCGCTTGATATAGTTTTTAATCCCGTTGTGAATCTTATCATTCCGGTTAGCGGTTTAGGAGTTTTTTTAAGTTTCTTATACTGGGGCATACTTTTGGTTTTCTCTTATCATTTGTCTATCTTCCTAAAAATATAAACTTTGTCGTATACACCCATAAGCTTATGAGTTAAGCAAGAAATAGTAAATAGGTTAAAAACTAATAACCTTATTTTCTTATTTCCAGATAATATAATGTTATGATTAAAGTAGCGTATCTTTAGAGATAAATGAGGAGTTAATTTAAATAACTACGTCTAAATTTTAAAAAATAAGTATTCAAGTCCGAACTGGTTAAGCTTTAAGCCGTAGAGTAGCAGTCTTGAATAGTGTTGATATGGAAGTGATAATGTTCCCATATTAACCTTTTTTAAAAAAATTATTGCGGAGAATGACCTGCTGTCAGGTCAACATAAGTAAAGTTTAATAATGATTCTTTAGCAACAATTATGAGGTAGATAAACTTTTAAGAAGTATAGGAGTGAGAAGATGATTGAATTAGCGATGTGGCTGTTGATGGTAGGAGTAGTGTTGCTTTTGATGTCAAAAATCAGTCAATTAAAAGAGGATGTGGCTCGTATGAACACCACATTAAATGCTATTGCTAAACAAGTTGATGTGCCTGATCCGATAAATGATGAACTAAAAAATAGCATTTTAGAACTCATTTCAGAAGGGGAAAAAGTTAAAGCAATTAAAGAATATCGAACTGCTACTGGAGCAGGACTAGTTGAGGCTAAACAATATATTGATTTTTTAAGTGAATAAAAAAGAAACTTAATTTAAATAGATTTTTAACGTACTAATTATTTGATTTTATGTAGCTAAATCTTCAATTTTCATAAGTTGGTTTAGTTTACCTCGGTAAAAGTAAGCG
>DIDU01000097.1:958-2116 GCA_002418295.1 Carnobacterium sp. UBA5792 | reverse complement strand
GGTTTGTGCAGCAGTACTAGTAGGGTGCTCCACAAATGAAGAGCATACAGCGGATACATCTGTTACTGAATCAAAAGACATGCAAAGCATAGATACGACGACCAGCAGTGAAAGTAGTTCAGTTACTTCTGAAGCTATCAATAGCTCTGATAGCAAATTAAGCGACTCTCAAAATAGTACTGTTTCTGAAAGCGAAGTTACTAATGNNGAACAAGAAGAAAGTAATGAACTGACTACAGAGGAAGCATCTAAAAAAGTGCTTGATTATTTAAAAGAACAAAAAGGGTATGAACTGGAAGGAATCAGCGTTCGTGTTGAAGAAGAGAAAGAAGAAGGGAAATATACCGTCCAAGCATTTAGCCTATCGGCTCCCGGAGACAATGGCGAACAAGCTACGGCTACTATTGGTTGGTATTTAGTCGATAAAGTTACTGGTGAAGTAGAGGAAGAATCAATCTAATTCTGAACAATAGAATATTAAAATCAAGACGCTTAATCAGCAAGAATAAAAATAAACATGGTTACAATAAATACAAATGATAACGTAAACCAAAAAGTGTTTTTTGTATAAGCTCTTTCATACTTTATTTTTTCTATGATAGCGATCAAATTTAAACAAAAGACGATACCCCAAATTGGGATAGTGAGAATTCCTATAGAGACAAAAAACGAAAAAAACATACGAACTACCTCCTGACAGATGGTTCGATTGTAACATAAATTTATTTTTGTGTAAGAAAACAATTAGCTCTATTATATAGAGACAAAAAGGGAGGAACTAACTATGAAATTTGAACCAACTGAAGGGTTAACTGAACAATATAATGAACAGCTTTTCTCAATTGACAAAAAAATTTGCGAGTTATTAAATCAACGTAAAGAAATTTCAAAAAGAAATTCAATTTTGCCATCTGATAAGATAATTTCTAGATTAGCAGATGAATACGGTTTTCAAGAAGAATATTTACAGGTACTTTTTGCAACAATGGAAATAGAGAATAAGTTTGAACCAACTGTTGTGCCTGTTGAATTTAGAAAATATTTACCTATACTTAAATCTGTTGAACATGCAGGAATGATGTATACAGTGTCTTTTATTCGGCAATATGCTAATGCTAGTATGGTGTATTTGTATTTAGATTGGGATGAACCGAATAA
>DIDU01000097.1:398-933 GCA_002418295.1 Carnobacterium sp. UBA5792 | reverse complement strand
TAGCCCTGATTTTTTTGACTTATCTATTAATGATACATACGTTTGCCATTCAGATGGAGGCGGTGGGATACCTGGGCATATGAGTTATAGTTACGTCGTTTCACCTGCTTTGCCGGATGATATTACGGGAATTGAATTGCTCTTCAAAGAGACTGGAGGATCCTTTACAGAGAGTCCAACAGTAAATGGTTTTGAATTTTCAATTGAATTAGGATGAAAAAACAACCCGTCACTCTATACAGAATGACGGGTTGTTTATGAGATTTAAAGGTCGTTTAAATAATCTAAAGCATAATTGACATGTAATTCAGTAGCAATAGCCAAGCCGCGCTCATCGATATCAAAGTTCTCATGATGATGGCCGTACCACGTATCTGGATCCTCAGGATTTTTCGTACCGACACGTGCATAAACTCCTTCAGCAACGGCTAAAAAGTCAGCAAAGTCATCTGCTCCTAAGCTTTTTTCGTTGTCTCTGATGACATTTTCTTCGCCGACCATTTCAGCACCAAGGCGAGCGGCACGATTTGTGGCA
>DIDU01000097.1:0-367 GCA_002418295.1 Carnobacterium sp. UBA5792 | reverse complement strand
TTGCCACGTCACGTGCAATACGTTCAACAGCTTCTAATACAAATTGGCGTGTTTCATGGCTAAATGTCCGAACCGTACCTTCCAGTGTGGCTTCATTTGCAATGATATTGTAGCGTGTTCCAGCTTTTAAAACGCCGACAGCTACCACGACATTATCCAATGGACTGACTTCACGCCCGACAATACTTTGCAATTCAACGGTAATCGCTGCAGCCGTTAAAAAAGCATCACGTCCTAAATCTGGCCGTGCAGCATGTCCGCTTTCACCATGGACGGTGATTGAAAAGATATCACAAGAAGCATTGGTTCGACCGGCTGTAGCTACGATTTTGCCGGTTTCGACGGATGAATCCAAATGAAGACCAAA
>DIDU01000122.1:28722-28937 GCA_002418295.1 Carnobacterium sp. UBA5792 | reverse complement strand
TTTTTTATTTTTTGGTTTTTTCTCGTTTTTTATTTCATCTTTGTTTGTCTCTGTTCCTTTTTCCGGCAATTCTTTTGATTCGACTAAAGAACTGTCTGTTACAACCGCTTCTTTTGGTTTGATCGGCTCTAATACTTTTGTATTTTCCAACATGCTGGCTGGAACAAATTTAGGCTCATTGCTTCTTTGTGGTAACAAAGATGTTGCCAAATCAT
>DIDU01000122.1:25797-28477 GCA_002418295.1 Carnobacterium sp. UBA5792 | reverse complement strand
ATTAGTTTGAGTAATAGACGTTTGAGACAATGCCACGGCGATCCCAAAATCAGTAATCTTCACTACTCCATCTTCATCAATCAAAATATTTTGCGGTTTTAAATCTCGGTGAATAATGCGATTGTGATGTGCAGTAGCTACTGCAGATAACACCTGATCCATAATATCAATTACTTTTTGGTAAGGAATCGGGAAATGATTATGAATATATTTTTTTAAATCCGTTCCTTTAACATATTCCATCACAATGTATTGATTGTTGTCTTCTTCCCCAATATCATAAACACTTACAATATTAGGGTGGACCATCTCAGTTGCCGCAAGTGCTTCTCGCTTAAATCGTCGGATAGTATCTTGATCGTCTCGGAAATCATAACGCAAAACTTTAACTGCTACATCCCGATCTAAAATTAAATCATGTGCTAAGTATACGTGAGCCATACCTCCGCCGCCAACAGTTCCTGTAATCTTATAGCGGCCGTTTAGTTTTCTACCAATCTCCATTGTTCTCTCCCTCCTTCCTGTCAAAAAAATCGATTAGCAGCACTGTTATATTATCGTAACCACCGCGTGCATTAGCAAGCGAGATTAAACTCGTTACTTTTTCTTCAAGTGAAGTGCTTCGTTCCCTTAAGATTTCTGCGATTTCCACATCTTTCACCATATTCGTCAATCCGTCCGAACAAAGTAGCAATTGATCTTCTTTTAGAACAGAAACGACCATTAAATCCACTTCTACTTTTTCAGAAGCACCTAAAGAACGCGTTAAAACATTTTTTTGAGGATGCTTTAAAGCAGCTTCATTTGTTAGTTCACCGCTTTTTACTAATTCATTAACCAAAGAATGGTCATCCGTTATTTGTTTTAATGTTCCATCGGCATAATGGTATTCGCGACTGTCTCCTATATTGGCTACGACTAGCTGATTATCGATATAAACAGCAGCTACCAGAGTCGTTCCCATCCCTTCTAAATCAGGAAATTGATGAGATTTTTCAACGATCCGCTTATTTTCTGTATTAATATTTTGTAACATCCACTGACTAACAGCTTCTAATTCATTTACTTCNNCTTGCTACATCTCCAGCTTTGTGACCACCCATGCCATCACATAAGACGGCTAGTGTAATTCCTTGTTGGTTTGTAAAATAACCAGCAAAATCCTGATTATTTTTACGTTTTTTTCCTACATCACTACAAAAAACAATATGCATTTCTTCACCTCGCATAACTTCAAAAGTTTCAACTATTTATTTTTTTCTTAAACAACTGATAAAAAAACCGTCTGTTCCAAAATCATGTGGATAGATTTGCAATAACTGATCGTGAATATTATCCTCTAAATTTTTGTTTACAGCAATCGAAACTTTTTCAAAATCAGTATGGGTTGCCAAGAAAGATTCTACTGTTCCTTGATTTTCTTCTTTTGTGATCGTACAAGTACTATACACCAATAGACCATTTACTTTTAATTTAGGCGCTACACTAGATAATATCGCTAACTGAATTTCTTTTAATCGCTCTAGATCTTGCAGCTCTTTGGTATATTTAATATCTGGTTTTCTTCTCATCAAGCCTAACCCTGAACAAGGTGCATCCACTAAAATTCGGTCAAAGCTTTCATCTTCAAAAACATCTGCAACTTTTCTAGCATCCAAAGTCCGGCCTTCAACGACTTCTTCAACATGCAGGCGTTTAGCATTGTCTTGCACTAACTTCACTTTATGAGAATGCAAATCAAGTGCTGTGACTTTGCCGCCAGCTGCTGCTGAGAGATAAGAAGCAAGGTGCGTTGTTTTCCCTCCAGGAGCTGCACAAGCATCCAAAACTTGATGATGAGGCTCAATCTGCATCACTGGAGCAACCAACATTGAAGTTTCATCTTGCACAGTCAATTGACCGGATTGAAATAAGGGCGATGATGCAAAATGCCCGCCATTACTGATAACTCCTACAGGCGAAACTTCGCTAGCTCGTACATTAAAGCCTTCCTCTTCCAGCGCTTCTACTGCTTCTGCTACAGACAAAAATTTTTCATTTACACGTGCACTGGCATGACTAGGATTTAAGATAGCTTCTCCTAACTCTTTAGTCTCTGCCAAACCTATTTCGTCTATAAACTTTTTAACTAACCATTTTGGCATACTGATTTCAATACTTAACCGTTCAATAGGGTCTTCCAGAACTTCAAGCGACTTAAACCCTTTGCGTTCAGCGTTACGTAACACACCATTAACAAACTTACTTACGCCGATATGTCCTTTTTTCTTAGCTATTTCTGCTGCTTCAAATAAAATAGCATGAGCTGGAATTTTGTCTAAATAAATCATCTGGTAAATCGATAACCGCAATAAATTTTTTACCCAAATATCCACTTTTTTATCTTCGCTCAAAAAGTCAGATAAATAATAATCTAACGTTAACTTGCGTTGCAAAACTCCATAAACTAATTCTGTTAGCAAGCGCGCATCTGCAGAAGTCAGGTTATTTTTTTGAATGGCTTCGTTCAGTAATAAATTAGAATAAGAATGATTTTTCTCTGTTTTTTCTAAAATCGACATCGCAAGATAACGACTCGTTTTCTTAATGTTTCTCTTTTGCGGATTTTGATTATTTTCCATTATAGCCTACCTTTTCTCCAACTGTTAATTGGCTGCCGACTCCGCTTAAGAAAGCTTTT
>DIDU01000122.1:21983-25776 GCA_002418295.1 Carnobacterium sp. UBA5792 | reverse complement strand
TATCTTTTAGAAAAGTATACGCACCCGGCCAAGGACGCATTCCACGCACTTGCCAGTCAATTTCTTTTGCCGTTTTAGTCCACTCAATGATTTCTTCTTCAGCTTTAATATTCGGCGAATAAGTAACTTTTTCTTCATCTTGCTGAATGGGAGTGATTTTCCCCGCCAATAAATCAGGCAAAGTATCCATCAATAGATCTCTGCCCAAACGACTTAACCGTTTGAATAAAGTTCCTACGTCATCTTTTTCTGTTATTTCCAATGAACGTTGGCTTAAAATAGCACCAGCATCCATTTTCTTTTCCATATACATAATAGTTACACCAGTCTCTTTTTCTCCTCTGATTAGAGCATAATGAACGGGTGCCCCGCCACGATATTTTGGCAAAAGTGAAGCATGTACATTGATCGCTCCATATGTGGGAACATCTAATAACTTTTGCGGCAAAAATTGCCCAAAGGCAGCTGTTACAAGTAAGTCTGGTTGCAACTCAATGATTTTAGCTAATTCTTCAGAACCAGAAATTTTTTCAGGTTGTAAAACTAAAAGCCCATGCTTTAGAGCAGCTTCTTTTACCGGTGTAGGTGTCAATATCTTTTTGCGCCCAACTGGACGATCCGGTTGTGTTACTACAGCTGCGATCTCATAATCAGCAGCAATCAATGCTTCTAAGATAGGTACAGAAAAATCAGGAGTACCCATAAAAATTAGTTTGGTCATTTTATATTTTCCTCCATATAGGTTTCTAAATCTTCAGGCAGAATGGATTGAATAATTTTGTCTGTAAATAACTTTCCTTCTAAATGCTCTAATTCATGCTGAAAGACACGCGCTAGATAATCTTCTGCTTCTACTTCATAAGCATCGCCATTCCGGTCAAAATAATTTAGCACAATTGTATCTGCTCGTTCTACTGTTCCAAAAATTTCAGGAAAACTTAAACAACCTTCTACATCAATCGTTTTCCCTGATGTTTTAATAATTTGCGGATTGATCATTTCAAACAAACCCGTTTCCTCATCTATTTCGACTAAAGCTATTCTGAGGGATTGATTTACTTGGGGAGCGGCAATTCCGATCCCATCATTTGCAACCATTGTTTCGTACATATCATCCAATAACTCAAGAATGTCGTCTGTGATTTCCATAACTTCTTTTGCTGGTGTTGTTAACATTGGATGAGGGTATTTTACTACTGGTAAAACAGCCATACTTTTCCTCTTTTCTATGATTAAATAAAGTGCATCGGTTCAGAATCAATCGCAATTTGTAATCCCTGCACCATCTCTTTTTGTGAATGATCCAATAATTCTTGTAATTGATTAAATAAGGTCGGTTCATTTTTATACTTGATAATCGTTTGATAGTAATAGCGGTTATTTACACGAGCAACAGCTTTAGGTGTTGGACCTAAAAGGATGGTTTCTGCTTTTAGTTGAGGTTTAATGAACTGAACGATTTCCTGCATTTTTTTCGCTGCTTTCAATTCTTCTGCATGGCTTGTTGTAATCAAAATAGTAAAGTAGTAAGGCGGATAATTGCCGCGATGCCTTAAAAACATTTCTTTTTGATAAAAAGCATCATAGTCATNNCCCGTTAAATCGGCACGCCCTGCTCGCCCGCTCACTTGTGTCAATAATTGAAAGGTCCGTTCACTTGCTCTAAAATCTGGCAAACCCAATCCAGTGTCCGCATTCAAAACGCCTACTAATGTGATGTTAGGAAAATCTAATCCTTTCGCAATCATCTGGGTCCCCAGTAAAATGTCAGCTTCTCCATTACCGAAAGCTGACAATAAGCGTTCATGTGATCCTTTTTTTCGTGTAGTATCCACGTCCATTCGAATGATTTTTGCTTCTGGTAAAAGTTCATTCAATTCTTCTTCAATTTTTTGTGTACCTGTGCCGTAATAGCGAATTTTATGCCCTTTACAACTTGGGCAAATTCGAGGAATAGCTTCTTCATGTCCACAATAATGGCATTTCATTGTTTTGGTGTCCATATGCAATGTCAGCGAAATATCACAATTAGGACATGGCAAAACAAAGCCGCAATCGCGACACATAACGAAGGAAGAATAGCCTCGACGATTAAGCAAGAGAACGGTTTGTTCTTTTTTTGCTATCCGTTCTTTTATCTTACTTTGTAAAAGAAGTGAAAAATTGCCGCGGTTGCCTTTTTTTACCTCTTCTCGCATATCCACGATCTCTACTGATGGCAGTTCACGCTGATTTACACGTTCCGGTAATTCAAGCAAGGTATAGACCTTTTTTTGTGCACGGGCACGTGACTCTAAAGAAGGAGTCGCACTTCCTAATACAACTGGGCAATGATGATAATTTGCTCGCCAAATAGCAATATCTCTCGCATGGTAACGTGGGTTTTCGTCTTGCTTATACGTACTTTCGTGTTCTTCATCAATAATAATAACGCCAATATTTTTAACAGGAGCAAAAATAGAAGAGCGGGCTCCAACGACTACTTTCGCTTCTTCCCTTTCTATTTTGCGCCATTCATCATATTTTTCGCCAACTGATAAACCACTATGCAAAACCGCTACTGCCTCACCAAAACGGCCTTTGAATGAATTTACCATTTGAGGCGTTAAGGCTATCTCAGGAACAAGCATCAAAGCCGATTGTCCATTTTTTAACGTTTCGGCAATCGTTTGTAAATAAATTTCTGTTTTCCCACTACCGGTTACACCTTTTAAAAGAAAAATCTCTGAGCGTTTTTCTGCTAAAGCTTTTAAAATAGGGGTTAAAGCTTGCTGTTGAGTGTTACTTAATGTAAAAGCTGTTGATTTTTCAAACTGTTGCTTTTCAAAAGGATCACGGTAAACCTCTTCTTCAAAAAAAGAGAGCCATTTTTTCTTTTGGCCTTCTCGCAAAATAGCNNGAAGAAACAGAAGCAGTTTTTCTAATTTCTTCGACACTGATTGTTTGGTCATTCAATGATTGAAGTACTTCCAATAACAAACGTTGTTTAGGAGCTCTTTTTCCTAACCCTATTTTTTCTTCTTCTAGTTGCTCAAAAGTTAGATTCGCTTGAATCATCCGTCTTTTTTTAGTTCTAGCCTGATTCTTAACTACATATGAAATCTCAACCGCTTCTTTTTTCTTTAGCTCTAGCAGCTGCGGTAATAAGTTACGCTCAACCGCTTCATCCCAGCTGATTTCACTGCGTCCTTTAAAAAGTTCAAAATACAACTCTTCTGGAATTTCATCTATGACACGTATTTTTTTTTCATACTTAGCCCGCAAAATAGCCGGCAGCATCGTTTGATAGCAAGTAATTTGAAATGAAAAAGTTTTATTGGCCATTTCTTGTCCTAACCACAACATCTCTTTATTCAGTACAGCTGTTAGATCCATTAGTCCTGAAATAGCTTTTAACTCTCCTCCAAAATCGCTTGATTGAGTAATCTCAACAACAAATCCCTGTACTTTTCTAGTTCCTTGTCCAAAAGGAACTTCTACTCGCATCCCTGGCATAATTTGATCCTCAAACTCTGCAGGTATGGAGTAATCATAGGGTCTATTTGTCTGCATCGTTGGTACATCGACGATAATTTTAGCAATTGAAACCACTCTCTCACATCCTTACTTTTTCATTCGTTTAATGGCTTCTTCAAAAATTCTTATAGCGATTTCTTGTTTGCTGCGAACAGAAATTTCAACAGGTTGCTCCTCAGGCATAAAGATCGTAACTTCATTTGTGTCTTTATTAAAGCCTGCATAGGATTTAGAGACATCATTTGCCACAATCATATCTGCTTTTTTTCGGGTTAAT
>DIDU01000122.1:18962-21793 GCA_002418295.1 Carnobacterium sp. UBA5792 | reverse complement strand
CGCAGATACCAAAATGACTTCTGCTCCCAAATCCCTGGCTGCATTTGCCAAACTGTACCCCATCTTTCCAGATGAGTCATTTGTAATATAACGAACTGGATCAATGCGTTCTTTTGTTCCTCCGGCTGTTATGACAACGTGTTTATTTTTTAACGGCAAATCCGGTTGTTGTGTAATTAAGAAGTTTTTAACCGTTTCGATTATGTCAATAGGTTCCGGGAACCGCCCTTTTCCTTCATAACCTTCTGCTAAGAAGCCTGTAGCAGGTTCCATAACAAAACGTCCATCAGCAGCTAAAATTTTTAAATTGCGAACAGTAGCTGGATTTTCTAACATATGAGAGTTCATTACCGGAACAACAAAAACCGGCGCCGTTGTAGCCAGTAAAGCTGTTGTAACAAAATCATCAGCTATTCCATTTGCTATTTTAGCTATGATATTAGCCGTAGCTGGTGCAACAACTGCAATGTCTGCCCAATCTGCCAGATGAATATGACTAACCTTATCGCTTTCGCGTTCGTCAAATGTGTCAGTATACACATGGTGTTTGCTTAGTATTTGAAAAGTCAAAGGTGTCACAAATTCTTGTGCTGATGCTGTCATGGCTACTTTTACATTTGCACCTTGCTTAATGAATTGTCTAACTAAATCAGCAGCTTTGTATACAGCAATTCCACCTGAAACATACATCACTACGTTTTTATTTTTCAACAATTTAGACTGCCTCCTCTTTGATGCTTACGTGCCTAAATAATCCCTTTCTATATTTTACTAAAAAAGAAGTCATTTGTCTTGTCAACATCCGAATTCTCTTTCTTTTCTTTCTTGTTTATAGAAAAAGGTACAAAAAGAAAAGTACCCCAAAACAGGCAGGTACCTATTTTGAAGCACTTAAATAGAGTATACGTTGCAAAAATGACCTGTCTCCAGTTATTCTGTCAAACTAACTGTTGTAGGATCGATAACTAAATCGCCAGCATCAATTTCTTCTAAGGCTCGGCCGACATTTTTATGAGATTGGTATTCTTCCAGCATAGGCATTGCTTTGCCGTCTAATTCATGTGCCCGTTTACTTGCTAAGATTACCAAAGAATATTTTGAATCGATTTTTTCTAATAAACTATCAATAGATGGATGTAACATCATAGTTTTTTACAGCTCCTCAATCATTTTTTTATACCGGTGAATCACCCGTGAAACTTTTAAATGCTCACACTCAATAATACTTTTAATTTTATTCACGGCATTTTCTACTTTGTCATTTTCAACAGCATAATCATAATGCTGCATTAAATTGATTTCTTCAACAGCTTTCATCATCCGACGCTCAATCACAGCCACTTCATCTGTTCCGCGTCCGACAATACGTGATTTTAATTCGCCGAGTCCAGGAGGAGTCAAGAAAATAAAGATCCCTTCAGGCATTTTTTCTCGCACCTGTAAAGCACCTTGAACTTCAATCTCTAAAAATACGTCTTTGCCGCTTGCCAATGTTTGATTAACATAGTCTAAAGGTGTTCCATAATAGTTTCCAACATATTCAGCATATTCTAATAAACCGCCGCTTGCAATCAGCTCTTCAAACTGATCTTTTGTTCTAAAAAAATAATCGACTCCTTCTATTTCTCCTTCACGTTTTTTTCGTGTAGTCATGGAAATAGAATAGTCCAAGTCATTATCCGGTTGTTCAAATATTGCCTTCCTTACCGTTCCTTTGCCTACACCCGATGGGCCCGAAAGAACAATCAAAAGTCCACGTTCTGTCATGTTAAAATCCTTTCTGTTCTAAAAAAATCATTTATTCCATCTTTTACAAAAAAAGAGGGTTAATCAAAAGTTGCTAAAAAGGATTTGAGTGTATTCATTTCTTCGTTGGTCAATGTTAAACCTTTTCCCATTTTTTCATGATCGGGTGCCCAGTCACGAATATCAAATTTAGGCGGATTTCCATTCCAACTCACTAAATTCAGTTCTTTACGCCAACCTTTATTATTTTCAGAAAGCACTGCTATTTCTTCCATAATTTCATAAGAAAATTTTTGAGCCACTTCGTTCACTCCTCACTATAAACAACTTAAATAAGCTTCTATAAAACATTTGATAATGAGTACTTGCCTTTCAGTGTACCATAAATACCACTCTTTTGTATAATTTTTCTTACAAATTTATATTTTTTATTTGATCCAGACAAACCGCCATCATGAAGACATGCGGCTTTTGCCGGATTAAATAGTTCACTTTCCAGTTATACCATTCTTCCTCCTGGTTTCTATCCATTAGATCGATAAAATAAAACAACATCTTTTTATTTGAAAGCAGCGGAAGGGTTTCAATATATCGGGCTATCCATTCTTCTACCGAGTAAGTTACATTAATTGAAAGCAATTGGTCAGNNGTCAACTTCTTCAAAAGATGTGCTATTCAGCAATTCTTTATATCTTTCCAGGATCCGCTTTTCAAAAGACTCAAATTCGTATACTTGAGTAGGATTGATCATAAACAATTTCCCAATCAATTCATAGATGGCATAAACCAATTCTTTTTTTCCAATTTGTCCTTTCCAGCTCTTGTTTAAAGCAATCAGTAGCTTTCTTTGCTGGTTTTCTGTCTTAAAGAAAGAAGCCGCAAAGCGTTTATCTGGATTGATTAAAAAGGAAGCAAAGCGCCTATAAAACTCTTCGTAATGTTTTTCAAAACCGGCTTTCTCAAAGGTGTACCAGCTGCCCTCATAAAAGTCATATGCTTTCATTGTTTCATAATAACCTAATGCAATATTGATATCTGCTCGGTTTTTATCAAATAAAAGGAAATTACCTAAAGGCCATTTACTG
>DIDU01000122.1:15501-18912 GCA_002418295.1 Carnobacterium sp. UBA5792 | reverse complement strand
TGATGATCTCAGTTGGATTTTTTTTAAGTGCCAAATCAATTGGCAAGTCTTCATAGTAACCACCGTCAATATATTCTTTCCCTTCTATTCGTGTAGTCTGCATAGCGGGATAAAAAGAAGCACTGCCGAGTAAATAGAGTCCTAGTTGGCCAAATGGAATATCAGATAAAAAGAATTCTTGGTGCTTCATTGAAGGATACTCAGTCAGTGTCAAACCAAATTCTATCTCGCTTTTTCTGATAGCTGCTTCATCTGGTACATAGGTATCAATCATACTTTTTAAGGGTGTCGTATCAAATCCTCTTTTTTTTACTGCTGAAAGAATAAAACCGCCTACTGTTCGTCGGTAACTTTTAAAACTAGTCGTTTCAAAAGATTTATTCAGTTTTAACACATGACGGGTTTCCATTGTCCGCCACATTTTTTCAGCTTGTTCGTATTTGTTTTGAAGAATCAACGCTCCGTTCAAAGCCCCAACAGAAGTGCCTGTCAAGATATGAATGGGCACGTTTAGTTCTTTTAACGCTTTCCAAACTCCGATTTGATAAGATCCCCTAGCTCCCCCGCCTCCTAATACAAGTGCGACTTTCTCCTCTTGCTTTTTCGCCAAAGATTTTTTTTGCAGNNGTCTGAGTCAACTCCTTAAGATAAGTATACAGGACCATTTCATTTTCTAACATTGAAAAGAATTCAAGAAAAGAAGTGATAACCATATTTTTAATTAACTCTTCTATCTCATCTGATATACAGAAAAAGGCAAAATCATTTTTGATTTTGCCTTTTTCTTATCCCATATCTTTTACTTTCATCAAACGAGTAATATTGGCTCTTTCGTTTTCGTCCAATTTCATTTGAATAAAGTAAATGGTTTCTTCTAATTGCGGAATCGTCATGTACTCCAACGCGTTAACCCGACGTCGTGTTTTTTCAATTTCATCTGCCATTAATTGACAGGTCTTTTCTATTTCTGAAAGTTCTAGCAACTGCGGCATTACCGCTGACATTTCTTCAATGGACGTATCCAATTCACTATTCGAATTTAAATACCCATAACGCAATTCATTTGTTTCTTCTTTTTCATCATACTGGAAATTCATAACGGGAACGGCTACACTCATAATGTTTCTTTCGTACAGTTCTAATTCTACTGAACGAGGAGGAATAGCTACAAGTTCTTCGATGAAGTTTTCATTTAATAAGGCTTTGGCCATTACAAAAGACTGCATCGCACTTGTTAATTTAGCTTCTACTTCTGCACGCAGTTCGTTGTTTTTACGGATCAATGTAATAAACTGACGCATCAGTTCATCTTGTTTGTCTTTCAGCAACTTGTGTCCGCGTGTAGCAGTAGATAACCGTTCTTTCAAAATAGTTAATTCCATTCGTGTAGGATTAACATTTAATTTTGCCATTTAGACTCACTCCCCTTTCGGCAGATATTCGTCCAGCATGTCGTCTTTGATTCGTTTCAATTCAGTTCTAGGTAAAATAGCTAATAATTCCCATGCTAAATCTAACGACTCTTCAATTGTGCGGTTGGTATAATTCCCTTGGTTTACGTATTCTTTTTCAAAACGATCTCCAAATTCAGCATACAGTTTATCCGTTTCCGAAAGAGCTGATTCTCCTAGAACAACTGCCAATTCTTTCGCTTGCTTTCCTTCTGCATACGCTGCAAACAGTTGGTTCATAGTGGCAGCATGATCTTTTCTTGTTTTGCCTTCACCTGTTCCTTTGTCCTTTAAACGAGATAAAGACGGTAAAACATTTATTGGCGGCTGAATTCCGCTGTTGTATAATTCACGGGATAAAATAATTTGTCCTTCCGTGATATAACCAGTCAAATCGGGAATCGGATGAGTGATGTCATCTTCCGGCATCGTTAAAATTGGTATTTGTGTTACAGAACCTTTTCCACCTACTAAACGACCTGCACGTTCAAATAACGTTGCTAAGTTCGTATACAAATAACCTGGATAACCACGACGACCTGGAACTTCACGTCTGGCAGCCGAAACTTCACGTAATGCTTCACAGTAATTTGTCATATCCGTCATAATTACTAAGACATGCATATCTTTTTCGTAGGCTAAATATTCGGCTGCTGTCAATGCCATTTTTGGAGTTGCGATCCGTTCAATAGCTGGATCGTTAGCCAAATTGATAAACATAACAGAGTGATCGATTGCGCCTGTTTCACGAAAATCTTCCATAAAAAATTCGGCTTCTTCAAAAGTAATGCCGATCGCTGCAAAGACAATGGCAAACTCTTCTTCGGAATTTAAAACAGTTGCTTGTCTTGCGATTTGAGCAGCTAATTCCTTATGAGGCAAACCAGATCCTGAAAATACCGGTAATTTTTGTCCCCGGACCAACGTATTTAAATGATCAATAGTAGAAATCCCGGTTTGAATAAACTCATCCGGATAATCACGTGCCATCGGGTTGATTGCTTCTCCGTTTACATCTAAGGTCTTTTCAGGAATCAACTCTGGCCCATCATCATTAATTCGACCCATTCCATCAAAAATTCGGCCTACCATATCTTCAGAAACATCCAACGACAAAGGTCTGCCTAAAAAACGAACTTTTGTGTCTTTTAAGTTGATTCCACTGGAACCTTCAAAGATTTGGACCATTGCTTTATCGCCATCGATTTCTAAAACTTGTCCTCGTCTTCTTTCGCCATTTTGCATTTGAATATCAACTAATTCGTCAAATTTAACCCCTTCAACGCCTTCAACTGCCATTAAAGGACCAACAGCTTCTGTTACTGTTCTATATTCTTTAAGCATTTGAGTCCATACCTCCTTTTTCAACGATTTGATGAATAACTGTTTCAATATCAGTTTTCAACGTTTTGAATTCGCCGATGTTTTCTTCAGGAATATATTTTCCACGAGCAATTCTGTCACGTATGGCAACAGTTCCTTCAATAATTTCATTGAAGTAAGCTCCTAATTTCATTCCAGCTAACGCTTCGTCTTCAAAAAGAAGGATAGTTGATAACATTTCATATTGTTTTTCTCTTGAAGTATAGGTATCTACATCATCAAAGGCATTTTGTTGTAAAAAGTCTTCACGAATCATTTTAGCTACTTCTAATTTCAACCGGTCATTTTCAGATAAAGACTCCACGCCTACTAAACGGACAATTTCTTCTAATTCTNNTCGTTCTTCTAACCATGCCAGTCCAGTCTTTTCCTAATACTTCTCCTGTATATTTACCTAATTCTTCTGAATATAAAGAATAAGATGACAACCAGTCAATTGAAGGAAAATGCCGTTTTTGTGCAAGTAAATTATCTAAGCTCCAAAACACTTTCGCTACGCGCAATGTATTTTGAGTCACCGGTTCAGATGTATCTCCTCCTGGAGGCGATACTGCTCCGATTGCTGTAATACTGCCTT
>DIDU01000122.1:9599-15466 GCA_002418295.1 Carnobacterium sp. UBA5792 | reverse complement strand
AAAATTCTGCGATTCGGCTGCCTAAATACGCAGGGTATCCTTCGTCTCCCGGCATTTCTTCTAAACGTCCAGACATTTCCCGTAGCGCTTCTGCCCAACGAGATGTAGAATCCGCCATTATTGCGACACTATAACCCATATCTCAAAAATACTCAGCNNCATTCCTGTATAAATGGAAGCTTCACGGGCAGCAACGGGCATATTTGATGTATTTGCAATTAAAATTGTCCGTTCCATAATAGATTCTCCAGTATTTGGATCTACTAATTCAGGAAATTCATTGATTACATCCGTCATTTCGTTACCGCGTTCTCCGCAACCCACATATACTACTAAATCAACATCTGCCCATTTAGCGATTTGGTGCTTCACAACTGTTTTACCGGCACCGAAAGGCCCAGGAACAGCAGCAGCTCCGCCTTTTGCTACAGGGAACAACGTATCGATTACTCGTTGTCCAGTGATCATCGGCTCAGCAGGATTTAATTTTTTAGCGGTAGGACGACCATGTCTCACTGCCCATTTTTGCATCATTGTAAATTCTTTTACGCCATCTTCTGTCTCTATTGTATAAATGGTGTCCGTAATGTCGAACTCACCATTTTCGATACTTTTGATCGTTCCTTCTACTCCATAAGGCACCATTATTTTATGATCAATCACTTTTGTTTCAGGAACAACACCTACGATATCTCCAGCAACAACTTTGTCGCCTACTTCGACAGTTGACGTAAATTTCCATTTGGCCGTTCGGCTTAAAGCTTCAATTGATACACCGCGAACCAAATAATTACTTTCTGTTTTTGCCATAAATTTATCCAATGGCCGTTGAATCCCATCAAACATTTGAGCAATCATACCAGGTGCCAACTCCACAGACAATGCTTCTCTAGTGGTTTCAACTGGTTCTCCTGGCCCAATCATGGATGTTTCTTCGTAAACTTGGATGGAAGCTACATCATTACGCATTTCGATGACTTCGCCGATTAATCCAAGTTTACCGACTTTACAAATATCTTGAATATTAGCTTGCTCCATGCCATCAGCCGTAACTAATGGTCCAGAGACGCTTACGATCCTTCCTTTGTTCAAACTGGTAACCTCCTATAAAATATTTTGCCCAACTGCTTTTTCAACGTTTTGCTGAATTCGTTCTTTTCCAATATTTAATGATCCTAAATGATTTGGAATCAAAATAACAGCAGGTTTAGGTACTTGATCGTAACGTTCAATCGTTTCAGGTATTAATTTACCTAAAGGCTCAGTTAAATAAATAATTCCATATTCTTCTTTAGCTAAACGATCTACAATACGTCGAGCTTCTTTAGCTCCGGATGCATAAAAAATATCAAACCCTAAAACTTTAAAAGGCAAAATCGAATCTTTATCACCAACTACTCCAATTTTATGAGCCATAATTGATCCGCATCCTTTCTCTAACCTCTTCGATGGGCAAGTTGTTTTCTTTTCCTACTAAAATCAGACGCAAATTTTTCACTTCATTTTCTTTAGCATAAATATAAGCCAATAAAGGCATCGGGCCAAAAACTTCTAATTTTGCTGCTTTCATCTTCTCCATAAAGGCATCATCTGTTGCAAGATCTATTTTAATAGGAGACAGTTCTTGATTGTCAGAACGAATGGAAGCCATTATGATAGCACGATACTTTCCTTCTGCTAATTTTCTGCCTGCATCTTCTAAGCTTTCAGAACCTAATGAAACCAATTCTTCTTTAGGGATACTTCCAGAACTAGATAAAATAGTAGTTAAAAAATTACTTGTCCGTTTCTGTTTGATCGCTCTTGCTAAAGTAGATAAATTGTTTAAATCAATGTATAAAGTGATCAAATCCATCACTTGAGGGTCATTTATTTTTTTAGCTAATTGTTTCAAATGTGTAAAATAGCGCCGATCTAAAATAATATCAATCGATTGCGGATTTTTATATTCTTCATGATCCGTTAAAACTTCTTGGATACTGATAAGGTATTCCTGATCTAAGTCTTCAGATTTACCGGTTTCTACGGCTTGCCTTAATGTGGAAAGAGGTTCTTTTCCAATTGGAATCAACATTTCCGAGAAATCATTTCCAGTAACCTTTTCTTTAAGCAGTACTTTTAAATTATGATAAGAATAGCGCAATGAGAACAGTTCTACTAAAGCAGGTTCCGGGCTAATGCTGAACAGCTCAGCGTACATTCGTTGTAATTCCTTTACCAATAAAGCATCATAATCTTTTGTTTCTCTTAATTGCTCCACATCATTCCGATAAGGAGTATCTTTTAATACAGTTAGAGCTTCGTCAAAGTTAGGCGATTGTAACATCCGTTCAAATTGATCATCCTTAAGGAGGTTGCTTTCGAAAACACGAATGCGTGCATTAGTTCCAGCAAATGCTGTTTGCTTCATTTATTCTCCTCCTCTCATATTAAAACAATTTTTTTGATACAGATGGAATTAGCTGATTTTTAAGTTCAGCAATTAAATCTTCAAACAAGTAATTGTACTCTATTCCTTTGTTTTTAAGAATAAAACCAGCTTTTTTATGGATTGTTTCAGTTGTTAAAGTTACCGAAATTCCTTCTTGAGCAACTTTTTCTATCCAACTTTCAGAAACTTTTTCAACTGATTTTTCACCTAGCACTAATTCAAGATTCTTGATTTCTTTAAATTGCCGCAATACCGCTAGCAAAAAACTTTGAAATTCTGTCTCACTCCATTGCTCCATAGCAAACAAAGCTTCTTTAAATACTTCTTTCAAAGCAACTTGCTTTTCGCCTAACAATTGGTTTCGCTTATAGTTCTCTAAGCTATCTTTATTTTTTTCAAAATCGCTTGCCAAGCGACGATCAATCGCTTTTTTTTCTTCAACTTCTTCTAATGCAAGTTCTTTTTCAGCTACTGCTACTTTTTCTTTTGCTTCTGTTTCTGCCTGACGTATCGTTTGTTGTACTTCTNNTGCCTTCTTTTTTTCAATCATACGTTCAGTGATTAATTTAAGATCTGACATGATTTCCCCTCCATTCCTAGTTATCTTCTTTAGAATAGAACTGGATTTTATGCATTTAATACAAGCAAGAAGGAAATAACAAAGCCTAAAATAGCATACGTTTCAACCATGGCAGCATAAATAATTCCTTTTGTAGCGTGTTCAGGTTTTTTAGCTAAAATTTGGATACCAGCAGATGCTACACGTCCCTGAGACATCCCTGAGAACAAACCAGTAAATGCAATCGGCATTGCGGCCATCAACATATATAAACCTTGTGCTAAAGTAGTATCTGCACCTGTATTCAAATAAATCAAAAAGGCAATAACAAATCCATATAATCCTTGAGTACCAGGCAGCAATTGTAAAATCAAAGCTTGTCCAAATTTTTCTGGTTGTTCAGTTGTCAAAGCAGCTGCTGCTTCCCCTGTCATCCCTACACCTTTTGCAGAACCGATTCCTGAAAAGATTGTTGCAAATCCAATTCCCATAGCTGCGAAAAATAAACCGCCATTATTTTCTGATAAAAATGTTAATAAGTTTCCCATTATCTATTTCCTCCATTTAATTAACTATATTTTTTATTCAATTAATTGATTTATTGCCGTTTTTTTAAATAAATGTGTTTTTCAAATGTCTTCAACGGACTTAAAGCATGCCCGCCACCTTCGTAAAACTTCCCAAAGAATTCAACATATTGTAACCGAGCTGTATGCACATAAGCACTTAAGTAGGTCAAGAAAATATTTAAAGCATGTAACGCAATAAATAGGACTATTCCAACTGTAAATTTAGCCAAAGGCGGCAAGAAATCCACAATCATATTAAACGCCGCAGCAATACTACCGCCTGAAACACCTAAAGCCATTAATCTAGTATAACTGACCAAATCACCGATATATCCAGTAACTCCATATAAATTATACAGACCCAATGCAGCTCCCAAACCTTTATTTTTTGAAGCTAACATTGTAACCAAGATAATACCCACGACATTTACGCCTATTAAGATATAAGAAATTACTTTGAGGATTGGATTATCAAATACCAGCATTCCTAATACCAATAAACCAATTCCTACAAGGATGCCTACCCAGGCCATCCCGTCTACATAACTTGAAGCTCTTTCTTGTTTTCGCCATTTGACGCCGCTATTAATAACCAGCCCGTAAACCAGTTGGATAAAGCCAAAAACTACTGAAAGCACGAGAATCGTAATGACATCGCTCGTAGTCGACAACAACTGAAATGGTAACTCGTAACCAAAAAAGCTCCCATAAATCAAACCCCAAATGATGACTGAATACGACAACAAGTGGAAGAAACGCAAAAACTTAGCCATACCACGTTCTAAATTAAAGAACTTTTGAGCAAGATATGTTCCTATCAAAAGAACNNAAAGAACTAGCCCGTACCCTAAATCCGCACTCATCATCCCAAAGAAAACTAAATAAAATGGCATCATAAAGGGAGTCGGATCAATATCGTCGTACTTAGGCAAACTGTACATCTCTGTTACACTTTCAAAAGGTTCAACAAATTTGTTGTTTTTCAGCACGACTGGGACGTGTTCAAATTCTTTCATTTCGATTTCTTCTGAAATCACAGCATACTGATCAGACCCCATATGCTCGTCTAATAGTTTTTTTAATTCTGGCAACTGTTCTTCTTCCAGCCAACCGTTTAATAGAAATAAACTTTTCCCATTTAATAAAAGTGACTTTCCAACTTCTCTTTGCATTAAATTGTAAAAATATTCTTCTCCCAACTCTAACTCTTTTATTTTAGAAGAAAAAGATAGGATTTCTTTTTTTATTTTCTGCTCTTGTTCAGAGAGATTTTTATTTTCTGATAAATTTCTTTTTAACTCTTCTTTTGGTAATAAACGATAAGGATAATTAAATTTTGTGAATTGAAACTGATTTAAAATCGATTCAATCTCTTGCTGATTTTCCTTTGCTGTAACCACTAAGTAAGCTGCCTCATCCTTATATTGGAAAATTTCGTCTACATAATTCGGCACAGCTTCTTTTAAAGCTGTTTTAAATTCTGTTGCATTTCCCGTTGCGATAGTGCCAATAAAACCTGCAATCACTTTAAAATCAGCTAAATCATTTGGATTAAAATCAAGCGGTCCCCATTTGCGTAAAAAACTTTCTTCTTCTATTACACTTTTTCGCTTTTGATCTAATTCAATCAATTGTTTTTCTCTTTCAGAAATATCTTGACAAAGACTTTCCAATTGAGGGACAGAAACGGATGCTTCCAGTTCTTCTAACGTATATTCGGCTCTTCCTTTTTTTAACTTAGCAAACATGCCAGGTTGAGGAATGTGTTGTTTCAAATACGCTAAAGCATATTGAACATCTTTTAAATGCTCTTCATATTCTGTTCTTTCAACTGCTGGAGTTTCCTTAGTATAGTAATCAAGAAGTGCAGTTTCTTCTAAAGAGGTCAAATCAATTAATTCAAGCTTTTGCAATTCTTGTACTGCTTTTAAAAGAAGGTCTTTATCCGTTTGTTCTGCCAAAAGCGTTACTTTTTTCATTTTAGCTATTGCCATAGCGACTGATAACCTCATTCACAATGTCATTTACCGCATCTGTTTGTTTCAATTGGATCGAACGATTCATTTCATTCAGTTCATCAGCTATTTCTTGGTCAATCTTTTCTTTAATAATAGTGATTTTTTGATCGTATTCTTTTTGTTGATCACGCTCATATGCGTTTAATTCAGAAGATAACTGTTTTTTGCGCTCTTCAATAGCTGTTTGTGTCGCAACTGATATATTTTCCAGCTTAGATAGGCTGTCTAATTCTAATTTTTCAGCCCTTTCTTCTGCTTCTTTAACGTACTGAATCGTTTTTATACTCATT
>DIDU01000122.1:9243-9522 GCA_002418295.1 Carnobacterium sp. UBA5792 | reverse complement strand
GAATGCACCTTGAAAGCTATCGCCCAACCATTTTTATTTTATTAAATTTTCAATAGATTCTGTCTTTTTCTTTCATTATCCTTTAGTGATAAGTTTAGCACTTTTTTCGTATAATTTCTACTTGATGACAACTTAACTGCACTCAGTATAAAATGAAAGAATAGCCATTTATTTTACTGCTAAAAAAAAATGAAAAACTTCTATTGAATTTCTCTTATTGTATCATTATACCGTTTTCATAGTCAAAATACAACTCTGTTTATGGATAAGTCCTGCTTA
>DIDU01000122.1:8925-9174 GCA_002418295.1 Carnobacterium sp. UBA5792 | reverse complement strand
AGCGAGCCAAAACCAGTATGCGCAGCAATCGTTGGACCATAAGGATAAATTTTGATATCTTTAACAGCAGCTTTTTCTTGAATCGCTTCTTTCACCCAATTCGCATCTTCCGACACACCAGCATGTCCGATAAAAAGTGTTTGATCTTGTGGATCAATCATCCCATCTACTGTCTTTTGCACTAAAAACTGCAAAGATTTTTTGCGTCCCCGAGCTTTTGCAAAAGGAACTAACTTTCCAGAACGGTTC
>DIDU01000122.1:0-8894 GCA_002418295.1 Carnobacterium sp. UBA5792 | reverse complement strand
CTAAATGCTTGATATCTTCGACAGTTACCCAAGAATGCAGTTTAGTTTTATTTTCTTCTACCCATTGAGCTACTTCTTCTAAAGATGCCCCTGCTATTTTTCGTTGTACTGCTTCATAAATAAGTAGTCCATCTCCTAAACAAACAGCTAAAGTATCAATAATTGTGATATCAACAGTCTCATATTCTTCTCTTAACATTTCCACAGCTGCTAATGCATTATTATAGGAACCACTTAGTCCTGATGAGAAAGCTAAATAAAGTACTGGTATGTTTTCTTCAATATAGTATTTGAACACTTCTAAATAAGTTCCTATATTGATTTGAGAAGTTGTTGCTATTTCTCCATTTTTTATTTTTTGAAAAAAGGCTTCTCGATCAAAAGTTTTCCCTAAGTCATCGATGTATTCTTTTCCCTCCATATTAACGATCATATTCATAATATGAATGTTANNCTTCAACAAACTCTATCGGTAGATCACAACACGAATCAGCCATTATTTTATAACTCATACCAAAACTCCTTAGTAAACAAACTTTTCTTTTTTATTCTTCAATTCTTATTATAGACAGAAAATCCTTGAAAAGAAAACTTTATTATTAATATTTTGAAAAAGACTTGCACATCTGAACGTTTGTTCGTATAATAAAATTATCAAACAAATGTTCGGAGGAATAAACATGGAAAAAAACTTTGCTGAAAAACAACCTAATTTTTTTAGTAGAAAAGTAGTTTTATCTAAAGAAATGGATTCGCTGCAAGTACTTCCTCAAATGCCAAAGCACCAAGTTCTATATTTTTTAACTCAAGCCTATGAACGCCGTAAACCTATTATTCTTCAAACCAACAAAACAAAGCATGTTTTAACTGTACAAGAACAAAAAGGCTTATTAAGATATGCACCAAATCAAAAAAAATTACTTATTTTAGAAAACTCGGATCAACAAATGACCTATATGCTCTCATTTGATGATATTCGACATGTACGTTTAGCTTAAGACAATAAGTAAGAAAGAGGATGAGACAAAAGTCTCATCCTCTTTTGCCTATCCAACTATTTATTCAAGAACGTATTCCAAAAAGCAGTTCTGATACCCCTTTATCTTACATTTATTCGTCCCAGTTGCCTTAACTCTTGCAGCTTTAGTTACTTAGAGATACGACATGTGAGATAGAAGTTTCGGCCTGAACGCTTTTTCCACGCTTCCTTTAAGTTCGGATTTTGTTGGTTGGGTCCATTTTTTTTTCAATAAACCCTAAAACCAAATCACTAATAATAGCCATCAATGCCGTCGGAATCGCTCCAGATAAGATAATGGCTCCTCCATCTGTGGCGTTGACACCACGTGTAATAATATCTCCTAAGCCGCCAGCTCCAATAAATGTGCCGATTGCAGTGATTCCAATTCCTACAACTAATGCATTACGGATACCTGCCATAATGACAGATAAGGATAAAGGCAACTCCACCATATAAGTTAATTGTAATCTCGTCATTCCCATACCCTTGCCTGAGTCCAAGATGTTGCGATCAACACTCCGTACTCCAGTATAAGTATTTTTAATGATTGGCAGTAAGGAATAAAGAAAAACGGTAGTAATAACTGTATTTGTGCCTAAACCAAGACCTAGCATCAAAATAGAGAGCATAGCTAAAGAAGGAATAGTTTGAATCACATTAGCAATTCCAATAACCCAATCCGCTAATTTCCCGCGACGAGAAATCAAAAATCCAATCGGTATACCAACGACCGCTGCGAAAAGAACGCCATAGATAGAGATTAAAAAGTGGCGCAAAAACTGCTCCCAAATATAAAAGCCGTTTTCATTAAAATAAAACCATAACTGTTCCCAAAGTCCCATTTTTGAAATATCCACTAGTTATTCATCTCCTTTCGTATTTACTTCTTTATCTTCGAAGTAATTGTTTGCACTCAAGAAATTTTGTGCAACAGTTTTTGGTTCTAAAAGATCGTTATCAGCTTGATAATTCAACTCTTGCATTTTTTCTGTTGAAATTGTACCCTCTAATCTTAATAAAACCTCATTCAATTCTGGATAATCTTTTAATACTTGATGCGTTGCAACAGGGCTGGCATCATAAGCTGGGAATAAGTGTTTATCGTCTTCTAGAACAACCAAATCATAACTCTTTATTCGTCCATCCGTTGAGTAACCTAAAACTACATCCATTTTATCAGCGGATAAGGCATCATACACTAGACCAATTTGCATCGGGTAGACACGATTAAAGTCGAAACCGTATGTGCTCACAAAAGCTTGATAACCGTCTCCTTTTCGCTCCATCCAAGAATTATCGGCACCTAAATTCAAATCAGAAATAATATCTTTTAAATCGCTGATTGTTTTAAGGTTATATTTTTCAGCAGTTTCTTTCGTTACCATAAAAGCATAGGTATTAGAAAAACCGTAAGAAGGAAACCATTTTTGGTCAAATTCTTGATCAAATCCCTTTACAACAGCTTGATAAGCTTTATCAGAATCCGTTATTGGTTCTAATCCTAGTTCACCCGTTAGAGAAGTTCCTGTATACCGAGAACCGGATACATTTGCGTCTCCGCCTATCAAAGCTTGATGATTTAAAGTAGATGAACCTAAATTATTAATGAGTTGAGCATCTATATCCATATAATGTTCAACCATACCTTCAACAATAAAGCCTAAAATTTGTTGTTCCGAAGTTGTGCCTCCGGTAATAGTGATCCCTTTTTTATCAAACCCTCCGCCTAAGCCTGGAAGTGAGCAACTGCTTAACACTACTGTTGCCAAAAGAAGGAGCACAATTTTATTAATTTTTTTGATTGTGTTCATTATTTTGAAACCTCCTATATTTTTATGCACTGGCGGGCGTTAATTTTTTCTCTAATTTCCCTAACAAAAAATCTGCTAATAAGGCTAACAAGGTGACGGGAATAGTCCCACCAATGATTAGCTCAGGAATAAATAAGTTTAGTCCATTAAAAATAAAATCTCCTAATCCCCCTGCTCCAATATAAGAAGCTAAAGTGGCCCAAGCAATAACATATACGCCTGAAAGACGTATGCCTGACATGATCACAGGAGCAGCTTGTGGCAATTCAACTAAACGAATCAATTCCATATCTGTCATTCCCATTCCTTTCCCAGCATCTTTCAATCCTGGGTCTACTCCTTGTATGCCAATATATGTATTTCTTAAAATAGGCAATAAGGAATAAATAAATAAAGCAATAATGGCAGGTAACTTTCCAATTCCCAAAATAGGAATCATCAAAGCTAGCAAAGCTAACGAAGGGACAGTTTGCAGAATTGTCGCTAATCCCATAACAATAGAAGATACTCTTTTAAAACGTGTTAACACAATTCCTAAAGGAACAGCCACAATCACTCCAAGCATTAAGGCGACAGCAGAAATGTAAAGATGTTCCCAAGTTTTTAGCAACAGATCAGAACCATTGCTTGCAAAAAAATCAGCCATGTTTCTTCCCTCCTACTCTTTACTTTCTTTTGATACAGTGGTTTCCAATGGGTTTTCGTTTGGTGTCTCTGATTCATCCCCATCGCCCCAAATAGTGTCATATACGATATCCACTAAAGAAGCACGCGTAACAATGCCTATTAATCGATTATGATCATCAACAACTGGTACGTTTTTAAATCCACGTTTCAAGATCCGTTGAACAGTATCTCTTAACAAAGTACCTTTTCGTACAAAGTAAACCTTAGTAGACATGATGTCGCCGACACTCGTAGCTCGTTTACGGTTTAAATCTATGCTTTCAATATCGACAAACCCTTTAAGGATGCCAGCATCATCCGTTACTAACAAGGTATCGACCCGTCTGTCGCGCATGATTTTAATCGCATCAGTAATCGATTTTCCTGGAGTAACAGAAGCAGGATTTTTCAACATTACCTGTTCAACGGTTTGAATAGTTGGGCGTGCTTGAATCAAGCGATCTTCTCCAATAAAATCTTCAACAAATTGATTTGCCGGTGCTGATAAAATATTATCTGGAGTGTCAAATTGGACGACCTTTCCTTCTTGCATGATGACAATACGATCTGCAAGTTTTAGCGCTTCATCCATATCATGAGTAACAAAAACAATCGTTTTTCCCAATTCTTTTTGAAGTTCTTTGAGCAATTCTTGTAAGGAATCTCTTGTAATAGGATCTAATGCTCCAAAAGGCTCATCCATCAAAATAATATCTTGGTCAGCAGCTAATGCTCGAATGACACCAATTCTTTGTTGCTGTCCACCGGAAAGTTCGGATGGATAACGATCCAAGTATTCCAAAGGCAAATCTACTTTTTTGATTAAATCCTCTGCAATCTCTCTTTGCTTATCTTCTGGCCATTTCATTAGCTTAGGAACCAATACAATATTATTAAAAATCGTCATATGAGGCATTAACCCGATTTGCTGGATGACATAGCCTATTTTCCGGCGCAATTTAACCGGGTCTTTTTTCATAATGTCTTCCCCGTTAATCAAAATTTGTCCAGAAGTAGGTTCAATCATTCTATTGATCATTCTCATAGAAGTTGTTTTTCCACTTCCACTTGTACCGATAAATACAATAAATTCCCCTTTATCAAAGGACAAATTAATATTTTCAACTGCTACTTTTCCGCCTTTATAAACTTTTGAAACATTTTTAAATTCAATCACAGTTTCCACCCTCTTATCTAATTTTCATTTCGTTACGAAAAAAAATCGCATTATTCTTTCTAATTATCTCTTAAATAGCTCATATTATCAACCTTCTACACTTTTGATTAGAAAATAATTAAAAAAAGACTTAAAAAGAAGAATGTTTTTCGCTTCTTTTTTGAGTCTTTTTTTATTAATTTTATAGGATAGGAGAAAATAATCGAGAGAATGTTTGTTTAAACTTCAACCAGTAAGATTGGTTGTCTAATAGTTCTTGAGTTAACAGGTAACTTTTCTCAATGTCTTTATAAAAAAGTTTTTGCTGTTGTTTCGCTACTTCTGGGTCGTAAATAAAAGCATTTACTTCAAAATTCAACTTAAAACTGCGAAAATCGAAATTAGCTGTTCCGATCGAACAAATTTTTCCGTCTATCACTATTGTTTTGGCATGTAAAAATCCATTGTCATAAATGTATACTTCTGCTCCAGCCGCCACCATTTCTGCTGCATAATAAACCGTAGCACGGTAAATAAACGGATGATCGGGCTTGTTTGGAATCATGATTTTAACATCGATCCCAGACATTACAGCAATTTCAATTGTTTCCAACACAGAATCGTCTGGGACAAAGTAAGGTGATTGAATAAAAACTGATTCTTTTGCCATACTGATCATTTTAATATAGCCTTTTTTTATTTGCTGCGTTTCAGTGTCTGGTCCGCTTGATACGATTTGCATATTTGTTTTTCCTTGTTTCTTTATCAGTGGAAAATAATTTTCTTGATATTCTAACTTATGATGAGAAACAGTCGCATTCCAATCCATTAAAAACCGACTTTGCAAGGGCAAGACAGCATTCCCTTCAATTTTCATATGAGTATCACGCCAATAACCAAATTTCTTGTACTCTCCTAAGTATTCATCGCCTACATTAAATCCACCAGTATAGCCGATTTTTCCGTCAATAATCACAATTTTACGGTGATTACGGTAATTAAATCTTAAATTAATGAAACTAAAATGCGAACCAAAAAAAGACTCAGCGTGCCCTCCAAGAGAGCGTAACTTCTTAAAGAAATTCGGTTTTAAAGAACGGGATCCTAAAGCATCATAAATAACGAGTACTTCTACACCTGCTGCTGCTCGTTCCTCAAGTGCCGCTAAAACACGATTGCCAATTTTATCGTTTTTAAAAATATAGTAAATTAAATGAATATGGTGCTGGGCAGCATACAAGTCTTTGAGTAGTGCATCAAATTTATCGGCACCATCAGTAAATAATTGAACCTTATTTCCTTTCGTTAAAATCGATTCATCACTTTCTAGAAATAGGCTGGCCATTTCCTTAGCGTTTTCTGTTGCTTGCTTAGTAGACAATAAATTCTCATCATCTGCCAGCATTTCCTTTTGTGCTTGAACCAGTTCAGGCATTCCGATGCTTTCTTGTGCCTTGATATCAAAAATCTTTTTACGTGATAATTTGTTTCCAATAAATAAGTAAAAAATAAAGCCTACGATAGGCAATAACACCAAAACAAGCAGCCAAGCCCAAGTGGCCGCGATATCCCTTTTTTCTCGGAACACTGTAATGATGGCAAAAACGGTGTTTAAAAGAATGATAGCAATTAAGCTTATTAAAAAAATTTGCATAAAGTAATCCTTTCAGAATAATTTCTTCTCTTATCTTACTATGTTATTTTTTCTTTTACTAGCATTATTCAATTAAATAGGAGACTATTTCTGCCTAAACAAAAACCACTTACCTCTAAGAAAAGTAAAGTGGTTGATATGTTCTCTTTTTTAACAACTATTTCTCACTGTTTTGTGTCTTTTGGTGTAAATAATAAAGGTGCCGTTTTACTGAGTAATAGCAACGCAATAGTGGTAACTAATATGGTGGCTAAGGCACTTCCTCCATTAGCGATAAAAGAATACCATAATGGGTTCATGCCTTCTGGTGCATAACTGCCCCAGAAATAATACCCAGCTACAAAATGCCAGAAAAAGCGAGCAAGCGTGCCCGTTATTGTTCCCAAAATAATGTACCCTATTAATTGAATTGACGCTTTTTTCTGTATGGCTCGTTGAATAGGCTGCGCAAACAATCCGGCAAACCCTGTAAACATAAACGCCACAAAATATTCAATAAACCCCTGTACTAAATTCAAAATAGAAACATTACCGACTAAATAATGTAATATTCCCCACAAAAATCCAGCCGCTATTCCGGCTGCAGTCCCTCTTCTGAAAGAATATAGAATCATCGGTATCATTCCTAACGATACTGTGAAACCTGTTCCTATATTTGTTGGCAGCATTGACAGCACGATGGATAGGGCTGCTACGATCGTTCCTTCTATTCCTACACGTAATCGTGTATTTTCCATAAAAAAATCCTCCTTTGATGTGTCGAACAGTGCCACACAACAAAGGAGGAGCTCAAATGATTTTTTTACGATCAAGTGCCCCGTCACAATTCCTACGCTCGTACTAACGAACAGGTTCGAAGGGTCAGAATCAATGATTCAATCTCAGCTTTTTACAGCACCCCTTTGTGATGGTTGTTCTATTGTTTTTTACTCTTACCTTCATTCACTATAGTTAATCTTTCACTTAGTGTCAAGCCTCTTTCTGTAACTCGTTTTTATTTTCCCTATCAAATCAGCTGCTATTGATTTTCTTTTGAAACAGAATCTGCTCCTTCATTTTTTGCTTCATCCGAATTAGGCACGTCTGAATCTGTTGGTTTTTCTGAATCGGATCCACTGTCAGCATTTTCAGTATCGGGTTCTTCTTCTAGAACTTCTTCTGAGTCTTCAGTTGCTCCACTTTCCGAGCTTGCTTTTTCATCCTCAGTAGTTGTTGAGTTTCCTGAATTTTGATAATCACTTGACGGATTATAACTGGGTTTCCAAGTCCCTTGATTGCTAGTACCATTGTTTTCATAAGGCGTTGAGGAAGATCCTGCTGCAGCTTCTTCCTGCTGTTCATTTTCAGCTTGAATCGCTTCCTCTTCTTCTAGTGCACGTAACCGCTCTTCTTCAGCTATTTTTTCTTCTTCTAACAGCTTTTCTTGTTCTTCATTTAGAACCACCTGTTTTTCAATCAGCAACAATAAATCTTGCATTTCTTTTTTTGCCTTTTTGTTTTTTATTTTAGTGACTTTGCTTTCTGCTTCTTCATATTGTTCTCGAGTAACTGTTTCTTTAACGGTACCGTCTTTTAAATTTTCAAAAAGACCCGTTACGGTTTTTCGCGTTTCTTCTAGTTGTTTATATTGTTTTGCTGCTTCATCTAGTTCTATTTTTAATTCTTTGTATAAAGGCAAAGACGCTGATTCAACTTTTTTTACTTCTTTTTCGGCTTCCTCAAGTTGCTCCTTAGTTACATCATCCGCTAAGATCTTGTTTTTTATTACATTTTCAATCTGGGTTTGCACTTGATAAAACGTTTGTGCTCGCTTGACGTCTTTTAAAAGATCTTCTTTCACTGCTTCATTTGATAGGTTTGTTACTTCTGTTGCTGCTTCTGAAATTTGCTCTTCTGTAACGTCGGCTGCCAGCTTTTCTTTTTTATCGTTTTCAAACAAAGCACTGACTAATTGTTCGATTTCTTTAGTTTGATCCATTTTTTGTTCTGTTTTCTTCATTTTTTCTGCTTGGACAGAACGGTGGTAGTGAGCGCCGCCCCAAATGGTAATAACGGTCAGTACAGCAAGGGTAGCAAGAACTATATATTTTTTATTCACTGAATAAATCCTCTTTTCTTGTTTTTCTTAATAGCTATTTTAATGATCGAAAACCTTTTTAAATAGTCCTGTCAAGCTTTTTTGCATAGATAAATTTGTATGTATCCTTTTCCTTTATCCGTTTTTTTGTATCCTTAAATCCTGTTTTCAAGTACAACATTTGCCCGCTTAAATTATCATAATCAACTGTTAAAACTACTTCATTGATGTCTTTAAATTTTTCTTGAATAAAAGCAGGCAATAACTCCATTGATAACTTTCCATAGCCTTTCTTTTGAAAACGTTGATCAATTGAATGATTTTGCAAAAACAGTGTTTCTTCGCTAAGGGGATAATTTTTAATCAACTTGCCTCTTTGTAAAATAAAAAATCCTACTAAGTTTTCCTCTTTTACTATTAAAATAGGATACTTTTGAGTTTCATGGAGACTTTCTGTCATCGCATCTATCGGCATAGCTGTATACTGATCATCTTCTAAAAAGTAGCTT
>DIDU01000120.1:7243-13491 GCA_002418295.1 Carnobacterium sp. UBA5792 | reverse complement strand
AATTGGTCAATTATTATAAGGGCTCTAGAATCAAAACAAACTAAAAAGGAGCCTTTTTATACTGACTAGAAGACCAAGAAGGGCCTTAATCAGAAGAAATTTTAAAAAAAGTGTCTTCTTAGGTAATTCATAGTTTTATGAATGCATACTCTACAACTGTGCTTCTTTAATAAGTATAAGAATTTTTTATAAGCCTTTTAAAGTATACCTTTCTTGCTGTCAAAAATAAAAACATTAGATTGAGTAAGGAATCGGCTGCTTTAATTGAAGAGTGGTGGTTTATTTGATGGACTGCTTCTGTTATGATATTAAAGTAATTATTATCTAACGAAAGAGGATGGACATGAACTATTTATTAGATTTATTAAAAGGAATGGTAATCGGCATAGCTAATATTGTTCCTGGAGTTAGCGGCGGAACGATGGCAGTTTCCTTAGGTATTTATGACCGGATGATTTCTTCAATCAGTCATTTGTTTAAAAATTGGAAAGTCAGCTTAAAAACGTTGTTGCCTATTTTGATAGGAGCAGCTTTGGGAATCGTTGCCTTTACTTATACAATTGAATTTTTGTTAAGCACCTATACTTTACCCACAGCTTTAGCTTTTATAGGTTTGATTTTAGGCGGCGTTCCCTTATTATGGACTTCTTTTCAAGCTGGTTTGAAATTTAAAGGCGAAAAAATTTCACTGAGTCATTTGATCTTCTTTATCTTGATGTTTGCATTAGTTGCAGTTCTACCTTTGTTTCAAGGAGTAGATTCTTCTTTCAACGCGATTGCACTGACACCGTATAGCCTGCTTAAATTATTTTTGATCGGAATCATTGCCTCAGCGACAATGATTATTCCTGGAATAAGCGGATCCTTGGTCTTGATGATTTTAGGCTATTATTATTCCATTATTAATACGATTACGAGTTTTATTACTGCTTTGCGGATTGGTGATATGGAAGCTCTCTTGCCTCATCTTATCGTATTATTTGTTTTCGGCATCGGTGTTTTGATTGGGATCTTTTTGATCAGTAAGATGATTGAATTTTTATTTAAAAATTATAGTTCAATAACCTATAGTGGAATTTTAGGGTTAGTATTTGCTTCGCCTGTAGCTATTTTACTAAATACAAATGCACTGAATGATTTGCATACCTCTCATGCGCTTTCCTTTTCTATCATCGGAATCATTTTAATGGTTGTTTGTTTTTATGGTATTTATCAATTGGGAAAAAAAGAAATGAAATAAACTAGCTTAGAAAGATGGAATGAAAGTGCAATTGACGCTTTTGTTCCATCTTTTTTTGATTTTACTTTAGTATTGGCTCGGTCGATTATTTAAAAATAGCGTATCGTATCATTTTGAACAGGAAAAGTATGAAATCACATAGTCGTTTAACAAATAAAATGGTAACGTTTACATATGGAACAACTATTATAATTTGGAGGTTAGAAGGATGGGTAAATTTAAGAAACTTTTACTGGGATCAGCTGCATTATTAACAATTGGTACGTTGACCGCTTGTGGAGATTCATCAGCTGAAGGCGAATCATCAGGATCAGGAGATAAAATAGGTGTCGCTTTTTATAAGTATGACGATACGTATATTTCTTCCGTTCGTCAGGCTTTAGAAGATGCTTCGAAAGATAACAAAGATGTGGAATTACTGTTAAATGATTCTAAAGGAGATCAAGCTACACAAAATGATCAAATTGATGTCTTGATTCAAAAAGGAGTTAAAGTCTTATTAGTTAATGTTGTAGATACAGGTGCAGCACAAACCGTTATCGATAAAGCTTCAGCCGCTGATATCCCTGTAATTTTTTTCAATCGTGAACCAGATAGCGATATTTTGACAAGTTATGACAAAGCGCGCTTTGTTGGTACAAAACCAGAAGAAGCCGGAGTCATTCAAGGAGAAATGGCAGCTGAACTATGGAATTCAGAAAAATCATTAGATAAAAATGGAGACGGCATTTTAAATTACGTTATGTTGATGGGAGATGCCGATAACCCTGAAGCAATTGCCCGCACTCAATATTCTGTTTCAACGATTAAAGATTCAGGAATTGAGGTAAAGGAAATTGGCCAACAAGTAGCTAACTGGGATGCAGATAAAGCTAACACAGCGGTTTCAGCTTGGTTATCACGTGAAGGCGACAATATTGAAATGGTATTGGCAAACAATGACTCAATGGCGTCCGGAGCGATTTCTGCATTACAATCTGGCGGCTACAATAATGGCGACGATAAATATATACCCGTTTTCGGTGTGGATGCAACAGATGAAGCAGTTGACTTGATTTCAAAAAATTACATGTCAGGAACAGTTAAACAAGATGCAGTGGGAATGGCTGAAGCTATTTTTGCTTTAGGTGTTAATGCTGCCCAAGGAAAAGATTATATTGAAGATACAGATTATGAATACGACGATACAGGAATTTCGATCCGTATTCCTTACCAAGCTTATTCTGGTGAATAAAAAGATTTATAAATATTTATGTAAATGAAGTGAATTGATTCAAATGATAAGAATTGATAGGACTTTACGTATATCAATTCTTGTCCTTTTACCAAATAGGAGTTTAAATAAAGGCGGTGATTTTTTGGCAACACCTACTTATGTACTAGAAATGCGCAATATCGATAAAGTTTTCCCCGGCGTAAAAGCATTAGATCAAGCTCAACTCAAATTAAAACCTGGAACAATTCATGCTTTGATGGGTGAAAACGGAGCNNTTTGGTATTTACCTTGAAGACGCTGGTGAGATTTTAATTGATGGCGTACCAACTAAATTTATGAACCCTAAAGATGCTTTAGAACATGGTGTTTCAATGGTCCATCAGGAATTGAATCAAGTCATGCGCCGTAGTATTATGGAAAATATTTGGCTGGGACGATTCCCTATGAAAGGATTTCTAGTAGACGAAAAAAAAATGTTTGAAGATACAAAAAAAATATTCGAAGAATTAGATATTGATTTAAATCCTAGAAAAGAAATTGGAACATTGTCTGTATCCCAACGTCAAATGGCGGAAATCGCTAAAGCAGTCAGTTATGGAGCGAAAATTTTAGTTCTAGATGAACCTACCTCTTCTCTTTCGGAAAAAGAAGTTAATCATTTATTTAAGATTATCAATCAGTTAAAAGCAGAAGGCTGTGCTGTTGTGTATATCTCTCATAAGATGGAAGAAATTTTGCGGATTTCGGATGAAGTTACAATTATGCGAGATGGGCAATGGGTCAGCACCACGCCGGCAAAGGAATTGACAATGGGAAAGATCATCAATTTGATGGTAGGACATGAACTAAACGATCGTTTTCCTCCTAAGAATAATGTCCCCGGAGAAGTTGTATTAGAAGTGAAAAATTTGACTGCTACTTATCAGCCTTCGATTCAAGATGTTTCTTTCACTTTGCGAAAAGGTGAAGTACTTGGTATTGCTGGTCTTGTTGGTTCAAGAAGGACCGAACTGCTTGAAAATATCTTTGGAGTTGCTCATCATGATACAGGAGAAATTATCTTGAATGGAAAAATGATTCAAAATAATCATTCGCGAGATGCTATTAATAATGGATTTGCTTTCGTGACCGAAGAGCGTCGTGCGACCGGTATTTTTGGCGGCCTCAGTATTACCTTTAACGCCGTGATCGCCAATCTAAACCAGTATACTAAACATGGAATGGTTAATGATAAAGCGATGGAAAAGGATACGAAAGAAGTCATCAAAAGCATGAATGTAAAAACCCCAAGTTCTAAAACACATATTGGTACTTTATCCGGCGGAAATCAGCAAAAAGTCATCATCGGCAGGTGGTTACTGACCGATGCTGAAGTTTATTTATTAGATGAACCTACACGCGGTATTGATGTTGGGGCTCAATACGAAATTTATCAATTAATTTTAGAACTAGCTAATCGTGGAAAATCCGTTATTGTTGTTTCTAGTGAGATGGCCGAGCTGATTGGGATAAGTGATAGGATGCTTGTAATGTCAAATGGTCGGGTAGCTGGGATAGGTGAAACAAAAAATATGACGCAAGAAGAAATTTTAAGATTGTCAGCGAAGTTTATTTAAAAAAACTAGTAAAAGTAAGAGAAGATACTTAACATTCAGGATCTTTTTAAGAGAGGTGTAAAAATGGAAAATACGCAAAAAAGGATGAAGCTGAATGATTTTTTACTAAATTATTCGTTATATATTGTATTAGGGGCTTTGATACTAGTCGTTATTATTATGGAGCCATCATTTATTTCCTTACAAAATATTACAAATATACTTGGTCAAGCTTCTACACGGATTATTATGGCATTAGGAGCTGCAGGACTGATCATATTAAAAGGAACAGACTTGTCTGCCGGCCGAATTTTGGGTCTTTGTGCAGTTGTAGCTTCTTCGTTAGCCCAAAGTACAACCTATGCCTCAAGAATGTACCCTAATCTGCCGGCGCTTCCTTTGATTTTACCGTTATTAGCGGCTATTGGAGTTGGGTTAATATTTGGCGCTATTAATGGTTTTGGTGTAGCAAAATTAAAAGTGCATGCTTTTATTATTACTTTAGGGACTCAACTAATTGCTTATGGTCTCTCGTGCATCTATATCGATCGTCCGCCGAATGGTGCACAACCCATTGGTTCATTAGATGTTCGTTACACTAATTTAGTACGGAATACTGTTGATATTGGGCCTGTTAAATTACCATATGTAATTTTTTATGCTGTTATTATCTCAGTTATTATGTGGTTTGTTTGGAATAAAACTAAATTAGGCAAAAATATGTATGCCATTGGTGGAAATACAGAAGCAGCTGAAGTATCAGGTGTAAATATAGTTAAAAACATTATGTTCATCTTTATCATTTCAGGTGTTTTATATGGAATAGCTGGTTTCTTAGAAGCCGCACGCATTGGCTCAACAACGAGCAATACTGGGTTGAACTATGATTTAGATGCTATTTCAGCTAGTGTTATTGGTGGTGTTTCCTTTTCAGGAGGAGTAGGAACTATTCCGGGTGTTATTATGGGAGCCGTCATTTTACAATTCATCAACTATGGATTAACATTTGTAGGCGTCAGTCCTTATCTGCAATACATCATTAAAGGGTTGATTATTATTTTAGCTGTATCGATAGATGTTCGCAAATATATTGTTAAAAAATAAGGAATGTACTAAAGGAGAATTGTTCGATATGGAAGAAATAGAACGCGTGGACTTTACACAGCCAGAAGAACAAACACAGCCAAAAAAAGTACTTGGAAAAGATTCGCTTTACGAAAAAATAGATGTAAGTGTCGAATCAATGAATAAGTTTATCTTAGGAGTCGTTTTATTATTGGTTATTGTCTTAGGATACGGATTATTGAGTTAGATAATAAATAAAAGAATTCGCACTGAGTAAAAAAACTCATCTGCGGATTTTTTTGTTTAATCATTTTGTGGTAAAGTGAAAAGTAAAAGAACGAATGCTTAATTTAGTTGACAAAAAGACAAAAAGGTTTTGTTTAAATACAGAGGAGGTCTACCATGCAAAGCAATCGAAATAGAATCAAAACGATTCTTGAAGAATTGAGTTTGTTCACTGCAACACCAGGAGCAGGAACCACACGGTTAAGCTATAGTCCTGAAGATCAATTAGCTAGGACATTTTTGAAAAAGCAGATGAAACAAGTAGGTCTAAAAGTGCGAGAAGATGCAGTTGGTAATATTTACGGCCGTTTAGAAGGGAAAGATGCGTCTTTGCCAGCGGTTATGGTAGGTTCGCATTTTGATAGCGTCCCAAACGGCGGTTCATTTGACGGTCCAGCTGGAGTTGTGACCGGACTGGAAGTTGCAGCTTTATTTCAAGAAAACCAACTGCAACCGGTTTACCCATTGGAAGTTATCGCAATGGTTGAAGAAGAGGGGTCTCGTTTCGGCTCTGGTTTATTAGGTTCCCGGATGCTTGCGGGTCAAGTCTCAGCAGAAAATTTAACTAGCATGAAAGACAAAGATGGAATTTCAGTAAATGAAGCTATGCTTGCGTTAGGCTTTAATGGCAATCAATTAACTGAAGCAAGACGGACAGCTAAAGATGTTAAAGCATTTATTGAATTGCATATTGAGCAAGGGCCTGTTTTAGAAGAGGCTGGGGAAGATGTGGGCATTGTGGAAACGATTGTCGGAATGACTGAAATTAAAGTTACCATTACTGGGCGAGCAGGACATGCTGGAACGACACCCATGAATGCTAGACGAGATGCGTTGGCTGCAACGG
>DIDU01000120.1:5625-7202 GCA_002418295.1 Carnobacterium sp. UBA5792 | reverse complement strand
CCCAAATCAGAAGCGTGTGTCCAATCTGTTATTCAACAAGTTAAAACCATTATTCAAACAAAAACTCCTAAAGGAATAACGGCTGAAATTGAAGAGATGTTGTACGAGAAGCCGGTTCAATTGTCTGAGGAAATTCATCAACAATTAATGGCCAATTCTGAAGCACTAGGATTAAAGTCGCGGTCAATGGTGAGCGGTGCAGGACACGATGCTATGATTTTTGCTGGGTTTACAGAAGTTGGGCTGGTGTTTGTTCCGAGTAAAGACGGTTTAAGTCATACGCCTGAAGAGTGGACCGATTATGAACAATTACAAAAAGGCATTGAAGTGGTCTATGAAACGGTGAAACAGTTAACAGAAGCGAAAATATAAAAAAATAAACTGCCTCAGTAATGAAACGACTGAGGCAGAATTTTTTTACTTTAAAATTTAAAAACAAAAGCTGACAACATCAAGATCAGCGGCATGGTAATAATAGAAAGCAGAGTAGATAAAATAACTAGTCGTGCCCCATATTCATAATCTCCACCGTAAATTTGTGAGAACAAAGCAGTATTAACAGCTACTGGCGCGCAAGAAGCAATCGATAAGACCATCAAAATCAAATAATCATCAATAGGCAGCAACCAAAGAATACCTAATCCAACGACTGGTAAAATAACTAAGCGCAACAGGCTTACCCAATAAGCTTTATATGAGAGAAAAACTGCTCGTAATTTGCTGCGGGCAACGTAGCTCCCTAACAAAATCATCGCCAATGGTGTATTCAAGTTACTAATCGTATACAACGCTTCAGAAAGAATAAAAGGCAGTTTGATTTGTAAAACATAAAGAAGTAAACCAATAATTGCTCCAGTAGTTGCAGGGTTAAAGAAAGCACGTCTCGGAGTGATTAGGTTACGGTCTCCGGAAAGTGTATAAATGCCGTAAGTCCATTGAGAAAGTGTTGTAGCAGTCATATAAGCTGTCATATAAAAAACACCTTCATAACCAAGTACAGCCATAACTAAAGGGATGCCCATGAAAGCTGAATTCGAAAAGACAGCAGCGTAATGATCAATTCGCGCCTCTTTTTTNNGACTATGATTCTTGACGCAATTAAGAGAAACCCGACTCCCATAGTAATGAACAGCCCTTTTAATTGTTCCCGTTCATATTCTTGTTGAAACGACATAATTAGAATAGTGGGAGTTATGTAAATCGTTAGCATATTAGCAATTTGTTGGGTTCCGGAAGTGTTCAAGATTTCTTTTTTTGCCAGCAGATATCCAAATAAAATCAGTAAAAACATCATACCTAATTGTTCCAAGATGATGCCGGAAACATTCATTTATTTATCACCTCCAGTTTTGAAAAGTTAATAGTATCAGTGTACCTTATTTTTTGAAAAATAAGAAAAAAACAATTATTCGAATGATAAATCAAACAATGGCCTTCAGCGGTATGCTGAAAGCCATTGCTAAATAAACTAGTTAAGTTGTGTGTAATTGTTAATGAGTACGAACAGGAATCAGATTTTTAGTACGCATGAAGCGGAAGAAATAAGAAGCAATGAGTATAGGAAAGAAAAAACTGAG
>DIDU01000120.1:362-5562 GCA_002418295.1 Carnobacterium sp. UBA5792 | reverse complement strand
AATTTACATTCCATTTGGCGAAAACAATTTTTTATACTTTAATTATGCTGGATAAGAAAAGAATAATCAAACAATATGCAAAGCAGTTTAAGAAAAAAATAGAATGCAGTTGCTGTATTTTCATGATAAATAACGGCTATTCCAGTATGTTGTTTTCTTCGTTTGAAAGCGGTATAATGAAAAAAGTAAGAGAATAGACCAAAGAACTGGAGTGGTTGAATGTATCAAGCAGCAGAAGATCGTTACAACAATATGATTTACAATCGAGTAGGAAACAGTGGACTAAAATTGCCGGCCTTGTCTTTAGGAATGTGGCATAACTTTGGTGATGTAGACTTATTTGAAAATAGCCGTAAAATGGTCCATCGTGCTTTCGATTTGGGGATCACTCATTTTGATTTAGCCAATAACTATGGTCCTCCAGCAGGCAGCGCTGAAGAAAACTTTGGCCGTATTTTAAAAAAAGATTTGCTTNNTTATCGTGATGAATTGATTATTTCAAGTAAAGCCGGTTACTACATGTGGCCTGGTCCTTATGGCGAGTTCGGCTCTAAAAAGAACCTGACAGCCAGCATTGATCAAAGCTTAAAACGGATGGGATTAGATTATGTCGATATTTTTTATTCGCATCGTCCAGATCCCGATACACCTTTTGAAGAAACTGCGCAAGCATTAGACTTAATGGTGCGTCAAGGTAAAGCTTTGTATATTGGGATTTCTAATTATTCAGCTGAACAAACTGCTGAAATCACAAAAATATTTAAAGACCTTAAAACGCCATTTATCATTCATCAACCTTCGTACAGTATGTACAATCGTTGGATCGAAGATGGATTACAAGATGTTTTACAAGAAAATCAACTAGGCTCCATTGCGTTTAGCCCATTAGCACAGGGTATGTTGACAGACCGGTATTTAAATGGTATTCCTAAAGATTCAAGAGCCGGCAGAACAACCAGCAACTTCTTGAATGAAGAACAAGTGAAAGCGAACATAGAAAAATCTCGTGCATTAAACGAAGTCGCCAAACGTCGGGGACAAACATTAGCTGAAATGGCTGTTTCATGGATTTTAAGAGATGGAAAAGTAACCAGTGTCTTAATTGGAGCTAGTCGTGTCAGTCAAATCGAAGACAATGTCAAAGCTTTGGATAATCTTGATTTTTCAGCTTCAGAATTAGCTGAAATCGAAAAAATTTTACAAGGCTAATCTATTAATAACCATGCCAACCTCTGTATCCTGATTAAATCAGAATACAGAGGTTGGCTATTGAAATGGAGGAATGAATTAGAATGGATTTTAAACGACTACATCATGTCGCTATTATTGCTTCAGATTATCAAAAATCTAAAGAATTTTATACTCAAGTACTGGGTCTGGAAATTATTAGAGAAAACTACCGAGCAGAACGTGAATCTTATAAATTAGATTTAAAAATCGGAGAAAGTGAAATCGAATTATTTTCTTTCCCAAATCCGCCTAAGCGGTTTTCCTCTCCTGAAGCTGCTGGGCTAAGACATCTGTGTTTTTATGTTGAAGATATTCACCAAGCCGTTTCTGAGCTGAAGCGTAAAGGGATAGAAACGGAACCGATTCGCCGAGACGAGTATACAGGAGGATTATTTACCTTTTTCAGGGATCCGGATGACTTACCTATTGAATTACATGAGTAAGTTTTGAAAAAGGCTAAGGGATAAGTTAAGATAGAAGCAGAAGAAAAAAATTAAAGAAAAGAGGGCTCATCAAATGACTAAAAAAATGCTGCATACCTGTATTCGCGTAAAAGATTTAGACAAATCAATGGAATTCTATACTACTGTATTAGGACTTAAAGAAGCCCGTCGGCTAGATTATCCTGATTTTAAATTTACTTTAGTTTATTTGGCATTTGAAGAAGGCGGTTATGAATTAGAATTAACGTATAATTATAACCAAGCTGATCCGTATCAATTAGGAGATGGCTACGGTCATATTGCTATTGGAGTGGATGATTTGAAAGCAACACACCAAGAATATAAAAAAACAAGTTATGAAGTTACCGATATAAAAGGGCTATCTGATGGAGCAGCATCTTACTTCTTTATTCTAGACCCAGACGGCTATAAAATTGAAATCATTCAAAACTAAAAAAAGAATCCAGTAAAATAGAGGCTAGGGAAGTACATTGCGTACTTTTCCTAACCTCTATTTTTAAACACTCATTAAGTTGTTCCAAATTGTTCCATCAAATGCATTAAATTCCTACTGTGCCAAGGCGATGCAGCATATTCTTGAGGAATTAAGTAATGTTCAACAGATTGTTGTTTATTTTTGTATTCAATGTTCAATTCGTTATCCGCTGCTGGTTGTTCAAAGCTGATTTTTTTAATTTCATTTAAAGGGATTTGATTGTAGACGCCTTCTTTTAAAGAATTATTTTTAGTGTTTAAGGGCATGAGTACAAGTTCGTGCTCAGAAAAGTTAATGCAATAGGGTTTGTTTTTGTTCATTCCAAATAGTTTTTTAAACCAATTTCTTTTAGCAGGTAATTTTTCAGCAAAGATCGTTTGCCCAGGTGTTGCTTCTAAACCATGTCGTTTTAAAAAGTTCAAAATAGTTTCTTCGTTCATAATGTGATGCCTCCTCTTACTGTCTGACTTCACGGTTGAAAAAATTCCTATCTATTATTAAGTATAGAGCAGAAAAATAGGAAATACCACTAAAAAGCATACTAAAGCGAGTAAACAAAAATTCATTTACTTATGAAAAAGAACATGTAAGGGTTTTATTTTTTATCTAGCTTTTTTAAAAAGAATAGCTTATCCTTATAAAGAGGAGAGTGAGAAAATGACATTATTAGCAATCGATATTGGTGGAACATCTATCAAACACAGTGTTTGGGAAAATGATGAATTGTGTTATAAAGACAGTATAAAAACTCCGACTACATGGGAGGAAATGAAAAGCAGTTTAATCAAGATTAAAGAATCAGCAGAAAAGATTTTTACGATCGATGGTGTAGCCTTCAGTTCACCAGGAGCAGTTAATCAAGAAAAACGTATGATTGAAGGAGCCAGTGCGCTGCCTTATTTACATAATTTTCCTGTGTACGATGAACTAGAAGCAGTGTTTAACTGTCCTGTTTCTTTTGAAAACGATGCCAATTGTGCTGCTTTAGCAGAAATTTGGAAAGGAGCCGCTAAAGGGTTAAAAAATGTTTTGTTTGTCGTTGTCGGAACAGGAATCGGCGGTTCAGTTATTGTAGATGGACAAATCCAACATGGAAAGCACTTGTTTGGCGGAGAATTTGGGTTTATGTTAATGACAGAAAATGCAACATTTAGTGATTTGGCAACAGCTGTTAACATGGCTGCGCGTTATGCCGAAAGAAAAGGATGCGAAAAAGGAACGTTCTCAGGAAAAGAAGTTTTTCAATTGGCTGAAGAAGGCGATCTGATAGCACAAGAAGAAGTGGCAACTTTTTATACGTATTTAGCTAGGGGCATATATAACCTGCAATACAGCTTTGATCCAGAAATTATTTTAATTGGAGGAGGAATCTCCAATAAAGCTGGTTTGGTCGAACGATTAGATGAAGAATTTGGCAAAATTTTACAAACTGTTAAAATTGCTCCTTTCAAACCTATTATTAAGACTTGTGATTTTAAAAATGATGCTAATTTAATTGGTGCAGTATTTAATTATTTACAACAAGAAAAAAGATAAAGAAAGGTGGTTTAAATGAAGTTAACTAAAGGAGCTACCATTTTATTTATCGGAGACAGTATAACCGATGCAGATCGTAAACGTGAAGACCCGACAGATTTAGGAAAAGGGTATCCGCTATTAGTAGCTGCGGCTTTAGTTGAACGCTATCCTGAACTGCATCTGTCGATAATGAACCGCGGTATAGGCGGAGACAAGATTTCCGACTTGACAGAACGGTGGGAAAAGGATTGTTTAGCTTTGAATCCTGATGTGGTCTCAATTTTAATCGGAATAAACGATACTTGGCATAATGTTGGATCTGAAGATTTCGGAACACAAGCAGCTTTAGATAAGTTTGAATTCTATTACCGTGTTTTATTGCAGTCCGTCAAGGAACGAACCAATGCTCAAATAGTTCTGCTGGAACCATTTGTTTTACCAGAACCGGTTGATCGAGAGAACTGGCGATTAGATTTGGATCCGCGAATCCAAGTTATTCGCAAATTAGCAAAAGAATATGGAACAGACTTTGTAGCATTAGATGGAAGATTAAATGCCATCGGAATTAAACAAAGTTACGCGTACTTAACCGGGCAAGACGGTGTTCACCCGACATTAGCCGGACATGCAGTAATTGCAAAGGCCTGGCTGGAACAACTTGAAAATTGATATGTGCTCATAAAAATATAATTTAACTAAAGCTTGTACATGGAAGCATTTTGTGTTAAAGTACTATACATGCGATGAGTTGACTCTGACCAGGTGACTTCGGTCATTTCGCTGCGGCGACAAGTGGTCGGAAGTAGACAAGACACACCGTACTTTTAGTACAACTGCGAGATGCAGGTGTTTGGACCCCTCTGTTTTGTGGAATTCATGGGACCTATTTATGAAAATAAATATTGTCGGAAAAAGGCACTGACTTTTGTCAGTGTCTTTTTTTTATATAAACTTTTTTTTACACATTGCTATCAGAATAGCGTATAATCAAATAAAGATAAGTAAGGATAGTAAATGAAGGAGGGAAAACAGCATGGATGTAATTGATTTGCATTGTGATGCATTGTTAAAGCTGCAAGAAGCTAAAGGACAATTAAGTTTTGAAGATTCACCAGAATTAGATGTTAACTTATCCCGTTTGAAAGAAGGACAAGTAAAAGTTCAAGCTTTTGCAATTTTTCTTTACCCGGAGATTTTAGCAGAAGATAAATACACAGCGGCTTTAGAACAAATTAAGTATTATCAAGAAGAAATTTTAGCAAAAAACCCAAAAATGAAACAGATCAAACAATGGGAAGATATACATACTTTAAAAGAAGATGAAATCGGCTCATTCTTGACACTGGAAGGAGTCGAAGCAATCGGCAATGATTTATCTAAATTGGATCATTTATTAGATTTAGGTGTTCTATCCGTGGGCTTAACTTGGAATCCAGCTAATTTAGCAGCAGACGGAATCCAAGAACCTCGAGGCGGCGGTTTAACAACTTTCGGCTATGAGATCGTCAAGCGA
>DIDU01000120.1:0-337 GCA_002418295.1 Carnobacterium sp. UBA5792 | reverse complement strand
TGAACGGAAAGCCTTCACAGATGTTTCTCACTTGAGTGTTAAAGGATTTTGGGATGTAATGAAGGCTGCAAAATATCCGATTGCGACGCATTCGAATGTATTGCATTTATGCAGCCATGTCAGAAACTTAAATGATGAACAAATAAAAGCTTTAGTGGAACGTGATGCAATGATTCACGTCGTTTATAATCCCCCTTTCACTGTAGACGAAGAACGTAAAAAGACTGTGACCATTCCAGATTTGGTTCAACATATAGAGGCATTGGCTGCATTAGGAGCAGTAAACAATATTGGGTTTGGTTCTGATTTTGATGGAATTCGTTCGCATATTGAAGGC
>DIDU01000142.1:29294-34512 GCA_002418295.1 Carnobacterium sp. UBA5792 | reverse complement strand
CTTTACGAATATGGAATGTATACGTTTTGCCATCTTTGCTTATTTCCGGTTTCTCTTCCGCTACCCCTAAAACCGGTTTGCTATCTGGTCCTAGTTCATATAGCCCTTCAAATACATTATTCATAACTGTAAAACTTGTTAAATCTGTTGCAACAGCTGTGTCCAATGAAGGTATTTCAGATGCCGCTGTTAAGCGTAATTCTTGTGTCTCAGCGAGCGGTTTTTCTTCGCTTGTCACTGATGAAGCGGAATCTCCTTTTGCTGTTTCTCCCGTATTGCCGCAAGCACTTAAAGCAAGCCCTAATCCAATCATACCCAGTCCTCTTAACCATCTTTTCATTTCCCCCACCCTTCCCTTCTTTTATCTCATTTTATTTTTTAGTTATTTTTATGCTGCTTTTTAGTCAAATCAGTCTTCTGACCGTACACAATTCCGTTTCATAATTGGTTCCAGAAAGAGTTGTGATCAGTACTTTTGAACCAGGCGTTTGTGAATGGATCATCTGATCATTTCCAAGATAGAGGCCCACATGGTGAACTCTTCCCTTACCGGCTTCATATGCAAAAAACAGCAAGTCGCCTGGCTCGGCATCCCGGTAATCCACTTCCATTCCTTCTGACGCTTGATCCTCCGCATCACGACTCAACCAAATGCCAAGAGTTCGGTAGAGACTGTACACAAAACCGGATCAATCAAAACCAGCTGCACTTGTACCAGCCCAAATATACCGCAAATCCAAAAAGCTGTTAGCTCTTGCAATTATTTGTTCGGCTGGTTCTTCAATCACTGTACCAAGTAATTGAGCTGATTCTTTAACGACTGTTCCTATTCCATCAGGGGTAATCACCTGATAAGTCGCTTCATCAGAACCCACTACAGATAAAATTGTTCCAATGGAAACACATTGTTTCTTTTGGGATTCAGAGGAAAACGTTACTTCAGCTGTCGCTTTTTTAATAGCAACTTTATCTAACGCAGCAGTCCAATTTTCTGGCAAAGTGCTTAGGTCGTCACTAAATACCCAGCCTGGATACCCTTTGGGCTCTTTNNTTTTTTTGATCGGGCACAACTACTTGAGTATAGTTCCCTTCATTTGCTAGTACTTCCACGATTTCACCATATAGCAATTCTGAATCGACTAAACGGTCTTCATATAATGTTAAGGCTGCTTCATCCGTTAACTGATAAAACGTTTCTTTCCGTTCTTGCTTTCTGAGCAGTTCTTTTACTTCATGTGGCTCAGGAGTAGTCCATAAAAATGTTGAGCTCGCGTTTATCATTTTCTTCATTTATCTCATCCTTTTTATCACTATTCTTTAAGCTTCTTTCCTATCTTTTTCGGCATCAGCAGCTTTGACTGTTTCATAGGCTCGTTTTCCAAGTTCTTGCATCCATTCATACGCTTTTGCTTCTTCTTTAACCTCGTGTGTCAACGCACCTACAAATAACTCTTGATCATGATAACGGAATAAAGCTACATCATGTCGAATGCCATTGTCTTCTCCAGTTTTATTCATCATTTCCAAAATAGGCAGTTCTCGCTCATCTAAGGCTCCTGGCAGCCCGTTGCGGAATTGTTGTTTCAACAAAGGTTTTTCAATACGATCTTTCCATTCTGCCTGCTGTTTGCCTAATGCCAGGATATCTTGCAGGATATTTACCGCTCCTCTGGCTGAAACTTCATTCGTCACTCCCGAGGCATAATCCATTAAGTAACGACGTAATTTAATTTCTTCGCTCCATTCTTTAGTAGCTATCCAATTTTGTAGCGCTTTCAATCCTGCGTATTGAATGAGTTGATTGGTTGCTTCGTTATCAGAAACAGCAATCATCAATTGCAGTAATTCTTCTAATGTCCATGTTTCTCTCGATGTTAATAAATGCAAAATACCAGACCCAGTTACTCGGTTCTTGACTGGAACGTTGACTTCCGTTGCCAAATCTATTTCGCCTTGCATAGCTTTTTCATAATAATACAGGTAAATAGGTAATTTTATAATACTGGCCGACCATACCAAATCCGTTTCATTCTCTGCTGCTAGGATTTTTTTACCATCTGTAATGTACCATAAACCCTTAAAATAAGGTGAAAAATGTACTTTCAATTCTGCTGTTTCTTTATTCCAATTCATTTTTTACCTCTTTTCTTTTAATCTCATTATAATGAATTTCTTTTCATTTCACAATAAAGAAATAAATGACGCTTATTTTCGTATTCTCCTGTTTTCTCTATTTTGGCCTTTAAATCATCAGACGTATCTTATATAATTAGCAAAGTCGCTAGCAATACAGACTTTCATTTTCTGTATGCAACACGAATAGGAAAATATATTACAGTAAGAGAGTTGAACTATTTTATGGAATATGAAAAAGAAGTAAGTCCTGCAAAATTGATGTGGCAAATGACGCGTCCACATACTTTAACAGCGACTTTTTCTCCAATCATTTTGGGAACTGTCCTAGCCATGTCTGAATCAAAGATCAACTGGCTTTTATTTGTTGCAATGATGGCAGCCTGTTTAGCGCTTCAAATTGCAACAAATCTATTTAATGAATATTATGATTTTAAACGCGGATTGGATACAGCCGACTCTACAGGGATCGGCGGAGGTATTGTGCGACACGGATTACAGCCAAAAAACGTCTTAACCACAGCAGTCTTATTATATATTTTAGCTGCTGTTATCGGTATCTATATTTGTCTGAATAGCAGTTGGTGGTTGGCACTTATCGGCTTATTGGGAATGGCCATTGGGTATTTATATACCGGCGGGCCCTTACCCATTGCGTATACTCCTTTTGGGGAACTGTTCTCTGGAGCATCAATGGGCATAGGATTCATCTTAATTGCTTTCTTTGTTCAAACACCGACCCTTACCCTTCAAAGCCTGTTGATTTCCATTCCCATCGGGATTTTAGTGGGGGCCATTAATCTATCCAATAACATCCGCGATATGGAAGAAGATAAAAAAGGCGGACGAAAAACATTGCCGATTCTTCTTGGAAAAAAGAAAGCCTTGCTAGTATTAACTAGTGCCTTTGCTATTTCGTATTTGTGGCTTGTCTGTTTGGTTATGACAGGATATATCAGTTCTTGGGCCTTTGTGGTCTTTTTAACGGTAAAAAAACCCTTCGAAGCCATTCAAGGCTTTCGTAAAGGATCGGCTGAGCCACAATATATGCGTATAGCAATGAAAGCAACTGCTCTGACAACTACCTTCTTTGGGTTCTTATTAACTGTTGGATTACTTATGAGTTATTTATTTTAACTAAAAGCTGTAGGGAAGCTAAAGCTGCTATAGGCATAATAAAATAGAAGTCAGATCTATAGTGCTCTATTCTATAAGTTGAAAAAGTTAAAAATTTTAAAGAAAAGGAATGAAATAATGTTAATTGCGATAAAAAAAGAAGAATGGCTGGGAAATACAAAAAATGATATTCTCGCTGGCATGGTGACCTCTATTGCTTTAATTCCAGAAGTCATTGGTTTTGCTCTGATTGCCGGAGTCAATCCTATGACCGCCTTATTTGCTTCNNGCGGACGTCCCGCAATGGTTTCGGCCGCTGCAGGATCCATGGCACTTGTGATGGTTAATTTGATAAAGAACCATGGGATTCACTATATGGTGGCTGCTACGATTTTAACCGGTATTATCCAGTTAGTATTGGGCTACTTAGGAATCCAGAAGTTAATGAAGTTTATTCCAAAATCAGTGATGTTGGGATTTGTTAATGCGTTGGCATTATTGATTTTCACAGCTCAAATCCAGCAGTTATTAGGCAGCAGTTTACCAGCTTACCTAATGGTTGGATTAACAATTGCGTTAATGTACATCATTCCAAAAGTGATCAAATCTGTTCCGCCAGCTTTGATTGCCATCATTCTGATGACAGCTGCTTCGATTTTCCTGCCTTTGGGAGTCCAAACTGTAGGAGATATGGGTGACATGAGTGGGGGACTTCCACATTTAGCTTTGCCGGCTATTCCTTTAAATTTTGAAACCTTGGCTATCATTTTCCCGACTGCTCTGGCGCTTTCGATCGTAGGGTTGCTTGAATCCCTTTTAACCGCTCCGATAGTAGACGAGATGACGCAAACAACAAGCGATCAGCAACGTGAAGTCAAATCACAAGGCCTGGCAAACATCATTACAGGTTTTTTTGGTGGACCTGCTGGTTGTGCCATGATCGGACAAGCCGTTATTAACGTTAAATCAGGTGGTAGAAAGCGATTGTCTACGTTTACTGCCGGTTTATTCTTATTGTTTCTGATCGTGGTTTTAAAAGGTTTAATGATTCAAATCCCTACTGCTGCACTGATCGGTATTATGATCACTGTTGCGATTGCTACCTTTGACTGGTCTAGTTTTCATTACGTTAAAACGGTGCACATTACCGAAGGAGCTATTATGATTCTGACGGTTGCGATTGTTTTGTATACTCATAATCTAGCCATTGGTGTANNCATCATTGCTTTTATCGCAAAGATTTCAACTATCGATGTAGTCAAAGAAGGCACGCGTTTTATGATTCACGGTCAATTATTTTTTGCTTCTACACATGATTTTATGAAAGCTTTTGAAGAACCTTTAGTTGAAAAATTAGTGATCTTAGATTTTACCCATTCGCATATTTGGGACGACACCAGCGTAGAAGCTATTCTAACGGTTGTTAAAAAACTAAAAGCACAAGATGTCGAGGTTCAACTAGAAGGACTGAATACGCAAAGCCATCAATTATTGGAAAAATTAAAAGATTATTTTTCAGATTAATAATGTGTTTGATACAGAAAGATACCATTTTTAAATAGTGAAGCGTAGCGAGAGACAAATTTTTGCTTGTTGTATTACTATTAATTGCGGCGGTTGTTTTTTCAAACACTTTAAAGAATTGGATAAATGTAAAAGAAGCTAAGTACATCTAAAGAGATATAACTTAGCTTCTTTTCTATCTTATTCACCATATTCATATAAAGTAACATTTTCAATATAGTTAATAAATCGTCTTAGTTCTCTAGCTTGCTCATTACTAATTTCTCCAGCTTCGTACATGCGGTGAATTTCAAAGCGTTCTGTATCCATCACTTTGATTCGTAAATTATCTTTCTTTTCTTCTATTGTTTCATCATACCGTCTAGTATTCAGCCTAATTCGTGATAACATTTTTTGGTAATCTAATAACACTAAACGAATGATCGGAGCTCTTTTTTGTTTATTT
>DIDU01000142.1:24770-29255 GCA_002418295.1 Carnobacterium sp. UBA5792 | reverse complement strand
ATCTTTGTTCCCCTTAATCCTTCTCTTAAATCGTTTCCATTCTCTGATAGTACTTCCAATAATGTGCTTTACACTGGACCCCATATCAAGAGAAAGGATTTCTTCACGATGATCATAGGAAGTTTCCAATATCTCAAAGGTTTCTTGATCTATTTCTTTTCTTTGCATGGCCTCTTGAATATACTTTCTTTCAGCTTTCAATCCCAAAAGACGTATTTCTGTAATTCTTTTTTGGTAATCTTTTGTTTCTAATGCACTCTTTTCCGGCTGCATCTTCTTGAACATAGCTTTGTATTCATCCATTAAAGCAAAGGCGACCATTTGGTTTTCTTCATTTGTTTCTTGTTTGATTTTTTGAATGGCTGCCAATAGTACTTTTTGCTGAGCTCGAACTAAGCTAGCATCTTTAACGGATTCTTCTTCATCAGTTGCAGCTTCTTCTTCACTTAACAACGGTAAAAAGACAGTTGCCATAACCAAGGTAAACAGAATAACTCCTGCTGCTAAAAAGAGAATCAGCGAACGTTCAGGAAATATCGCTCCACTTTCTAAATACAAAGGAAGAGAAAGAACTCCGGCCATCGTCACTGTCCCTCTCACACCTGTTAAACTCGAGGATAGACTTGATTTAAGACTTGGTTTATCTGCTTCTGTTGCTTTGCGAAAATGATACTGATAAAACGTAAAAAGATAAGACCAGATAAAACGGATACTTAAAATAATGATCCCGATTGCTAACACATAACCAATAGCCCGCCAGTTTCCGATTGTAGGATTTTCAACGGTTGCAGACATAGAAGAAGGGATATTCAATCCTAATAAAAGAAACACAATCCCATTTAAAATAAACAAGACTATCGACCAAATATTTTCTGTTAGGACTTTTTCTTCCGCAGCAATTGTTTCTGTTCTTTCTGAAGCAATTGCATGTAACAAGCCCGCTACGACAACGGCTATCACTCCTGAAGCTCCCAGTAATTCTTCTGTAGCGATATAGATAATAAATGGAGTTAAAATTTGTACTAAGGAATAAAACGTCACATCTCCAATTCCTTGTTTGCGCAAACTATATCTTATCCAGGTAATCAGCAAGCTGGTAACTAGACCTGAAAGTGCCCCAACAATAAAAATATATGAAAAATCAAATACTGCTTTTTCTAATGAAAAATAACCTGTTACGGCAGCTGTTACGGCATAATTAAAGGCTACCAAACCAGAAGCATCATTGATCAGCGATTCCCCTCTAACGACACTTAAAATCTTTTCAGGAATACGGATCCGTTTAGCTATTCCGTTTACTGCAACAGGATCAGTAGGAGACAGGATTGCGGCTAAAGCANNACCAATTGTGGTGAACAAAACAAGGAAAATAGCATTGCCAAAAATAGGCGCTCGCATTTTCCATAGTTCTTCACGAGGAAAGTGGCGTCCATCATTATATAAAAGCGGTGCGATAAATAATAGTAAAAACCATTCTGAGTCTAATCCAAACGAAACGTCTTTAAACACCAATGCCAACATTACCCCAAATACTATTTGGATCAGCGCAGTTGGTACATATGGAATGTAATGACTAATAACATTGGAAATCAATAAACTCACTAGTAACAATAATACCATAATCAGTAAACTCATAAATCCCTCCTAAGCTACTTTATTTTCTTTTCTGAATACATGAATTCAGCTCTGAAATAAAAACCAAATTGTATAAGCATACTTAATTTTACCATTAAAACCTAAAAAGCGTGAAGAAAAAATAAGAGCAAAAAAAAGCACGATCACTTAAATAAGTGTGAACATGCTTTTCCATAATTATCATTTAGCTATATTTCTTAATCAATTCAACGAATGAATCGATAATCATTTGGAAGAAGTCTAAAGTTCCTTGATTAGTAATTGAACCATCTTCTTCTAAAAGGTTGAGTACATTTCCAATATAAGCTTCTGGCTGTTGAAGAGTCGGCATATTAAGGAATACTAAGGATTGGCGCAAATGATGATTGGCTCCGAATCCGCTGATTGCTCCAGGTGAAACACTGACAACTGCTGCTGGTTTTGTATCCCAAACACTAGCACCATAAGGGCGAGAACCAACATCGATCGCATTTTTCAAAACACTGGGAACAGAACGATTGTACTCCGGAGTGGCAAATAAAACAGCATCAATAGATTCCATTGTGTGGCGGAATGTTTTCCAAGATTCTGGAACATTTCCTTCATCATCAAAGTCTTGATTATAAAGATCAAGGTCACCTATCTCTATAAAAGATACATTATAATCTTCAGGGAACATATTTGCCAATACTTCTGCTACTTTTTTTGTATAGGAGGCCTTGCGTAAACTACCTACTAAAATACCGATATTTTTAGTCATTTTACCAAACTCCTTTTCACTTATTTTTTGTAACCAAATAAAGTTTAACGCTAATTTATGTAAGATGCAACTAATAGCCCTTGGTATTACAACCCTTTTTCTAAAGTTGCATTTCTTAACAAGAGAAGATTGTAATTTAGAATGTTTACTGCTAGAATAAATGAAGCAAAATCCTTTTAAATTAATCCAGAGAGATTAAAAAGGGTAACAAATCCATATTTGATACCTTAGGTCCTTTTGCGAATAATAAATTCAAAAGGGCATTTTTTATGCCCAATAGGAGGAATCATAGATGTCAACAAAGAAAATGATACAAGTCGATGAAAAGGTCCCAGGGAAATTACTTATTCCTCTTAGCTTACAACATACGTTTGCTATGTTTGGAGCATCGGTTTTAGTTCCCATTATTTTTGGAATCGACCCGAGTATTGTCTTATTGATGAATGGTATTTCAACATTGTTATTCATTTTGATCACAAAAGGAAAAGCCCCAGCTTACTTGGGTTCCAGTTTTGCATTTATCGGCCCAACCAGCATCATCATTGCTAACCAAGGCTTTCAATATGCACAAGGTGCTTTCGTTGTTCTCGGTATTATAGGGTGTCTTTTAGCTCTTCTGATTCACCGCGTAGGTACAAAGTGGATTGATATTGTGCTTCCGCCAGCCGCAATGGGGGCCGTCGTTGCCTTGATTGGGTTGGAATTAGCAGGCAATACGGTTCAAGGCGGTTCAATCGGCGCCAATTTGATGACGGATACGGCTGCAACCCAAGACTTTATTGTTTTCTTTATCACGTTAGGTGTTGCTATTCTAGGATCTGTTTTATTTAAAGGATTTTTATCCACGATTCCTATTTTAATTTCTATTATTGTAGGTTATCTTTCAGCTATCGCTTTTGGGATGGTCGACTTCACACCAGTTTTGGAAACTTCTTTGTTTACTATGCCGCATTTTCAATGGGCGAAATTTGATGTACATGCTATTCTAACTATGCTGCCCGTCCTTCTCGTATTAACTTCGGAACACATCGGCCACCAAGTAGTCACTTCAAATGTGATTGGGCGGGACTTGATGAAAGACCCAGGCTTGCACCGTTCTTTATTTGCTGATTATTTTGCTTCTGCATTATCAGGTTTAATTGGTGGAGTTCCAACAACTACTTATGGTGAAAACATCGGAGTAATGGCCATTACACGCGTCTATAGTGTTCGTGTAATTGCCGGAGCGGCTATTTTTTCAATTTGTATGGCTTTTGTCGGACCCTTAGCAGCTTTAATTTCTACTATTCCTGGAGATGTTATTGGCGGCGTGACCTTCTTGCTTTACGGAATGATTGGAACAAGCGGCTTGCGTTTATTGGTTGAATCGAAAGTTGACTACAGTAAATCGAAAAATCTGATTTTAACTTCGATCGTTTTTGTGGCTGGTTTAAGCGGCTTGACAGTTAACTTTGCTGGTGTTGAATTAAAAGGTATGATTTTAGCAAGTGTTGTCGGAATTATTTTAAGTATCTGCTTCTACTTGTTTGATAAAGCAGGTTGGATGAACGAAACAACCGAAGACTAAAAAAAGCAGAAACACTCCATAAAACATTAAAAGAGGAATCAGCTGTGCAGCTTTGACTGCATAACTGATTCCTCTTTTTTTACTCTCTCCATTTTTTAATCGCGGTATTTTAATGCCAAGCCTTTTAGAAAGTTTCTAGCATATCTGTCGCCGCATTCTTTATAATTGCGCTGACCTTCTTTTCTTAATACTGCACTCAATTCATTTTTAGACAAATGCACTCCTGCTTCATCTAAGATGTCCAGCATTTCTTCACTTGTCAGAGCAAGTGCAATTTTTATTTTCTTCAATAAAACATTGTTCACATTTCGCTCATTCTTGATCATAAATTCTTGTTTTTGCGGTTCACCCGGTTTTGGTTCTCGTCTTCCTCTTTTATAGACAATCAAGCCATTTAAAAAAGCTTCTAATGTTCGATTATCGCATTTTTTTAAGTACTCGTTAACTGTAGAATCTTCATCGTTTTTAGCTTTAAGCAACATTCTTTGGACATCTTCTATTTTTATTTCCATCTCGCCCAATTTGAAAATTTCAACCATATCTA
>DIDU01000142.1:18680-24739 GCA_002418295.1 Carnobacterium sp. UBA5792 | reverse complement strand
TATTTTCATCTGGTTTAATAGTTGTTTCTTCATTTTCGTCCGCTTCAATTAAATACGTCAGATTCAAATGCAGATGTGTGGCGATCGGTTCGCCTTTTTTTATATGCGCTGGGACTCCTAAAATTTCAAGTGAGTAAATGTCCTTTGAGACCGGAATAATCGCCGTTAAGCCTGTTTCTTCTTCGGTTTCTTTCAACGCCACATATAGCAAATCTGCATCCCCATCCGCATGACCGCCGACCCAGGACCAAGATTGGTAAATATTATGATACGCCATCACTACTTTCGATCGATCCGAATTAACGATCCAAGCTGATGCAGTAAAGTGAGCAAATTCATTTTCACGTGTCAGCAAATCATCAAATGTATCCAAATAACGCAGCATAACTTCTTGTTCTTTCGCTTCTTGAGCATTATAAGGCTGATATTGGCTGATTTGTTCTCTTAAATTCATGTAAAAATCTCCTTCGGTAATTGCTATTCAGAAACACCCTCTTTATAATCTGAAGTTTTCATCAGACAAGGCTGGTCTATCGTTTATTCAAAATCCTTACTCAAAATTTCTTCACGTTCTTCAAATGATACGTCATGGTGGATTTCGTGTAACATCCACACGTACCCAAAGCTATCAGCAAACACCGCATTGGATAGACCCATTTCTTCCATTCTTGTAACAGGTTGAATTTCTGTTGCTCCTGCAGCAATAGCCTTATCACTTGTTTCTTGGATGTCAGGAACGGTTACATTGAACCAGAAGGATTGCCTACTGCCTTCTTTCGGTGCGAATAATTGATATTCAGGATTTTCATCGAGCATATGAAAACGCGTATCATAAATAGTAAACACCACTTCATTACTGCCTGTTTTAAAATTTGTTTCCTCAACTACTGTAACATCAAATATGGATTTGTACTGATTCAAAGCAGCTTTGCTATCCTTTACAACAAAATCTAATTCAACGCCTATAATCATGAGTGCACGCTCCTATTAATGGATTTTTCAAATCAGTTATAGTATAACATCCTGTCATTGAAATAGACCCATTAAAGACATTTCGATTTAAAGAATATTTAAATTAGTGAATAATTTTAATCAGATAAAATCTTAGTATGCACGTTCGTTGGAAGCTATCTTAATCGACTTTATGTTTTATTTATCCTATTATTAACTCATGGTAGTAGCATCATTATCCGTTTTTAAAATTCTTAAAAAGGAGAATGTCAGATGACCAATAAGATCACGATTATGTTGTATGTTGAAAATGTGGAAGAAAATGCTTCTTTTTGGAAACACTATTTTAAAGCCGAAGAAGTTGCGCGCGTGGAACTGGGTGCTTCCGTTACGATTACGCTTGCACTGTCACTGTATTGTCATTTTCAATTATTTGATAATGAATTCATCAGAAAACATTCCCCGGAAGTTGCGGACAACAAACCTTCTATCTTAATTGATACTCCTAATTTTGAAGAGATTCATGATCAGCTGGAAAAAGATGATTATTATACCGGTGAATACGTCTATCAAGGTAATTTTAGAACATTCAACTTCAGAGACAATGTTGGCAATTATTATGCCGTGCGAGAAATGAACTAAACAGTCTCCATTGGAAACAGCGTAATTGCAAATGGAGCGANNCTGTCGCTTATGCTAGTGAAAACATAAGCGGCAGTTTTTAATCTATTCCTATAAAAATTTCAGCATTATTCAGTAGGTAGTTCAGTATCTGCTTGCTGCTTGGGATAAATAATGGTTGTTCCTTCAATGACAGCTTTTGCTCCATACATTCCGATCTCATGTTCAATCGTTTTTTTCTCCGTCATAATATGATGAACCTTCAGCCCTTTTGATGCCAATGTATTTGACACAATCAGCCGATGGCACCTCCATGGTACACTTTCAGAACACATATAACATACGCGTTCTTCGTTTCCAATGGCCATCAGTTCGCTGATTCCTTTTTCATACTCTTCTGTTAAACTATATGCAGCATAATTGCGAAAAGCAGTGTTTCTCCAGCCATCGACCAACGTTGCATCTATTTCACGATTTTTCTTTCTTCTGCCGCCTAATACAGGCAGATGCAGATAGCGAATGTCCTGTTCAGGTACCCATTTTTCCATATTTTCTTTATCAAATTGCGGCATATATTTGCTGCCTGGATAAGAACGAATATCAATTAGCGTTTCGATTTTATAGGCTTTTAATAAGTCACTAAATTCTTCGCTGCTNNTTAATTCCGCCTTTCCTTTTGCCCTGCTCATTTGCTGTTTATCTCAAGTTTAACAGGAAAACACATTAAAATGCCATTTTAACAAGTTTTTCAGGATTTTTTAGCATTTGAAAATGAGAACTGCCTTATTTAGCTTATGTTAAAATATGCAGTTTCTATTTGCCTACCTTAAAGAGATCGAATCTCCAGCGTTAAAGCACATAAACCTCGTTTATGCACCTTAACCTGCATAATTTTCTAACGTTGAAGTACGTAAATCCTCTTTACATGTCTTAACGAATAGAAATTCCTATCGTTATGGTACATAAACTCCTTTTGAATTCTGCAAAGAGCTTAAATCCGCATTTTCACTAATGGTTTAAACGATAACAGGCTTTGAAATAGACATCTAGCAGTATTGAATAAGTAAAAGAAGAACACTGCTCTAATGATGAACTATATTCATTTAGTATCATATTCTATTTTACTTATAGCTATCTAGAAAGGTATAATGAATAAATAGGGGATAGTTTATTTCAACTATTCATATAGAGCATCATAATTAGGAGAGATTATATTGGAAAACACAGTAGGAACAGTAGTACGTGGACTTCGTGGTCCAATTATCAATAAAGGCGACGATATCGAACAAGTTGTAGTAGAAACGGTATTAAACGCAGCTAAGAATGAAGGTTTTTCATTTAAAAATCGGGATATTGTTACTATAACCGAATCCATAGTGGCGCGCGCACAAGGAAACTATGCATCGATTGATGATATTGCTGAAGATATCAAAGCAAAATTTGGTGACGAAACAATCGGCGTCATTTTCCCAATCTTGAGTCGTAATCGCTTTGCAAATATCTTGCGTGGTATTGCCAAAGGCGCAAAGAGTATCATCTTAATGTTGAGCTATCCTTCAGATGAAGTTGGCAATCAGCTTGTTGAGATTGATGAATTAGATGTCAGAGGGGTAAATCCATGGACCGACACCTTAACTGAAGCTGAGTTCCGTGAGCATTTCGGTTATAAAAAGCACCGCTTTACTGGGATTGATTACATCGATTACTATCGAGAGTTGATTGAAGCTGAAGGTGCAACGTGTGAAGTCATTTTCTCAAATAATCCAAAAACTATTTTAACGTATACGAAACACGTCTTAACAAGTGATATCCATTCTCGCTTCAGGACGAAACGTATTTTAACTGATAACGGTGCTGAAACGGTCTATGGCCTTGATGATATTTTAACAACTTCAATCAACGGCAGCGGATTTAATGAAGCTTATGGTCTTTTAGGGTCAAATAAAGCAACAGAAGATACGTTGAAACTCTTTCCAAATAATTGCCAGCCCATTGTTGATGGCATTCAAGCTAAGTTAAAAGAGTTAACAGGCAAAACCATTGAAGTCATGGTTTATGGCGATGGAGCATTCAAAGATCCGGTTGGAAAAATTTGGGAACTTGCAGATCCAGTTGTTTCACCTGCTTATACTTCAGGCCTTGAAGGCACACCAAACGAAGTAAAATTAAAATACTTGGCTGATAATAACTTCTCTCACCTTCGCGGAGAAGAATTAAAACAATCCATTTCCGAATATATCGAAAATAAAAAAGAAGATTTAGTCGGGGCGATGGAAGCACAAGGAACTACTCCACGCAGATTAACAGACTTGATCGGTTCATTATCTGATCTAACGTCCGGCAGCGGAGACAAAGGAACCCCGATCGTCTATATCCAAGGGTACTTTGACAACTATACAAATTAAATTCAAAAAAAAAAGATGCTTCGTTTGAGGCATCTTTTTTCCTATATTANNATTTAATTTTTTCCATTTATTATCTTTTCTTCTCCGAGCCATTTAAAGAAATTGATGCCCATTAGAATCACAACGAATAAAAATGGAAACGAGCCAAGTACGGCAACAGCTTGCAGAGATTCTAACCCTCCTGCATAAAGTAAAATCGCTGCTATACTGGACATAATAATCCCCCAAAGGAGTTTCACCCGTGCATGCGGCGTCAAATTACCATTTGTACTAAACATAGCCAACACATAAGTAGCCGAATCGGCAGAAGTGATAAAGAAAGTTGAAATCAGCAAGATAGCGATACCTGTGATCACCTTTCCAATACTTCCATAACTTTCCAGCATCGCAAATAGACCTGTTTCTGTTCCTTTTTCCGTAATAACTTGGATAAGGTTGTTATTATTGAACAGTTCTTGCCAAATCCCNNCAAATACGGAAAACCAAAGAAATGTGAAGACTGTTGGTACGATCAGCACGCCTCCGACAAATTCTCGAATCGTTCTTCCTTTTGAAATCCGAGCAATAAATGAAGATACATAAGGTGCCCATGAAATCCACCATGACCAATAAAAAATGGTCCATTTGTCGATCCATTGTCTATTTTCGGAACTAAACGCTGCCAAACGAAAACTCATTCCCGGCAATTTTTGGAAATAATTTCCGATGCTTTGCACAAATAAATCTAACAGATACGCTGTCGGTCCAATAAAGAGAACAGCCAGCATCAAAAGGACAGCTAATGCAATGTTTACGTTGCTTAAAATCTTAACTCCTTTGTCTAGTCCAGTTGTGGCACTGATTAGATAAAGAACTGTCACAATTACGATAACGGCCAACTGAATAGCAAATGTATTTGGGATCCAGCTGATTGAAAAACTAAGCCCTCCTGCGATTTGCTGAGCTCCTAATCCGAGAGAAGTGGCCACTCCAAATACGGTGGCAATAATAGCGATCGTATCCACAATTGTACCAATAGTCCCTCTATACCTCTTTGCAAACAACGGCGTGACACTCTCACTAATAATAGCCGGCTTATCTTTCCTGAAAGTCGTATAGGCAATAATCAGACCAATAAGCGCGTATAAAGCCCATGGTTGCAGTCCCCAGTGAAAAAAAGTGTAGGACATGGATTCTCTAGCATTTGCTAATTTATCAGAAGAAGGAATAGCTGGATCATGCAAATGCATAACAGGTTCAGCCACTCCCCAGAAAATTAATCCAATTCCCATTCCTGCACTAAACAACATAGCAACCCAAGAGAAATAACTGAATTCTGGTTTATCTTCTTGCCGACCCAGTTTGATGTCTCCATATTTAGAAAATAGTAAATAGACAACTGTTACCAGAATCACTACCATTAACAGCACATACAGCCAGCCAAATTCTGTCGAAATAAAATTTTGCAGTACTTCTGCGACACGATTCATCGAATACTTACCAAGCAAGCTTCCAGGTATTGCTCCCCATATCGTAAAGAGGACACAAATAACAACGGAAGATAGATAAGCTGTATAATTCTTTTTTCCGCGATTCATATTCTTTCCTCCTTCCTTTGAACTCTTCTTATTATACATTATAAGGAGAGAAATGCATTATACCAAGCTAATTGACTTTACAATCTGATTTTATATTCGGTGCATTTTCAATCAGTAATCTGAAAAAATTTTTTCTTTATGAATTTCTCATATTGTTTTGCCAGATGATAAACTCAAATAAATGAGCTAAAGTCAAAAAACTGTTTAAGTACCTTAAAGAGTTTGTTTTTCTGGCATTAAGGTACGAAAATCCTAGTTAAGTACCTTAACGAGAGTAAATCTCCAGTGTTAGGGCACGTAAACTCTATTTAAGTGCCTTAATAAGGCTAACTCTCTAACGATAAGGTACATAAAAATATTTTGCAGATTATCTCGTAAATTCGCGGTTCACAATAAAGCATAAAAACATAGAAACTCCTGAGTCAAATAGTGGAACGATCAGCGCAGATATGAGAATATACATTTAACGAACCGAATACATAAAAGGGGTGAACCGCAATGAAAC
>DIDU01000142.1:18465-18624 GCA_002418295.1 Carnobacterium sp. UBA5792 | reverse complement strand
AACCGCAATGAAACATACACAAGATTACCAAAGTTTAGCTGAAAATATTATTCGTTATGTCGGCGGAAAAGAGAATATAGACGGTTTGATCCACTGTGTTACACGCCTCAGATTTTATTTAACGGATGAATCAAAAGCCAACGATGAGGCTATCCAAAA
>DIDU01000142.1:17332-18192 GCA_002418295.1 Carnobacterium sp. UBA5792 | reverse complement strand
ATTTCAATCTTTTATTAGGGACCATCACGGGATCCATGACTCCGATCATTAGTATTCTTGCTGCCTCAGGTGTGATGAAAGGCTTATTGTCTTTATTAACTGGATTAAATATAGTATCTGAAGTGAGTAATTTTTATTTGCTGGTCAGTGCAATGGCTGATGCAGTCTTTTACTTCTTACCTATTTTGATTGGTTTCAATGCTGCCACTAGATTAGGCGGAAATGCCGTTTTAACAGCCGTCATCGGCGGTGCCATTTCCTATCCGACCCTGCTCGAAGCTGCTGACAAGGGGTTGAATGTTTTATCGATCGGGTCCGTTGATTTTCCGTTTGTTTCTTATTCTTACTCCATTTTCCCCATGATATTAGCTGCCTGGCTGGTAAAAAAACTAGAAGTTTGGCTCAAAACATGGGTTCCTGCTTTTCTGCAAGCAATTATTAACCCTATCATCATTATCGGATTAGTCACTTCGATCACCTTTTTGATCACTGGGCCAGTCATTACCTGGTTATCTTTTGCTTTAGCAAGCGGTCTTGAAACCTTCCTGAACTGGAACGCGCCTATTTTTGGAGCCATTATTGATGGTTTTTATCAAATACTCGTCATTTTTGGATTGCACTGGGGCATTATGCCGATCTACATCAATGATTTTGCAACTTTAGGATATAGCCACCTCTCAGCCATGGTAAGTGTGACAATTGTTGGACAAGGAGGCGCAGCATTAGCAGTCGCTATGAAAACTAAAAAAACAGAACTAAAAGAAATTGGATATGCAGCAGCTATTTCCGCATTCTGTGGCATTACTGAACCAGCCATTTATGGCATCACACTGCGTTATCTTCGTCCCTTTATCTGTGCG
>DIDU01000142.1:12970-17323 GCA_002418295.1 Carnobacterium sp. UBA5792 | reverse complement strand
TGTCGGTTTGTTGAATGTGAATATGTGGAGCATTATCGGTTCGCTTATTGGGCTTCCATCCTATATAGACCCCGAATTAGGAATTACCTCTAACTTTTGGTTTGCACTGCTTGCAACGGCGGTTACATTGATCGTTTCATTTGTACTCACTTATTTCTGGGGTTACAACGATTCCATGCAAATGAGAGAAAAACGTGAAAAACCAAAAAATCCGGCAAAAATGAAGTTGTCGTAACTTTTTAGCAAAAAGAATGTGCCGCACCTCAAAAATTAGCGTAACAAATCTAACTTTGGGGATGCGACATAATTTCTTCTCTATTTTTTGATGATTTATAAAATTTTAAAGTTTTCATCCTAAATTTGTTGCTGAAATCTGCCCTATTCTGTATGCAAGGACAAACTCAGGGATTTTTAATAGGAGCTTGTTCAAACTAGAGGTGAACAGCTCAACAAGTAGGTAAAGTCTATAAATTCATTACTCAAAAAGGACTATTTATAGCTATCGTTTAGAGACTATTCATTCCTTTTCTATAATGAAAATTATGTTTTGGGACTGGTACTACTTTCCATTTGTTGGTTCTAAATTGTGCTAAGGCACTGATAACCAAAATAACGCTGAACACGATAGAAATTATCGGTAAACGAGAATAGAGGTTATCAAATCCTTCAGGAGAAGTTAAAAATTTGTAGATCCNNTGCTGCTGGTAACGTAAAAGCTGCATTTTTTAGCAAGATCATCATTAAAAGAGCTATTACAAGAGCAGTACTCAGCAAAACAATTCCCCATGTTTCTTCTGAAAGTCCTCCTCTCTTCCAGTTAATTTTTTCTAAGTAGGCTGCGATATTTACTATGGTCGCTATTAATAACCAGCCATTGTAAAGCCCAAATGTAAGAGATAAAATATTTTTCCTGTTGTCATTGATTTTTACGATCAATCGATTGATCACTGCGAGAACTACTGTAAGAGCCAGTATCAAGACAGTTGATACCAAAACTTTATCGTATAAGAAAGTAATAATCCAACCCACATTAAAAAGAGACGATAACCAGAATAAAGGCGATAATGTNNAGTTCGCTTGTAGCTTTCTTTGTTCCGATTTAAAATCAGGATAATAATCGATATAAAAACCAGTGTATAGATTACTCCCCATATACCGAATGTAAAAGGAGCAGGTGTGATGGGAGTAAGGTATTTATCAGACATTTCTTTTTGATCTGTGTTATTTATCATTCCTGTACTGCTTATATAATTAATTGCTAATACAATAACTAGTACAATGGCGTTCACCCAAGTTTTCGAAGCAGTTTTCATGTTATATTCCTCCTACAATTTTTTATACTACTTTAAAAAAAGCCAATCTTATTTTCATATTGCTCTATTTGTCTACACTGCTATTTACCTTATAACAGACGTTTTCATTTAACTCAAACACTGACTGCGAAACAACAAGTCAACTAAATAAGTTGTTTGGACAAAATATGCAAGCAAACGTTTTCTATACGTTAAACTTACACGAAAAGTGTTTAGCTTTCAAGAAAACCCCTTTTCATTCAATGAGCTCCCCTTGTCAATTTTCCTAAAAGCTTTATAATGATAAAAGATATATAAAGGCTGCTCTTCTTTGAACAAACAGTGTGCTGCTGCTAAAGAATGCCTTTAGAATGGAACGGAAAGCAAGCGGGAGGAAATAATGAAAAAAATTGGATTTGATTCAGAGAAATATTTGCACGAACAATCGGCTTATATTTTGGAACGTGTACAACATTACGATAAACTTTATATGGAATTTGGCGGAAAACTAATTGGTGACAAGCATGCCAAACGAGTCTTGCCAGGATTTGATGAAGACGCCAAAATGAAATTGTTAGCAACATTGAAAGAACAAGCCGAAATCATCATTTGTGTTTATGCAGGAGATATCGAACGAAACAAAATTCGTGAAGATTATGGCATTACCTATGATCAAGATGTACTGCGTTTGATCGATGAATATCGTTCTTATGGTATTTCTGTCAATAGTGTATTGATCACACGTTACCAGGAACAACCGATTGTCAAAGTATTTATGACAAAACTGGAACGAAGCGGCATCAAAGTTTATACGCATCGGGCAATTGAAGGATACCCAACGAACGTGGAAACAATTGTAGGAGAAGAAGGATTTGCAAAAAATCCTTACATTGAAACGACAAAACCAATCGTTGTAGTAACCGCACCAGGACCTGGAAGCGGAAAACTGGCCACTTGCCTTAATCAGATGTACCATGAATACGAGCATGGCAATAAAACAGGTTATGCCAAATTTGAAACATTCCCAGTATGGAATCTTCCGTTGAAACACCCAGTTAACATCGCTTATGAAGCTGCAACAGTTGATTTAAAAGATGTGAATGTCATTGATAATTACCATTACGAAGCTTATGGAGAAGTAGCGGTCAATTACAATCGCGATATGGAAACCTTTCCTGTCATTAAGCGTATTATTGAAAAAATCACTGGTACAGAATCGATTTACCAGTCTCCAACAGATATGGGGGTCAATCGCCTAAAAACAGGTATCATTGATGATCAGATTATTCAAGAAGCTGCGAAACAAGAAATCATCCGTCGCAGTTTTGCTGTTGAAAATGATTATAAAAAGGGTACAGCCGATGAAGAAGTATTACGTCGCATGCAAGTGATCTTAGAAGAAACTGATCAGAAAAAAGAAGATCGCATACCGGTGCTGCCGGCTCGCCATTATGCCAAAGCCGTACAAGAAAAACTCAACAGTACAAACTTGCAAGNNTACAACGCTGATGGATGCTTCAGCTGCTGCCATTCTGAATGCTTTAAAGTCGCTGGCCAATATTTCAGATGAAATAGATCTTTTGGCTCCGATGATCCTGCAAACTATCCAGCATTTAAAAACTGATGATTTGAACAGCAGAGTTCCGACATTGAGTGCCAACGAATTGCTGATTGCNNTTGCATTAGCAATCAGTGCGGTGACTAATCCGACAGCGCAGCTTGCTTATCACCAACTGCCTAATTTAAAAGATACACAGGCTCATTCAACTGTTATTTTGAATAGCGAAAACGAACAGACAATGAAAAAACTGGGCATCGATATCACCAATGATCCAGTATATCCGACTGAAAACTTGTATTATAATTAGAGAAATAAACCATAGGAGGAATATACCTATGGTTTATTTTTTATATTTTTTTATAAACTTCTCAGCTCGTTTCCCGCAATATTTACAAGTACAACTCCAACTATTTGTTAAAAAATCCATAAAAGCACCACAGCAAAGCAGGATAGAAGCCTCAGTCATTAAGGCGTAAAAATTGACAGAGTTTCTTTTGCTATGCTAGATTTAAAGCAAACAATGGGACGATAAAGGAGGAGGTACTTCTATGGGCAGAGGTGGTGGAAGCCGAGGTGGCGGTTCATTCGGCGGAAGCCGCGGCGGCGGCGGTTCGTTCGGTGGAAACAGAGGCGGTGCCGGTCGCAGCAGCGGCGGCGGTAGGGGCGGTGGTTCATTTGGTGGCGGCGGTTCATCCGGTCGCGGATCTTATGGCGGAAACCGCGGTTCAAGTGGACCGATTTTCAGGCCAGGGCCCATCTTTATACCAGGCGGATCAAGGCGGCGTTATGGACGAGGGCCAAGTTATTATGGCGGTGGAGGAGGAAACTCCGGATGTGGATGCGGGACAATCCTGATTATCTTATTCATCTTGTTTGTTCTGTTTTCTTTATTTAGCGGTGGCTTATTGTTCGGAAGCACCACGAGCAGTTCTGGCGGTTCGAATGATATCACGAAATCAACGATAGAACGTGAACCATTAGATAAAAGCTCGGTAAATGAAACTGCCTATTTTACAGATGAAGCCGGTTGGATCGGCAACCAAACCGAATTAACTAAAGGATTGAAATACTTTTATGATAAAACTGGCGTTCAACCTTACGTTTATATCACAGACAACATCGACGGTTCTACTAGTACGAATGTAACAAATGATGAAATGGCCAACTTTGCCAATCAGCTTTATGACGAGTTGTTTACAGATGAGGCGCATCTCCTACTTGTATTCTACGAACCTGTTCCGAGTCAATATACAGATTATTATGTGACCGGAACACAGGCAAAAAGCGTTATTGACGCAGAAGCTGGTGATATCCTCTTAGACTATATCGATCGTTATTACTACGATAATAGTTTGTCAGATGAAGAAGTTTTCAGCCGGGCTTTTCAAAATGCAGCTGATCGAATCATGGAAGTTACCAAGTCACCATGGATCACTGTCTTTATCGTTATTGGCAGCGTACTGCTGATTGGTCTGCTCTTTATTTGGTGGCAACGCTCCA
>DIDU01000142.1:7505-12897 GCA_002418295.1 Carnobacterium sp. UBA5792 | reverse complement strand
GACCGAATGGAAGACCCAGAAAAAATGATTGATCAGTACTTACGTAATATGACAGAAGATTTAGCAGAAGTTAAGCGCAATACTGCTGGGGTCATTGCAGAAGAAACCCGTACTAAACGTGCAGTTGATCAAAACGAAGCCGAAGTGATGAAATACAACGATTACGCCAAAAAAGCTTTGTCAGCCGGCAATGAAGACGATGCACGTATTTTCCTGAAGAAAAAACAAGAACTGGAAAATGTTGGCACCGGCTTAGCACAGTCTTATGCTGCTGCACATGAAAACGCGATGAAGATGCGTCAAATGCATGACAAATTGGCTTCTGATATTGAAACTTTAAAAGGTCGCCGTGCCATGATCAAAGGCAAGATGTCTGTAGCGAAAACACAAGAAAAGCTGAACAACGTCAGCGAATCTGTTGGCAAAACGCAAGGTGCAATGGGTTCATTCTCGCGTATGGAAGACAAAGCTGATCGAATGTTGGATGAAGCCAATGCGATGTCAGAATTAAACCAAGAGCCGGTGGATGAAGCTAAATCACTGGAGGAAAAATACTCTAGCGAAGGGTCAGCTGCTGTTGAAGACGAGCTGAGCCGTCTGAAGTCAGAAATGGGCTTATAATAACAGATTTTTTCTATCAAAACGAGCAAAAGCAGAACGGTCTCTTTAAAAGACCGTTCTGCTTTCATTTTTTCATGGCACTATATGTTATTGATAAAATCAACAATCAGCTTACTGACATGTTCTGGTTCTTCGTGATGTACCCAGTGAGTAGCTTCCCCTAGTAATATTCCCTGACCTTCATCACAAAACTCAAGACTTTTACTGGCTAACTCATGACCCAAAAAGTGATCTTGGGCTCCCCATATCACTAGAGTGGGCACAGTGACTCTGGATGGGATAGTTGGATCGGAAAGGCTGCTTACATTGGCGCGGTACCAGTTGATCATTGAACGCATAGCCCCTAATTGAGACCAGGCAGTACGGTACCTTTGCAAATCTTCCTCGTTGAATGTGCCTTTCTTACTACTGTGCCTTAATGCCTTTACTGCAATTTTCCAATCGGACAGTTCAAATAATCTCTCCGGTATCCCTCTAAGTTGAAAGAAAAGGATATATGAACTTTTCAAAATTTGCATGGGGTGCTGTAAGATTTGCCTGTTCATAGCTGCTTCATGCGGTGCATTGAGTATGACTAACTTCTGCAACAGATCCGGATACATTCTTGCCACTCTCCATGCCACGATTCCTCCCCAATCATGACCCACGAGAATCACTTTTTCTTTTCCAGAAGCTTTGATCAACCCCGCAATGTCCTCAACTAAATGATTCATGCGATAGTCATTTACTTTTTTAGGTTTATCGCTGAGATTATATCCTCTTTGATCCGGTGCCCATACTCGGAATCCTTTATTTGCTAAATCAGAAATTTGGTTGCGCCACCCATACCAATACTCGGGAAACCCATGCAGCAAAATAATCAGTTGTCCTTCTTTAGGACCTTCTTGAACAACATGTAGTTTAATCCCATTCGTTTCTACATATCTATGTTCTTCTATCATCCCCATCTATTCTAAAACCTCCTAGCCAATCGAAAAAATCTAGTAATTCTCTATTTACTTATAATCTAGTTCTTCTTAAATAAACACCTTTATGCAAAACTGACGTTAACATCTTACATATTTGCGTTTGAAACCTAGCCTTCCTCTATCCTTTTCTTTTTGGATACTTTCGTGAGCATTTAGGAGACTACTTTTTTTATTTTCTCGTTTGACTTCTACTGTCCCTACTTCTCTTGCGACCTCAATGGCCTTTTCGTTTAGTGGTAAAAATGAAATACCAACAGTGTATAAGAAATTATTCATCGCAGCTTTTGTTCGTTCTGGTGATTCATGGATCTCCTTTTTCACGATATCCAGCATATTGGAAATCTTACTTTTAGAAAATTGATTGTCCGGACGATTACCTAAAAGCCAACAGTAGCAGCTCCAGCCCGTAGACATTTTCAATTCTTGACCGCTGGCAATCCATTTATCAGCCACATCTTGTGCAATATCGGTCTCAGCTAATGTTACAGCCACCACATAATCAGACAGCATATAAAAATAAGCGGCATCTATCCAACGATTAAAATCGGATTCGGTCATGGCTCTCGGATCGGCAATAATCCCTGCAAAGTACATGGCATCATAATTCCCAGTAGCATACAGCTCTTCAGCTAAAGGTTGATTTATTTTGATTTTCTTTGCGATTGGCTTCATTGCACCGGTAGCCACGCCAAAAAGCGGCTCATGGGCACCGTTAGATAGGTATATTTTCTTCGTTCTTTCCTTACCTAAGGCCTCAAGCTCTTGCATCACTGTTTCGAAATCCATTTTTTTGTATTTCCTTTCTTAATTTTACTTCCTGCTTAAATCGAAGAAACAAATTGATATTTTTTCAAGGCTTTTATTCTTTTTAATTTTACCATAATTGTTTAATGTTCATCTCTTCTTTTGTTCAAATAAAACAATAAATAGACTAAGATGCGTTGGAAAAAAACTCCCTATACTAATCTTAGTCTATTTTGTAAGATGGTTTGAAAATAAACGTTTAAGAAATAACGTTTTGTTATTTCAAATATTCTTTTGCAATATTTTGATACTGCTCGATCATATCCAAATAGTTGTCTATTTGAACGTATTCATCGACTTGATGTGGCAAGGTTGGTTCTCCAGGACCGTAAACTACGAGGTCAAACGGCTGAGCTGATTTTGTAAATTCCGCTGCATCCGTAGTCGCTGAAAGCCCTGTAAGTGGAAGATCTTTATCAGAAACGTTTAAAATGCTTTGAATCAGTGCAGAATCTTTAGGCGATTTAACCGATTGTTTATTGTAATCAACCTTCAATTCTAAATGATAATCTGTTTTTTCATTTAATTTGTCAACGATTGCTTGAAGTGTATGGATAATATCATCATTTGAATAGCTAGGTATGGAACGGATATTAGCTTGTAAACTTGCGGTTTCAGGAATGCTGTTGACTTGGTTCCCCCCATGAATCACAGTTACATTATGAATGGTTCGGCCCAGTACTTCATCCTCGTATTTTTCTGTGATGTTGTCCATTGCTCGATTCGCTTCTGTNNCCCGTGGGATACGACTGAGTAATTAATGGATCCCATATGAGTATAAACAAGATTGTAATTAGATGGTTCTCCAATGATCAAACCATCTAAGTCATCTGCATATCCTTCTTCAGTTAATTGCTGTGAGCCTAGTTCGCCGATTTCTTCTCCAACCGTTGCAAGAAGCTTAATTTTCCCGTTAATTGGTGTGTTCTTTTCTTTCAATTCAATCATCGCAATTGCCATAGCAGCTAGCCCACTCTTCATATCTGTTGTTCCGCGGCCATACATTTTATTTCCTTCTATATGCCCTTCATACGGAGGATAGGTCCATTGAGATTCGTCGCCTGCATCCACCACATCCATGTGTCCAGTAAATCCTAATACTCTACCTTCTCCATTGCTTAGTTCAGCAACTAAACTGCTGCGACCTGGAGAATAGTTGACCAACGTTGAATCGATTTCGTGTTTTTTAAACAAGTCTTTCAAATAATTGGCAACTTCCTCTTCATTTTCATTGACAGATTTGATTTGAACGATGTCTTTTAAAACCTGAATTTTTTCTTCATGGTTCATTTCTACTCTCTCCTTTACAATTTTTTATTGATAACTTAAAAATACACCTACTATCCCATGAATTCTTTCACTAATAGTATAAATCTCTTTTGGCTTTTAGACTAATGAATCGCATTGATAAAAAAAAGTTTCAGCTGTCAGATTTGAGAAAATAGGATATGGTTCAGGATTGCTCAATTAAGATTACATTTTAACATACTAAAAAATCTACTCATTTTCATCCGTTTTTCTATATCTCTTTAGAAATCATCACGTGCTTTGCGCAAGGCTACAAAATCTTCCGATGTCTCTGCCTGAAGAAACAAATTGATTTTTTTCTCCCGGCCAATGGTTGACGGTAAAGTGGGCTCTTCTTTTGCACGCAAATCATTGACTTGATCTAATGCTTCAGAAATTGCTTTGTTAGACGGCTGCACAGAATGGGCAAAATGTAGATTCGTTTGCGTATATTCATGAGCTGCATAAACTTGTATTTCATCATCTAAGCGTTTGAATTTCTGCAAGGCATCGTATTGGGCTTGGTAATCTCCAGTGAACACTCGGCCGCAGCCTGCGGAGAACAAGGCGTCTCCGCAAAATAGAGCTTTCTCTCCCATTAAGAAACTAATGTGCCCATGAGTATGCCCTCCTGTTTTGATGACTTGAAAATTTCGACCCAATAACTTGAAACTTTCTCCTTCTTGAACAATGCGATTAGCTAAGGGTACAGTTTCTTCTGGTCCATAAACGGGTGTATCCGGGTATTTCGCTAAGATTTCTTTTACTCCACCGATATGGTCCTCGTGGTTATGGGTCAAAAGAATGGCAGTTAAATTCAGCTGCTGTTCTTCCAGGTAATCCATCACACCTTCAGCTTCTCCTGGGTCGACTACCACTGCTTCTGTTCCTTCTTCAATCATCCAAATATAATTGTCAGAAAAGGCCTTGATTGGGTAAATATTCATTACTGTTCCTCCTCATTTTTAATTTTTACTATAATTAACTCATTTCCAATTAAATCAATGATTTTATCAAATCTTCAGCCAAGGTGACCGTTTGAGTAGGTCGGGCACTTACTTTATTTGTTTAANNGAAATTTTAGTAGATAACTTATGCTTAAGATGCTTTTTCTGATATTATATTCCTATAACGATGAAAAGGAGGAATATAAATTATGTTGAAATTTAACCAAAATATACGGGGAAACGTAGCCCTAGGTATCAATCCACTTGGATGCAAACAGGAAGTAGTGAATCAAATTGACTATGTGAAAAACAAAGGGACTTACCAAGGTCCAAAAAAAGTATTGATCATTGGCGCATCATCAAGCTATGGTTTAGCCACTCGGATCAACTTGGCTTTCGGCGCGGGAGCAGATACGATCGGCGTTTCTTTTGAAAAAGGACCAAAGAACGAAAGAAATCTAGGGACAGCTGGCTGGTACAACAACATTGCTTTTCGAGAAGCTGCTGAAAAAGAAGGTCTGATTGCTAAAAACTTTGTGCAAGACGCCTTCAGCCATGAGAGTAAGCAAGAAGTCATCGATTATATAAAGAATGAATTTGGCGGCAAAGTAGACTTAGTTGTTTACAGTTTGGCAAGCGGTAGAAGAACCGATCCTGATACTGGAGAGACTTATACATCTTCCATTAAAGCCATTGGGGAGCCAGTTGTTGGCCCTAATATCAATATGCAAGAGCAGACTTTCTATACTGAAACGCTGGAACCTG